>NZ_JBNNIU010000007.1:0-180373 GCF_050269675.1 Peribacillus sp. NPDC076916
GCATTAAGTCCGCTCCATTAGGCACTACTTTGATTTGTTCAGCGCCCAATAAATGATAGAGAAAATAGTTACCGTTAAAATCTGGTTCAGAATTTGCAAGACCTTCTTCCAACACAAGAATGCACTTCATTTTCTCTTTAACGGCAGCAGCTAGTGTCAAGCGGCAATGATTGGATTGAATGCCTCCACATGTAATCAACGTATCCGCACCTTTATCCAATGCATCGGCAACAAGGAATTCCAGCTTTCTTGTTTTATTCCCCCCAGCCGTCAAACCAAGCATATCATCTCGTTTAACATAAATGGATGGGCCCCCAAGAACTTCAGAAAAATGATCTAATCTTTCAATCGGTGTATATGTTGGTGTATATCGTTTTCTGGGAAATTGCGCTAAATTCATTTAAAAACTCCTCCTGTATTCTCTGTTGTACATTAAAGAAAAAAGAATATCAATCTGATGTTCTCTTTACTTTAGATAATAAATAATGGCAAACACTCCTTTTCCATCATAGCACCTTTGGGTAATCGAGCAACTTCAATGTACTTCTAGCAGGATAGAATTCTCCATATACAACAATCATCGCGGCAAAGTGACACATATCCAAACCGATTTTTACTGTAAGTTTACTTCCGCTTATTTTATGACACCCTTGTTTCCCCTAATATTATCAGGCAGTTCCCTAGTTTCAGGACGGGTGGGGCTTCCCTGAATTTTATAACTTGCCAATAAGGAAAGATAGCCTTGTGGGCGTGTTTGGTTATAATTGTTTCATAGATCATTTAAACCACATTTTTATATGAACTAAAACTCTAAATCATTTGTTGTGCCAAAACAGAAACGGACCCTCCCCATTGAATAGTATAAATAATTAAAAGTCTGAAGCATTGCAATGACTTCAATCGTTTTTTAAGATAAAATAAATATACTTGTATATAATTGGATTTTAGAAAGGAGCACCATGGAAACTAATCACTATCAATATATTACAGAACAAATAGAACATTATTCTTCTAAGCCCTTAAGGGAAGCTATATTTTTTGTTATAAAAAATGCGATCATTGAAGGGATTTTTTTGCCTGGAGATCGTTTAACGGAAGATGATATCGCTCAACAATTCAATTGCAGCCGTACACCGGTTCGTGAAGCTTTGAGGAAATTGGAACAGGAAAATTTGCTTCAGGTGAAACCTGGTATAGGGATGGTCATATCCAATGTGGATATTGAACTTTTACACCAGGAATTGGAAATCAGGAAAATGCTCGAAAACTATTCGATACAAAAAGCTTGTGAAGGAATTACGGAAGAGGAATTAAAAAAACTGGAATGGGCAACGGATAAACTGCAACAAGCAATTAATAGTAATGACCGAATAGCGGCAAGTCGAGCAAACATTGAATTTCACCGCTTATTATATTCCTACTCGAGAAATACCTTTCTCCAAAAAACTACGGATTCGTTATGGCTATCTTTTCGAATTTCCTTTTTATCGGCCCGTAATGAAGATGTTACAATGGTTGATAAATCTTGGTATGAGGAACGAAACAATGAGCACTTACAGCTAATCCATGCCATTCGTGACAAAGATGTAGAAAAAGCAATAAAGGTCAATACGATCCATATCCAAAAAAACTTTGAATATTATCTTGATTACATAAAACATGTATCCGAATAAAATTAACATTAAAGGGTGCCTAATTGCGAGTATTCAGTCCGCAATTGTAGGAACCCTTTTAATATATAACTCTTCAAGGCAGCATTTCGAACGATTAGGGGATTATATCGGCCTTCCCTCTCTTTTTCCGGCTGTTCCGCTGCTTTTTCCAACCTTCCAATGATTTATTCGGCCGAACTTAGTATTCCATTCAGGATCATTTATTTCATATCAACTGTTTTGCATTATGAATACAAATGCAATTTCACTTTTTGGAAGTCTTCAGGCGTGTCAATGTCAAATCCCCACATCGAATTGTCAAAAGAAACGGTCTCTGTCACCGCCTCATATTTTTTGATGATGCTTTTACCACCTTGATCACCATTTATTGAATGGAATTCATTGAGTAATACTGCATCCACTAGTATCGGATGTCCTACTTCCCCTTTATATTTTGGTCGAACGATCCGTACTCCTTCATCTTTACACTGAATATATTTATCTATTAAAGATTGTATGATGACACGGGAAATAAGGGGCTGATCCGCAAGGAAGATCATGACTGCATCCACATTTTCTTTGATGGATTGAACTCCTAGTTTTAGAGAAGTGGACATTCCATCTGCATAATTCGGATTATGAATAATCTTCATTTCTGGATAGTCTTCACTATGTTGACGGATTTCTTCTATATATTTACCGGCAACCAAATAGATGGGCTGCACAGGGCTGCCAAGGATAGAATCAATGGCATGACGAAATAGAGGTTGTCCCCGCAAAGGAAGTAACAGTTTAGGTTCACCCATTCGAATCGACATGCCTGCCGCAAGTATGATTGCGCCTATTTTAGGCATGAATCTTCACTTTGCCATGCAAGGGTGCAGGAAATCTTCCATTTCTAACAGACATCAATTCCGACACAATACTTAGTGCAACTTCTTCCATCGTTTCAGCACCGATATCCAAACCAATTGGTGAGTGGATTGGACCGCTGTTGAAGTCTTCTCCAATTGTATTAAGCATTTCCGTTGTACGGGATATTGGGCCAAGCACCCCAATATATCGTGGGGCACTTTTCAATGCCACTTGTAGGGTTTTCTCATCTAATGACTGGATATGATTCATGACTACCCACCATGATCCAGTAAATTCAGAAGGGTCTATTTCATCTGGGCATTTTTGCAAATTCGAAGCCAATGGAAACAAGCGATCATTATTGAAACTCTTGCGTGAATCCAATACCGTTACGGAAAAGCCTGCTTTTGCTGCCAATTCGACAACTGGAACAGCATCCATGCCAGCCCCGGCAATAATCAATTGTTCACTGGGCTTAATAGCATCAATTAGATATCGTTTTCCCTCCAGATTCACCAATTCTGCCCGAGTTTGAGTATCCATTACCCTCCTTGCTTTTTCAACGACTTCAGATGGCACACTTCCATGATTTCCAATGAGGTTACCATATTTATCGACGATTAAACCATTACCGGAGGATACATCCAATATCATGGTGAAACTCTGACCTTTTTGGACAATTTGATATGTCATCATCCAGAATTCGTCATCTGGCTCAATAGGGAGGATAAATATATCCAATTGACCTTTGCAACCTATTCCCAACCCCCAAATTTCATTCTCGCTCAAGTCATATTGGTGTATAACGCAAGCGTTGGATTCCATAGCTTTTTCCGCCCAGCCATATAAATCGCTTTCCAAACATCCGCCACTTATCGTACCAAACATACGGCCGTCCGATGCCATCATCATTTTTGCGCCTGGAAGTCTATATGCGGAACCCTTGACACTTATCTGCATGACCATTGCTGCTTTTTCGTGCCGCTCCCATGCGGAACTTATATTTTCCAGCACGTCTTTTAATTCTTGTAACCTTGACATCCTTAACCCCCTCCTCTAAATCTGGTATTCACATATTTGGAAGCAGAAAAAGGGAGACAAATCGAAAATACCGTATTTGTCTCTCTTCCCCATTCATTTTCAATGATTTAAATTAGAGCACTAATATCCTTTTCTGACTAAGAAAACACTCAAGAAAAGGGAGAGGGCTACAAAACATAAAAGGGCAATAAACCCGCCATTATATGAACCGCTCATTTGACTGAATAAACCGACAACCATGGGTCCAAGAGCTGCAATTAAATAAGATACACAGCCGAAAACCCCACTGATGCTCCCCATTACATCGGGTGATGCGACACGGTGAAGCATGGTCATGGTTAGCGCAGCTGGCATAAACAAAAGACCAATCAATAAAATGCTCAAGACGGCAGCAACTGTGCTGTTAGCAGTGAAAAGGGAGAAAAGCATGAAAATGATGATAAGCCCACATGCCCCGCCTACAAAAATCGCCCTCTTCATGAATCGATCAGATAGAAACCCAGCCACCACTTGTACAACAATGGCTAATGCGAATCCACCGGCATTTATAACAGCGGAATTTACAAAAGCAATCCCTTTTTCTTCTGTCAAATAACTTGGTAAAAAGGTCGAAATCCCATAATAGGCAATGGAAATGCAAGAATAAACAATCGTTAAGATCCAGAACATCGGACTCGCAAGAACCGCTTTAACATTATCTTTACTTGCTGTTGGAGTCCCCCCCACTTTTTGATTACTTTGAATATAGTTTAACTCCATTGAATTAACCGCATAATGCTTAGCCGGATTATCTCTTGTCATGATCAAGAATAAAATCAAACAAACGACAGATAATGCCGCAAGTATGAAGTAGCTTTCCCGCCAGCCATATGTGGAGGCTATGATTGCTATTAGCGGAAGCCCAACAACCGGTCCTATCGCATTTCCGTTATACCAAGTTGTCTGTGCCTTTGCTTGTTCATTCTGCGGGAACCAGCTTGAGGTCAATTTCAATGCCATTGGATACAGGACTCCTTCACCGATTCCCAATATGGCCCTGGACCATAAAATCGCACTGATGGAATCGGCCATCCCACCTAACACCATCGCAAATACCCACAGAGCGATCCCGATGAAACCACTGCGCAGTGCACCTATCTTATCAACGATAAAGCCCCAAGCCAATTGACCAAAAGCATAAGTTACTAAAAATATGCTGCTAAGTGTTCCTTTCACCAAATTACCATCAATACCCAAATCAGTTAGAAAAGGCTTGTTGGCAAGCAAAATATTAATATTTGCCTTATCCATCATGGAAACAGTGAAAAGAACAAGCAAAGGAAAAGCCGTGAAGAACCAACGGGTATTCGTCATTTTGCCCGATGGATTATGCAATTGTGGATTTAAATTATTCAAAAAAATCAGCCCCTATTATCATGAAAATTTTCGTAACTAGTGTAATCCCCTATTTACACCTTCCATTTTCATGCTCGTCTGTCGTTCTGTCATGGTATAGGGTAGAATCCATCAACAATGAATTCTGAACTGCTAAACGAATTTTTTAACCTATTTCGATCTTGAACTTTTTCCTTTCCGCTTCCTTAATCCAATTACGGAGTTTGCTTGGACTAATGGGCAATTGATTGATCGTGATTTCTAATGGATCGAGCGCATCAACAACCGCATTCGCAATGGCTGCAGGCGGGGAAATGGCTCCACCTTCACCTACTCCCTTGATGCCAAGTGGATTTCTGGTAGAGAGGAATTCTTGATGGGACTTTTCTACAGTCGGGATTTCCATGGATGTCGGCAATAAATAATCCATATAAGATCCGGTCAAAAGTTGGCCTTTCTCATCGTAAACGACTTCTTCAAATAGAGCTGCACCAATTCCCTGGGCTATGCCACCCTGCACTTGACCATCCACGATCATTGGATTGATGACCTTTCCTGCGTCATGTACCACACTATAACCTTTCAACTCGACTAAACCTGTTTCCTTATCCACTTCCACCATGGCTATATGGACGGACGATGAAAAAGTAACAGTGGGCGGAACGAAGTAATGTGTGACTTGCAGGCCTGGCTCCATTCCACCAGGTACCTTGCACCTGTTTCCTGGACGTGCCGCTTTAGCAATTTCCTTATAGGTCACACATTTTTCAGGATCTGTCTTAACAAAGACTTTGCCATTTTCCATTTGTAAATCCGAGAATTCAACTTCAAGCATGGCAGCTGCGACAGCCAATACTTTTCCCCTTAATTTCGCTGAAGCAATTTGAATGGCCGATCCAGCATTCACTGCACTCCGGCTTGCATATGTTCCGGCCCCAAAGGCCAAGTTCGTTGTATCCCCGACCCTTATTGTAATATCATTTGGACTAAGCATTAATTCATCCGCACAGATTTGGGAGAATACCGTTTCGTGACCCTGCCCCTGCGGAGAAGATCCAAGGTATGCCACGACCTGACCGCTACCATCAATCGTTACATAGGCACTTTCGAATGGGCCAGCACCTGTTCCTTCTACATATGTGGAAATGCCGACACCGACTAGCTTTCCTTGCTTCTTCAACTCTTTTTGCTGCTCTCTAAATCCTTCATAATCAATCATTTTCAAACCTTGATCCAATGCAGCGGGATAGTCCCCGCTATCATAAATCAGCTTCGCACCATCTTTAACCAAAATCCCTTGGTCATAAGGCATATCCTCCGCTTGAATCATGTTCTTTCGCATTACTTCCACTGGATCTTTTTTCAACCTTCTAGCGACCATATCGATAATTCGATCCATTACGAAAACGACCTCTGGTCTCCCTGCTCCCCGAAAGGGAACATTCGGTGTTTTATTCGTTAAGACAATCTGGCAAGTAACATCATAGTTTGGAATCTTATATGCTCCCCTTAAATGGTAGGCACTATTGTAGGCACATGTTAATCCAAAATAATTTACAGCACCACTATCTATAATGAAGTGATCTTTAATTCCCAAAATAGTGCCATCCTGGTTAAAAGCAACCTCCACATCATGGATTTGATCCCGTGAATGGCGTGCACTTGTCATATGTTCTAGACGATCTTCAATCCACTTGACAGGTCTCTTCAATAACTTCGAAAGATATGGAATTAAGATTTCTTCTGGGTGAACCCCACCTTTTGGTCCGAAACCACCACCTACGTCAGGTGCGGTCACCCTGATTTGCTGTTCAACCAAATCCAATGATCTAGCAATATAAGTTCTAATCTCAAAAGGAAGTTGAGTGGAAGAATAAACATGAAATTGATCTGTACGGTTTTCATAGGTGGAAACGACCCCCCTCGTTTCGAGCGGGTTGGAAGAAACTCTAGGCGTTTGGATTCTTGCCTTGAGAATTTGATCTGCATCTTTAAGGGACTGTACAGCATTTCCAGTCGTAACATGGAAGTCTGACTGGACGTTATTCTTTAAATGCTCTTGAATCAATGGTGCGTCTTTTTCCAATGACTTGAATGGATCGACAACCACTGTTAGCGTTTCATATTCCACTTTTATTAAATCTGCTGCATCTTCGGCCACATACCTGTTATCTGCAACGACGACTGCAATGGGTTGCCCTACATACATCACCTTATTCTTTGCCAGGACATCTTCATAACAATAATGGATAGTGGGATTGATCGCTTCCTCTAGATTCGGGGGCAAAGCACAATGTGATTCAAATTGGACAAGAGGCTTTATGATTCCTTCTATATCCATTCCGGTGAGAATGACATGCACCCCTTCCAATGCCTGAGCTTCGGAGATATCAATCCCTTTGATTGTGGCATGTGCATGTGTGCTGCGGACAAAGACTGCTTCAACCATATTTGCCATTCGGATATCTCCCACGAATTGCCCTGTACCTGTAACCAAACGATAATCTTCCCTCCGCTTAACACTTTGGCCAACGTATTTTGTCATGCCTGTTCCCTCCTTAATTAGACACAGTTTGCGCAGCCTGCTTCACAGCTTTAATAATGTTGGAGTAACCGGTGCAACGACATAAATTTCCTGAAATGCATTTTTTTATTTCATCTTCACTAGGTTTTGAATTTTCTTCCAGGAAACCTGAAACCGTCATCAAAAATCCTGGAGTACAAAATCCGCATTGCAGGGCATGATTATCCGAAAATGCTTGCTGTAGGTAATTAAGCTTCCCATTCTCCTGGATAAGTGACTCCACCGTCTTGACTTCACATCCATCCGCTTGGACTGCAAGCATTAAACATGAGCGGACTGGATCACCGTTAACATGGATTGTACAAGCTCCGCAAACTCCATGTTCACAGCCAATATGTGTTCCAGTAAGGTACAGGCTCTCCCTGATAAAATCCGATAATAGCAATCTAGAGTCTACTTCCCTCGATATATCTTGTCCGTTTACTTTTAGATTTATCTTAACTCCATCCATCACATCACCCTGCCCCCTTGTGCACGAATGGTCGCTTGCTTTAAGGCCCGGATGACCATCGTACCAGATAGTTCCCTTCTATATTCAGCAGTACCGTGGAGATCGGATTCAGGTTCGATCATCTCCATTGTTAAAACACTCGCATCCTTATAACTCTCCTCAGTCGGTTCCTTTCCAACCAAAAGCCTTTCCACATCCCCTAAAGCTGTAGGAACGGAATTCACGCCACCTATGGCTAATTTAACCTCAGAAAAACTTCCATCTTCACTTAGATCAACTACTGCAGCCACCTCAACCAAACCAAAATCCCCATGCCTTCTGGCCACTTCAACAAATGCCGATCCACTAGTCGGCTTCAATATCGGGAACCGAATCTCTTTAACCAATTGATCCGGCTGTAAGGATGTAAGCATATAGGTTAGGAAAAAATCTTCAGGGCTTACTATTTCTTCGCCGTTTACATCGGCAATGACTACTCCTCCTCTTAAAGCGGTTAAAACGCATGGTAGCTCCGCAGATGGATCACCATGGGCGATACTGCCACCAACAGTTCCTCGATTGCGTATTTGTTCATGGCCTACCCACCGTATTGCTTCCGATAACAATGGACACTTCTCCTTAACCAACTCGGATTTTTCAATTTCCCTGTGTTTCGTCAAAGCACCGATGACCAGTGATTCACCTTCTTCTTGTATATAGCTCAACCCCTCAGCCCTGCCTATATCAATAAGGTATTTTGGCGTTGAAAGTCTCATATTCAATAATGGGATCAAACTTTGTCCACCGGATAAAATCTTCGCATCTTCCCCGTATTCTGATAAATAGTGCACAGCTTCTTCCAAACTCGAAGGCCGAAGGTAATTAAACTTAGCTGGTTTGATAGGAACCCCTCCATTCGTGATACATCGTTTAAATGCTTTGAATGACCGGCATTAAATTCTTTGATGAGTTTTTAACTGTTTCTCCATATCTTTAAAGAATTTACCTGCCATGAATTTTGCAATACCACCAATAACCCTGCTTCCCACACCAGCGATCATTCCACCTATATCTGCGTTGCATTCCCAAATCAATTGACAACCATCACCAGCTGGAACGATTTTACAGTCCATTTCGGCAGAAACAAAACCTGGCTTCCCGCTGCCTTCAGCATTTAAAATATACTGATAAGGAACTTCCAAATCCTTCAATTTCACCTTTCCCGTGTAGTCACCTTTTACAGCTGCAACACCAAGCTTTAGTTCAACATCATATTCGCCAGCTGCAACCAATGAAAGGTCTTGACATCCTGGAATGGCATTCTTGAGCAATTCCGGATTATGCATGGCTTCCCAAATCACTTCTGCGCTATAATCAAAGTTTATTTTTCCGGATATCTCCATTTTTTCAGCCCCCAATTTTTTTAACCTTTTGTTCCCTAGAAAAAACAACATTTCATCTGCATACATGTATACATCTTAGTTTAAAAAATTTTCAAACCAATAACTACCTTTAATAATATTTATATTCTGAATTATTTGTCAATTGTTTTTTCCCGTTTTGTTGTTAAATTTGTCATTATTATGCCAACCGTACAAGGCCATGGTTGAAGTCCCCTTCCTGCCCATTGCCTTGTATATGCTTTTTACGGTTTCACTAGTACAGTAAGTTAATCAGCTGAATAGGAGGGAAAATGGCTAGGTTTTCGATTTAATGACCACTGGAGTTCGTTATTTCTAAAAATGTAAGTTACAAGTGCTCTGCTGAAACCTTTTTATGATCCATCGATACATGTTTACTCATCAAAACGTTCTAACAATTCAATAATCACTTTATAGGTCGATGTGGTATCCATATAGGCATATCTGCCTTTTCCGTTAAAAAAGTTACCTGTCTGTATGACCGGATAGCCCATTTCTTCTAACATCTTCATTTTATCCTCCATGTCTTTAACGACAAAAGAGATATGGTGAACACCCTCACCATATGTTTCAAGATGATCTTTCCACGTACTAGGTGATTCGCCCGGCTCGATCAATTCAATTTGAATTAACGGGGTATCGATGAACATATATTTTGATTTCCCTTCAGTGGGCTTCCCTTTGTATATCACGTTTGTAATATCTGTTGAACTAGAATGAATGATGGGAGGCTTTTCAATACCCAATAACTTACAATATGCATCCGCGGCCGCATCCAGGTCTTTTACAACTAAGGCAAGCTGTTCCACTTTGTTGGTCCCTAATAGCGGCTGAACGCTTGCATCTTCTGGTCTCTCCCATGCCGTTTTTCTTGGCTCTGCACTTTCAAGCAGTTCAACTAATGTTTTGTGATCATCCAGTGTATCCACATATACATATCGGCCGTCACTTGAAGTGAATTCACCTGTTTGCAAAGCTGGGTAGCCGCTATTCTCCATGATTGGCAGCCTCTTTTGGATAGAGTCTACATCAAACGCTATATGGTGAATCCCCTCACCTACTTCATCCAGGAACTCTCGCATCGTTCCTGGATTTTTATCGGGTTGTATAAGTTCGAATTGGACGGTAGGTGTATTCAGAAAAGCCAGTTTGGATTGTGATCCCGTTGGTACACCTCTAAAAGTGACTTTCGAAACAGAACTTTCACCGGTTAGAAATGGTTCTGCCTTCTTTATGCCCAGCAGTCTTGTGAAAGCTAGATTAGCAGCCTCAATATCTTTTACAACAAATGCGAGTTGATTAATCTTCCTATTGCCCAATAGTGATTCGGCCATACTTATAAACCTTCTTCCCATAGTTTATTTTGAAATGAACTCAACCCAGTCCGCGAACTGACAATCCTCCATCACTGGAGATGACTTCGCCGGTAATTGCACGCGCTGCGTCCGATGCTAACAGGACATATGCTGCTACATGATCTTCGGGGATCTGTGCAAGCTGAAGAGGGTTTCTTTTTTTAATGCTATTTGCCTTCGTTTCATTATCCACGATTTTAACGAATGGACGTAGGGGAGGAATGACCGATAATGCTGTCAGAGTGCCACCAGGCGCTACAGCATTCACCCTAATGTTAGGAGCAAGTTCAAAGGCAAGTTGGCGCATCAATCCTATTTGGGCATGCTTGCTTGCTGTGTACCACACCCCGCCGCCATCCGGATAAAAACTGGCACCGGATACGGTGAAAATAATATTGCCATTCGTTTTTTGCAATTCTTCAAGAGCGGCTTTAGCACCGAAAAAAGATCCTTTAACGTTAATATCGATCAGAAAATCATATGCTTCGGAAAGTGCATCGGGAGTTACGTCGGCAAATTTAGCAAATCCATCAAAGACACCTGCATTAGCAACGAAAACGTCCAGCTTTCCAAATTGCTCGACTGTGGCCTGTACAGCCCTCTCATTGTCTTCATATTTGCTTACATCGCCTTGGTTAATGATAATCTCTTCACCAAATTCCTCTTTCATTTTCTTTAGCGTTTCTATCGAGCGGCCGATGATGCTGACTTTTGCCCCTTCTTGTATAAAACGTCTAGTGACAGCCTCTCCGATACCTGAATTGCCCCCGGTAATCAACACTACTTTATCCTTTAACGCCATTGCCATTGATTCCAGCCTCCTTGTTATCTCTTTTTATCCAAGTCAATATTATACGAAGATAGCAAGATTTCTGGTATTTATCGTTGATTGATCAACAATGAATATCCGTTTGGAAAGTTTCCATTTACCTTCTTCGAAAATGAATTCATCATTTCGTTCCCCCGAAATCAAATCATGTTGAATATCCGTGCTGCGGCTCCGATAGATAAGCAAATAGCTCTTGACAACTGCCTTTTCACCTTCAACATAGTCTTTAACGCGTACATTAGAGACAAAACGCCGTGTTCTTGACGGCGGTATTTCCGCCCAAGCATAATCCGTTTTCAAACGATCCACGCGCAGTTTAAGCAGCTCAATATCATCATTAAATGTAAACATTTCCGTTGAATAATCCGGGCGTTCCACACCTTCTTTATTTACACGTACAGGCATTTGATAACGCAAGCTCGAGTGCATTAAATCGAACCAATCATCAAATTCAATATCATCCAATAGTTGAGCTTCATCATACAGCCACTGTTCAAATTCACATTTGAGCAACATTTTCTCCACATTCATTTCCGTTCCCCCTCCCGCTTATCATTTCGTCATTAATTCAAGCCAGTATTTGTAAAAATTCCTTTGGCTCGCTTCAGTGAATTTATCATCGTAAGCAACACCCGGTCCTATAAAATCAACTGGTTCACGATGAAGACCCATTGTATAATTGTAGGTTAGATTCTTTAGGAAAGGCATTGGGCCTTGGGCTGCTTCAGTAATATCCGTAAACACTTCCGTATCATCCTGTTCGAAAATACCGGATGGGCTAAAGGTCAATATAAATGAATCTCTTGATCTATCTTTCCAATCTTGGGAGGCGTTCTTTTCCACGAGCATCCAAGCGATCACTTCCATTTTATTGTGACCGATTGGCCGCCACATTCTAATTGAAGTGTTGGAGATGAATTGGTCCTTGATTTTTGTATGGGATATTAAAAATGATAAATTGGGGAAAACGTTCCCAATCATATTCTTTAAGTTTGATAACACTCCATATTGTTCTTCAGACAAATTAGTTTTAAATTCTTCTTTCAATTCTTCCGGGAAAGCGAATTCAGGGTTAGGTGTCCCTAAGTTCAGTCCATGCCCGTTATCTGTATGGATTTGAAAACCGCGCTTTGAATAGGTAGCATTTGGAACCATGCCCAGTTTGGCAATGGAACCGTGTGTGACCATCGTGTGATAGGAATCACCAACAAAGTTATCGGAACCAACTTTCCAGTTGGAATTGACTACGAATCTTTGCGGAACCCCGATTACTTCCATTTCTGCACGACCTACGAGTATATCCAAATACCATTTAATGTCTCCAAGAAACTCTTCAAGCGGCTCGGCTTCTTCATTCCAAGTTCCAAATAAAAGACCTTTATAGGATTCAAGCTTCACTTTGTGAAGGCCCATTTCCGACCGGTCAAGGTTGCCCCCGTATATGTCCTTTTGTAAAGGCACCCCTACGAGCTCACCAGTGTTTTTGAAATTAAACCCATGGTAGGGACACGTAAATAATGACTTGTTTCCTTTATCTGCACGGCATAGTTTCATTCCGCGATGTGTGCACATATTATAAAACGCCCTGATTTCCCCTTCACCATCACGAGTGATGATGAGCGAGTAGCCAGCCAGTTCACGGGTCATGAAGTCTCCTTTGTTGGGTACTTCAGAATCATGACCGATAAAAACCCATGTTTTCAAAAACACTTTTTCATGTTCTATATCATAAACCTTTGGGTCTCCAAGGAGGTATGCAGGTATAGCGCCTTCCTCTGGTTTAACCGTTTCATTCAGATAGTTAATAACTTGCTGTTTCGACATTTCTTCTAAGGATTTATCAGTTTTAAGCATACTTTTCCTCTCCCTTCCAAGCTTTACATCATAAGTCTTTACCCGATTTGAACGCTCTTTTCCTTATTTTGCAGAGTAGCCAAAACACTTAATGCCGCTAAATAACTCGTTTTCGGATTATTTGGCATCGGATCATTTTCCACTTCCAATTTCAGTTTCCCGAACGAACCTGACGCTTCTATCAGGTGATGGTTTTTTAACACATTCGGATCGGCAATGATTTTCACTTTCGTCTTTTCAGATCCAAGACCAGCCATGGACAGCACAATCGCAACATTAATGTTTCTCGGAAACTGTTTGATCGCTTCTGCAGCAGATCCTTCAAATAATACCGTTTCTTCTGTCACTGTAGAACCTGCAGGCAATGCGTTTGGCGGTTTTCTTGTGGTGATGCAAACAGTTTCAAGGCCATTCACCGCCTTTGCCGACTTAAGTACATCGAGACCTCCAATCGCACCAGACGGAAGGAGAATATTCACGTTATTCATTTTGCAAATCTGATTTGATTGTTCTTCAAAGGCACGATTCGCCATCACGCCAATGCTGCTCAGCAAGAGATCCTTCCCACTTTTAAGCACTTTCAATGCATACTCTTCAGCTGCTTCGATCGTTGCAGCCTCTATGACTAATTCTACATCGGATTGAAGGAGTTCATCGACATCACTATATGGCTGTGTCCTGAATTCTTCAGCTAGTTGTGCTGCGACTTCTTCACGGCGGGCATAAATCGCAACGATTTTACCACCTGGAAGAAGCCCGTCCTTATTAATGGCCTGTAGCAGAAATTTACCGATATTACCGCATCCGATTAAACCTAATTTCATGTAGTTTCATCCTTCCTCAATCAGCAAACCCGTATGAGTCCGCAAAAAATTCCAGCCCGCAATGTCTTGTTTCCCGGGAAACACCACTTTCTTTTAATCCTGGGAAATCCAGAGCCAAGTCGCTGAAAACGGTATGATTATTATGGAAAACAGCACCAGCTTCAAGGCGATCTGCCATTTCGACAGCGATATCTTCATTCTCGGTCCAAACAGAAGCACGCAAGGCAAACTCACTATCATTCGCTAATTTTACAGCTTCATCAATACCATTGAAAGGTAAAATTGGAATGATGGGTCCGAATTGCTCCACCCGAACTAATTCGCTCTGCTGATCGACGCCTGTAATAATGGAAGGACACATATAATAACCTTTATCCCAAGTTTCCGGATTCAGCTGGATGCCAGTCGTGATTATATTTCCTCCTGATTTAGCGGTACGTTCGATCAAGCCATTCACAAAGTCATATTGTGCTTTATTATTCAATGGACCCATTGTCACGTCAGGCTGAATGCCATCACCAATTACCATCCGGCTAAACTCTTTGGTCAGCTTTTCCACCACCTCATCATAACGTGATTCTTGGACGTACACTCTTTTTACTGCAGAACAGACCTGACCCGCTGCTCGTAATATCCCCATCCTCAAACGTTTGATGGCTGCTTCATCCATATTGGCATCTTCCAAAATGATGGCAGGATCATTTCCACCAAGTTCCATATATACCTTTTGCAGATTTCCAGCTGATTTCTGCATGATATCTTTTCCGGTTTCCGTACTTCCGACAAACGCCAAAGTCCGTACGCGTGAATCGGAACATAGTTTGTCGCCGATCGCTTTTCCTGATCCCGAGATTATATTGATGACCCCTGGAGGAAAATGTTCAGCAACTACTTTTAAACAGGTCATTATCGTTATCGGACAATTCGTTGCAGGTTTTACAACAACGGCATTGCCTGCCAAAACAGCAGGTATGACCCGTTTAAAGGTTAATATCATTGGAGAGTTCCACGGTGTGATAATTGCCGTGACACCCCTTGCCCTTCTTCGGATCTGGACTTTTTGTTTTCCTGGGAGCACTTCAGGCTTCCACCAATCAAGTAACTCTGCTGCACAGCCCTTCATGACTTCAACACAGCGCAGTAAATCCTTTTTAGCTTCAACAAGTGTTTTGCCATTTTCACGTACAAACACTGTAACATTTTCCTCAATAACTTTTGAGAGTTCTTCTGCCGCAGTGTTCATCCGATTGGCCCGTTCCCCGATATCAGAGCGAGACCACGTTTCAAAAGCATTTTCTGCCGCTTCAATTGCGTCATTCACGATTTCTTCAGAGCATTTCGCCACCTGGCCAACTACTTCCAATGTATATGCCGGATTTACTACATCGACTTTATCCGCCGATTCTTTCCATTCTCCATTAACTAGGTATTTTCCTGAAACAAATGGGTATGTCGAAATCATTGTCAATCCTCCTTATAGTTTTTTGGGCTTGAACGCTTCCGCAGCTCCTGGAGGTCCGCCAAATGGCTTGGCCATAGGCCCCACAGCTTCCATATCAACAACGATCATTGAGGGTTTACGTCTTTCCTTTGCCTTTTTCAGTTCGGATATGAATTCATCTCCAGAACCAATACGGACAGCATCAAAATGCATGGACTCAGCCAGTTTCACAAAATCAGGACTCAATAAATCCACGGCTACCTGCCGACCATATGCGGCTGTTTGAATATTGCGAAGAACCCCATAGCCTGAGTCATCGAATAAAACGATGATAACTGGTAAGTTTTCTTCGGCTGCAGTAACCATTTCCCCGACATTCACCATAAACCCACCGTCTCCAGCCATAAGAACAACGGTTTTATCCGGACACCCCATTTGGGCACCGATTGCTGTTGGAAGACCTTGACCAATTCCCCCGCCTGATGCATGAATGGATGTTCTTGGTTCATAGACTTCAAATAAACGGCTGCCCCAAACGTTTGCCTGTACGGTTACATCTCGAACCAGAATGGTATCGTCTGGTAATATCTCCCCCATACCATCCACAAATTGCTCATAAGGTCCAAGCGTTTCCCTGAGTTGAGCGCGCACTTCATTTCTAAGCGAAAGAACTTCTTGTAAATAAGAAGGCTCCGCATGAACTGAATGTTCTTCGAGTTTTTGAATGATGGCAGCTAACATACCTTTTGCATCACCAACCAATCCTAACGTGGCTTTATAGTTCCTGTTAATGGCCTGCCAATCCGCATCGATCGCTATATGTTCTTGTGGCACCGGCACTTTCCAGTTGGATGTTTCATTCCCCCTAAACCTTACACCTACGCTAATCAATAAATCTGCATTTCTTAAAAACTCTTTTGTTGTTTCATATGCTGCAAAATGTCCGATGCATTGTTCGTGGTTTTCTGGAATCGACCCTTTTCCTGACTGACTTGTTATAACCGCTGCACCAAGGAGTTCCGCTAATTTTTGCAGCTCTTGCGATGAATTGGCACTGATGACTCCACCACCTGCCCATATTACAGGACGGCGTGCGCCTAAGATTTTTTGCACGGCTTTTTCAGGAATAAATGGCAATGCATTTGTTTCAGATGTTGAGGCCCGCAGCCCCTCGAGTGAAAGATCTTCTATGATCGCCGATTGAAAGTCAATCGGGATTTCCAATGTAACCGGACCCGTTGGTGCAGTTAAGGCTTCTTGGATCGCCTTCCTTACCACTGCTGCAGATTGGTCAGGGTTTCTAAGCCTCACTGCATTTTTACAAGCTCCTCTCATCATTGAAAGCTGGTCTTTACACTCATGTATGTATCCTTTGCCTGTACCAAGATAAGAAGAAGCCACCTCACCGGTAAGATGAAGAAGGGGGACACCAGCTGCCCATGCTTCCACTAGTGAACCAGCAGCATTTCCTGCCCCTGTTCCGGTACTTGTAATCACTACACCCAATTTCCCTGTGGCGCGGGCATATCCATCAGCCATATTTACGGCACCGCTCTCACCGCGTGAACAAATGAGTTTGATGCTCCCTTCTCTAAGAATTGCATCATAGATTGGCATATTGTGAATACTGACAATCCCGAAAGCAGCTTCCACTCCTGCCTGAACAAGCTCCTTTACGATGGAATCGGCGGTCGTAAACTCTAATTCTTCTTGTATTTTCATCGCGTTATCCTACCTTTTTTAGTAATATATTTATAGTGCCTTTCCGATTGCTCCTGCCGTCTCAATCGTCGAACCCGCTACATAACTTGCTTTGTCTGAAGCAAGGAAAACGATGACACTGGCCACTTCTTCCGCTTCACCAACGCGGCCAAGAGGGATATTCCGTTTTTTCGCAAGGTCTCCGTAATACTCTTCTGGGTCCATATCAGGCGCATTTTTCAATCTTCTTCGCTCCCATTGATCCGTCCGGATCAATCCAAGACTCACTGAATTAACCAATATATTGTCAAAAGCCAATTCCTGGGACAAGGTTTTGCTTAAATTAAGGAGACCAGCCCTTGCTGCTGCAGTCGCTACCATATGACGTTCAGGTTCTTTAGCAAGCGTTGCATTAATATTAATGATCCGCCCTCCTCCCCTTTTCAATAAATGAGGATGCGATGCACGAACGGCATATATGATGGCAAAGAACTTTAACTGAATCTGTTCTTCCCACTGCTCATCCGTTATGTCAAAAAAGTGACCCATCACGCTTTGACCGGCTGCATTCACCAATATATCGATTCCCCCAAACCTCTCAGCGGTACCATTAATGAAAGAATCCACATCCGATTTTGAGGTGACATCACATGGTGATGCAAAAATATCTGCCTTTTCACCAAATGAAAGCAATTGTGTTTGTGCACTCTCCATACGCTCTGCACTTCTGCCGCATATAGCCACTTTCGCTCCCTCAGCCAGAAACATTTCTGCTGTTTTTAATCCCACGCCCGACGTGCCGCCCATTATGACAGCCACTTTTCCTTGCAATCCTAAATCCACTCTCGTCACTCCTTTTCAAAACCATTTTCCTTAAACGCTTTTCCTAATTACGCACCAGAATAATGGGAGGAAATCAATATCCTCCTCATTTTTCCGCCATGATTGAATCATCTATCTTAGAATCAACCCAGCCTGGATCGGGATCTCCTCCCATTGCTTTGCGGGCTTCTGGTTTCGGCGGACCTGCAATCCCCCATTGATCCATTAAATGCGGAACCCGTTTCCATACACGTGCCCTCCACTCCGCTTCATCTTCGATCGTTTCCAGATAACATGTATACTCCATAACAAAACCGCCTGGGTCTTGAAAATAACAGAAAATATTGTCTCCAGGCCCATGACGTCCAGGTCCCCAAAGTTCTGACAAGCCCGCTTTTCGCACATTGCTTATTCCCCGCATCAGTTCATCCACGGAATCGACCTCGTATGCGATATGATTGACTGACGCATGCTCATCTTGATTGAAGGCAATGGAGTGATGTTTCCTGTTGCATCGCAGGAATGACATTTGGTGCTCACTCCAATCTGTAACTTTAAACCCAAGTACATCCGTATAAAACTCAACGATCATATCCAAGTTCTTTGTGTTCATTACAACGTGGTTCAGTTTCACTGGATCAACATTTTTCTTGCTCCATATAGACGTTTGTACTTCCACCCAAGCCGAAAGCTCTATTACGCGGTTTTCCGGATCAATAAACCGCATGCCATAACCGGCACCTGCTTCATTCAAATATCCAGGCGGTTCAATAATTCGAACGCCCTTCGACTGTAATATCCCTGCTGCACGATCCACCGCATTTTTATCGACCATGCCAAAAGCTATATGATGCAAACCACGTTTTTCTCCCTTGTGAAGGCTTAAAATATGATGTTCCGGTCCAGCCCCGCGGAAATAAACCGTATTCTCCTCTTCCGGAACATCCACTCTATCCAGTCCCCAAACCTTTTCATAAAACTCTGCTTGATCATCGAAATTCGGAGTTATCATGCTTATATGTCGTAAATGAGTAATCCCAAGCATTTTTCATACCTCCCATAATTTAGATTGGCCTTTAGATAAATTGCATGGGCCATATTTAACAATCTAATCGAAAAGGGCGCCTCATTAATTTTCATAATGCAGGTGCCCTTTTCGGCTAAATAATCAGTCTTTAATAATGGCTTCTCTTTCTTTAGCGCGCTGTTTACGCAGTTCTTCCAGGTCACTGCCTTCAGGATATGTCGGTAAATTAGGCTTCACTGCCCCTAACATCACGAGCATGCGCGCCTCCACATCCCCGTCATTTCTAATTCCCCGATAAACCCCTGGTGGGCTGCTGATGCAATCTCTCGCACTTAATTTAATTTCATGCACTTCGCTGTAGCTATCCTCTTGAATTAATGCCGTGACTTCACCCTCTAGAATAAAAAACACTTCTTCAACATCGTCGTGAAGGTGCAAAGGACCGATACATCCCGGGGGCAGCACCATTGTGCTTAAAGTGAAATGTTCACCTGCAATTACATTCGTATCGTTATTGGCAGTGGCACCACGTCCGATATATCTCATCTGTGCGCGTCGATAAGCGGGATCGATTTCTTCCTGGAACTTCAAGACATCCCAATCAAGCGAACGGTCTTTCAATCGGGCAACATATTTTTTTTCAAAATCCTTCACTGAAAAAGCTTCTTTTGTCATTTTAAAATTCCTCCCTTATTGGTTGTTACTAAAACGCATCATGTTTTACAAGCAAAACAATGTTTTGTCTATGAATTAAGTCTAAAATGAAACCGCTTCAATGTCAATTAATTTTTAGAATATTTAAAACCATTTTATAATTCGAACGCTTGGCGCTTCGGGATAAACGTATTTCTTAAACAAAAAAAAGTGTGGATACCCTATTGGGAGATCCACACTTTCGAAAAAGGTTATTAACTTATTAATAGATTGGGGCTCAAGTAAGATCAGACATCTTCGTGTTGATACGGCTTAACCCCGCTATATCCCATATAAACAGATAACTGCCGAGAAACTTCCAAAAGTTTCGGCAAGGCAATTTTATCGATGAAATCCTCTTGGTAAGCAGACTCAGTTGCCACGACATTCAATGCAGCCAATACTTTCCCAGTCCGGTCAAAAATCGGAGCGGCAACAGAACGGATGCCAGGGTGGAATTCCCCGCTTGTCATCGAATAACCATTCTGCCGGATTGAATCCAGCTGTTTTTGAAATTCACCCGGCGCGGTGAGTGTTTTGTCTGTATAAGGTGTCAGGTTTGATATTTTGAACATTTGCATTAACATTTCTTTCGGTTGATATGCCAAAAGTAATTTTCCATTGGCCAATGCATGTGCCGGCAGCCGTAAACCTATGTTCACATTGACAGCGGATACACCTCTGATTGGGGCACTTCCAACATAAACAACTTCCTGCCCATCCAAAATGGATAGATGGCAGGAGGCTCCGATTTCATCACGCAAGTTCTCCATATATGGTTGGACAATTTCCTGGAATTTCAAGCTATTCAAATAGCTGAATCCCAATTCAAGAACCTTTGGGGTTAAGCTATAACGTTTGGTATGTTCATCCTGAGACAAATAACCGATATTTTGTAATGTGAATAATAAACGATATGGTACCGTTCTGCTTACTCCCAGTTGTTTTGCAATTTCTGAAAGAGACAAACTCGGCTGTCCCTCATTAAAGAGCTTTATGATTTCCAATCCTCTAACCAATGAATTAGCACTATATTTCTCTTTCTCTTTTTCTTCGCTTGCCATTCGAGAATTCCCCCCGTTGTAAATAAATCTCATTTCCTCCTGAATATAACCCATTCAGTAAAACTTTCTTCATACCTACAAAGAAGAACTTGCAAGTATATGTACATTTTTTTCTGGAAGTTCTGGAAGATCATTTGTTTAAAATAGATTAGTGTATATGTGTCAATTAAATCATATTTACATATATAAAACTATGTGGAAGTCTAGCTTAATTGACGTATCAATAGAAAAGCTCGATTCAACCAAATATAACGAATATTACAAATGAAAACAAATAAAGAATTATACATCGATATATTCTGCCAAAATCATAATTTTTCCATATTAAGTATTTTATATACAAAACAACATAAATGAATTATAGATTTTCCTGCTTTTAAATTCAATATCGATAAGTCGGAATTTTTGATAATTTGATGATAATTTGTTTTTTTGACATAAAAGATTAAATACTTCTATTTTTAAGTCCGTGATAGAGGTCCATCCACTCATTTGATTAAATAATTCTCAAAGAATGTAAAAAAGGCTGCAATGGAACTCTGTTTTAAATATGAAAGCGCTTATAAGTTTGTTTATTCTAAAAATAGAAAATTGTCAAAATATTAAATTGACAATCAAATTATTTTAATTTATCGTTAAGAAAGTAAAACTTTGTTTTCCTTACAAAACATTTCCGGGACTTTTTATCTATCAAAATTATAGAAAGGCGGGATTACGCGCATGAAAAATCAAAACTAGTACCTTTCTAAAGGGGTAACCGTAATTCACTTATTTGCAATGGTAAGTGTTTTTAGGGAATGCTAAAAAGCGACAAGGAGATGGTATTATGTTAAATGGGCAAAAAAGATGGTTGTATATTGCCGTTCCAATTTTTTTCTTTTGGTTTTTCGGACAAATTGATAAGGTTGGCATTTCCATCATTCAAACAGATCCTGAATTCTTGCATGCACTCGGTATGACAGGCGATGACAAAAATGCAAAGATTGGTCTTCTATCTTTTGTATTCACCATTGCCTATGGAGTTTCCAATCTTTTTTGGGGTTTCATCATTGATAAATTAGGTGCCCGAAAAACAGCCATTGCCGGTTTATTCGTTTGGACACTCACGATGATTATGTCAGGCCTGGCAAATTCATATGAAATGTTTTTAATAAGCAGGATCATTCTTGGTTTTGGTGAGGGGATGATGATTCCGGTATCCGGCAAATTCATTTCTAACTGGTTTAATAAACGGGAATTGGGGAGGGCCCAGGCATCATGGCTTACCGGTAACTATTTAGGTCCGGCAATGGGAGCCATTGTTTTGGTGCTCGTGATATCTTTACTCCACTGGCAGGCAGCTTTCTTTATGCTTGCAGCATTCAACTTATTTATAAATATCCCGATGTTCATCTTTATGACACGGAATACACCAGAAGAGCACCCCCGTATAAGTAAGGAGGAATTGGCTTTCATTCGCCAAACGGATGATGAAGTGAAAGAAACCGCTGCCTCCGAGAATAAGAGTTTCGCCCAAGATTATCGTTTCTGGATTGTTTGGTTCGGCATGCTTGTATGCTCCTTTTTATTTTTCGGTATCAGCATTTGGCTTCCTACCTACCTCATTGAAGCAAAAGGATTCGAAAAGGAAGGAATGTCGAGTATCACTTCACTTTCCTGGCTATTCGCTTTAGGATTTGTCTTGGCATGCGGTTTTCTGGCTGACAAAACCAGACGTCCAAGTTTGATGGCCACGATTCTATTTTCATTGACAGCAGTCTTTCTGACTGTAGCGATCTTCATCCCCAATCCAATTTTAGCCGGACTATGTATGGGACTGGCAATGGGATGTCAAGGCGGTGTGTTCCATTTAAGTAATATGCTCATGGTAAAATACTCAACACCTGAAACGGCAGGACGGGCCGCTGGCCTAATTGGATTCACGAATATCATGGGCGGCTTTTCGAGCTATATCATGGGATGGCTTCGTGACTTGTCTGGCGGGGATTTCAGTTCATCGATCGCCATGCTGATTTTTACAGCCATCTTAGGTTTGGCAGCTTATTTATTCTCCATTAAGAGAGAAGCCGCAGAGCTGCGCTTATCACCTATACCTGTACAAAAGATACAAGCATGAAGTCCTTGTAAAATCAGTTTTGTCACCTTAATTAACAATCCAACCCTTGAATTTTCAAGGGTTTTTTCTTGTGCCGACTTAAAAGTAAGTCAGTACAATATCGCTCTTTTTTGCATTACCCGATAAAATTCCCCACCGCTATTCCGAATCAATCCTTATTTGTATAAATATGTCGATAGTTAAAATATTCAAAAAATGATATTTTTTTGAATGCCCATGTTATATTGTTAATGGAAAAAAATACTTGTCAAGTAAGGTGAGTGTGTGAATATAGAAGTTTTAATTCTCCATTATATTCAGGAAAAACGTCAAAAGCCTAACCATGCCAATGAATTATTAGATTATATTCAGAATGAATATGTAAACGGGAAGCTGTCAATCTTCCAATATAGAAGTCTCTGTCAGGACTTATATCTTCGAGGAGCCAAACAAACATCTCCTGGATGAAACTGCCCCCTTGTCAATAGTCTAACTACTTCCGATTGTGAATGAATTTTGTTTCTGGTTTCTGCAATGACCTATCATTAAGAGTAAAACCGGTCATTTTCTCCACCCCCAGTATGTTCCATGACTAAATAAAAGCCTCCGTGATCTGTCACCCCAAGACAGTTCACGGAGGTAAATGTTACTTATTCAGACATTGAGAAATTTTCTTTAATTAAATGAATATATCGAAAATTAAAACCAAACCGAATGCCACGAAGGAAAGTAATGTTTCCATGACTGTCCATGTTTTGAATGTTTCTTTAACGGTTAGTCCCATATATTCTTTTACCAACCAGAAACCTGCGTCATTAACATGGGAGAACATAAGTGAGCCTGCTCCCGTGGCAATAACGAGCAATTCTAGATTAACACCTGTCATATTGGCAACGACCGGTGAAACGATCCCTGCTGCCGTGGTCAAAGCGACGGTTGCAGAACCTGTGGCAATCCGAATCAATCCGGCCACAAGGAATGCAAGAACGATCGGGGATAATGAAATTTCTTCAGACATGGAAGCGATTGCAGTCCCTACGCCACTATCAATTAAAATTTGCTTGAATCCTCCGCCAGCACCGATAATAAGGATTATGGAGGCTAATGGCAACAGGCATTCTTCCGTCAACTTTTTAATTAGTGATTTGTCCATTCCCTGTCTGTATCCCAAGAAGTAGTAAGCAGCAAAACAGGAGATTAATAGGGCAATCACCGGACTGCCGATAAACAATAAGAATTTTTCAACGGAACCCGGTAGCGGCAAATAAGGAGCCAAGACAGTTAAAACCATCAACAATACAGGCAAAAGGATGATGAAGAACGAAACCCCAGTCCCTGGTAAACCACTTGACTTTGTTATCACCCGTATCAATTCCGGTTCCCCAACAGGAATAACCCGTTTTTGAACCCATTTTGCGAATAGCGGTCCGGCAATTACAGCAGTCGGGAATGCGATGATCAATGAGTACAGAAGTACTTGTCCCATGTTTGCATTATAGATTCCAATAGCTGTCATGGCTCCCGGATGCGGAGGTACCAGCCCATGTACGATCGATAAACCAGCAAGTACAGGAATACCAATTAACAAGATGTTTACTTTGGTTGATTTCCGAATGGAAATGACCAAAGGCAGCAATATTACTAAACCAACCTCGAAAAATACCGGAATGCCTATGATGAAACCAGATAAAAGCATGGCCCACGGCAGGTTCTTCACGCCGAATTTATTAATGAAAAAGTCAGCAACCTGCATACCGGCTCCAGAGTCGGACATCATCTTTCCTAAGATGGTCCCTAAAGCCAATATTCCAATAAGGTGACCAAGGACCGCTCCGACACCCGTTTCATATGCTCCTACAATCTTGTCCATCGGCAGTCCTGAAAAAACCGCTAAAAATAAACTGGCTACAGTCAAGCTAATGAATGCATGCCATTTCCACCATGATACCCCCAAAATAACAATTACGATGGCTATCAGCGTGATTCCTAATAAATATAGATCCATATGTTCTCCCCACCCTATTGAAATCGCTTACAATCAATGCGATACAATAATTGGATTATTGTACCGGCTCATTATATGTCACGATGTAGTTCTGTTTAGCCGTGTTGTAATACCCTTCACTGTATTCCATAACATTTCCGTCCCCATCACTGGAAATCCGAATCCTTTTTAATACAAAACTACTGTTTTCGATTTTCAGTGTTTCGCAAATGTGATCCGGAGCGATAGCAACGGCAAACTCATCTCTGAATGTTTCAAGTTTGACGTTTTGATCTTCCAAAAAGCGGTACAAAGAATTGATCTGGAGCTCTTTCATATCTTCTTCGTTCATATCGAGTGAAACATAATGTGTAAAGTAAATATAAGGTTCATTGTCCAATAAATATATCCGTTCGATACTTATGCAATGGTCACCAAATAAAGAATGCAGCTTAGGGTCCGAAGAAAGGTCAACATGACTTATGTTTAACACCTTTTTTAAAATGGAGTGCCCCTCCTCCACCAACAGCTCTGTGAAACGCTTTCCTTTGGAAAGTTTGACAATCGAACCATTAGCTATGACCCTAGTGCCTTTGCCGCTTTTCTTTTCAACATACCCCTCTTGCACGAGTTCTTTGATTGCATTACGGACAGTGACCTTACTTACGTTAAATTCTTCTTCCAAAAGAGGCTCAGAGGGAATGTTTGTGTCGATGGCATAAACCCCATGTAAAATACGATCCTTTAATATTTCTTTTATCTGTAAATACATCGGTCCATTTTTTCTGTTCACATTCATTCCTAATCTCCTGCCTTTTATCTCTTAATATCTTCCATTTTACCTTCCATTGCCGAGAGTATCTCCTTTTCGGTTGCCAAAGGAGTATCTCCAACGACAGTACATGCCAGCATTCCTGAAACAGCCGCAAACCGAACTGTCTTTTCAGGGGAATATCCTCGTAATTCTCCATGTAAGATTCCGCTGGTGTAAGCATCGCCTGAACCTATTCTATCATATACGGAAAATGATAGGATATCGGAAAAGTAAAATGTTTCTTCCTTGTATATATACCCCCTCAATGTATGGCTATTATCACTGTTGATTGAACGGTGTGTCCCTGCTATCGACTGAATATTGAATTTTTTCGCCACCTCAGGGATCAACTCGTTTAGCTGTTCTTCCCTAGTGGAGCCTTCAGACTTCATTCCTAAAATATATAGGGCGTCTTTCTCATTCATCATGACGATATCAGCCAAAGTAAGCATTTCTTCATAATGAGGCTTTGCGTCGGCATAACCTCCCTCCCATAAAGAGGGGCGGTAGTTGCAATCGAAACAGACTGTACCGCCTTTTTCTTTGACTTTTCTAGCCAGCACCTTCATACTTTCCCGTACATTTTCCGCCATTGCAAGCGTGATTCCGCAAAAATGGATGATATCCGTACTTTCCGAAATCATATCCATGTCATAATCGGATAAAGAGGCTGTATTGAAACTGCTTTCCAGTCGATTGGAATATGTGACACGGCTCGCCCGCTGTCCAAAACCATTTTCCAAAAAGTACATCCCCAAGTACTTGCCACCTTTAGAGATGAAGTTCCTTCCAATTCCTAAGCGCTGCAAAGATGAAATCGCGGAATCCCCAAGTGGGTTATCCGGTAACTTTGTTACAAGAAACCCCTCATGACCGAGCTTTGCCATCGCAGAAGCAACGTTTACCCCCGTGCCTGAAAAGGAGTATTGCAGAGTGTTGGCCTGTGATAGCAATTCATGCCCTGGTACCTGTAAACGCATCATTACTTCCCCGAATGCCACAATCCTTTTAGGCATATTTTTCAACCAATTTTTTAGTTATGGCCAATAATTTCCGTACATCCTCCCCATTCGTTTTTCCAGTCTCTTCATCGATGATGGAAGAATATACATGGGGAATGACTTTAGGCACTTTTGCTTCTAATGCGATCTCTAGTATAGTCTCGAAATTATTTAAATCGATTCCACCTGTTGGTTCCAAAGCAAATCCTTCTTCACCACAAGCCTTTGCGACAGCACGATATTCATCTTCATGCTTCAGGCCTTTCATCGGGAAGTATTTCAGAGCATTCCCTCCCATATCGCGAACCAGTGCAATGGCAGCTTTGATAGGCACAATGGCAGTTTCACTTGCACCAGCACTTACTGGACCAGTGGAGATATTCACATAACCCGCTTTCCCAGTTGGAGAAACAAGTGAATTTATCCAGCTGTCATTATCGCCTAAATTGGCCCTCGTAGCACCAACAGCAGGAAAAACCTGGTTAATATGACTGCCTGGATAGTGTTTTGCAATTTCTGCGACAACCGCTGCCTGTCTATTATCGCCCGCACCCAATCCTATTGAAACGGCTTCATCAATGGCTTCCCCGTATTCTTTCATTGCTGTAACACCAGCTTCCACAGTTGGATAATCCTTTGAGAGTACACCAACCAATACATGGCCTTCCGCCGCTTCAAAGACTTCCACTGCATTTTCTACACTATTTGCAAGTACATTTAAGGCTACACGATCATTCAATAACCGTTTTTTAATGTTTGTCATCCCTGTTTTCCTCCTAATATGGTGCTTAATTGTGCTTCGATGACATGTATATCATCACCTTGTAATGGACGCGGATCTATATCGAAAAAGCCTTGCCGTATCCCATAATCGCGTGTGTAAATGGCGATATCCCCATTTCTGAGCTGCTCGTTCACTTCCTTCGCCGTCGTTTCCGTTATTAAAGGATCAATGGAAATACGTGCTCTATATATGGCACGGCCGGCTTCATCCTGAACTATCGTTACTTTTACGCCCTCAATGGATTCAAGTGATGTGAGAACTTGTAAACTAGCTTTTTCTTTTTCGCTTTTATCTGTCTTGACGAAATACTCATCCAATGCCTGAAGCAGCCCAAAGGTAGTTTCCTTTCCAACCTTCATGCTCCTTCCGATACAATGCAATTGAACCTTTACCCATTCAATATATTTTTTTCTGCCAGCAACGATACCGGATGTGGGTCCTTCAATGGCTTTTGATCCACTATAAATGGCCAAGTCGGAGAATTGTACATATTTCCCCAAATCCTCCTCCGCAGCTGCATCGACAATCAGAGGGATATTATTCGTTTTGGCCACTTCCCATGCTTCTTCGACCGATATCATATTTTTCTGAACAGCATGATGCGATTTCACGTATAAAATGGCAGAAGTATTTTCATTTATGGCATCCGCAATATGTTCTGCCTTCCCTTCGTTTGCATACCCAACTTCAACCAATTTTCCGCCACCAAGGTAAATCATGGTTTCAACCGGTGCACCATACTGAACGTTATGACCTTTCAGCATGATGATTTCATTCTTTTGAATGAGATCTTGATGAAGCCTTTCGCTTTTCCTTCTTTTTCCTTCCGTAACGATCGCCGCTACTGAAAGCGCAATCCCACTTGAAGCTGAGTTTACGACGACAGCTGCTTCAGAATGAAGCAATTTCGCTATATGCTGGCCTGACTTATCGACTAAATCAGAAATTTCAACAAAATTTTGCCCACCTTTTTTCATCGCGTCCATCACTGTGTCAGTTGGGGCAGAAACCCCCAATATGCTCATTCTTCCGCTTGCATTTATGACTCTTTTCAAACCGTATTTAGCATTCAATGAATTCTCCATTTATAACCACTCCTTTTACGACAACCCTTTTTTCTGCCATCCTTTTTTCTCCTTCGGAATCCATTAAAAGGGTCGGCTCATTCTTGATCGAGAATAAGGTCAAGTTCGCAATATCCCCAGCTGAAATCCTGCCAAGCTTGGGTTTATGCAACCAAGCTGCTGCATTGACCGTAACGGCATCTATTACTTCGTTTAATGGATAACCCAGATACAAAAATTTTGTAAGCACATTAGCCATATTAAAAACTGGCCCATTCTCTCTGTTTTTCCGATATATATCCGTACTGATCGTATTGAAGCTTATTCCCCGCTTTTTCGCCATTTCTGCAGTTTTAAATGAAAAGCTTGCCGTTCCATGACCTACATCCAAATGGACACCACGTTCAATCGCCTTACTGAACTCAGGAAGCGGCTCTTCTCTTTCATCAAATAAATTATTCGCTTTACCATTTAAGAAATGTGTAATAATGTCCTTTTCCTCAAGTAATTCAAGGACATCTTTAATATCAGGCGGCCCTGAACCGATATGGACCATTAATGGTAAACCAGTTTCAGCCGAGAACTTCCTAGCGATTTTTAATGGCTCGACACCATTTGGACCAACCACGCTTTTACTTATTCTCGCCTTAAGTCCAACGACAAAATCCCCGTACTTGGAAATTGCCTTCCTTAATTCCCCTTCGTCCAGCCATGAAATATCCGATAACTCATCAATCCTTTTCAAGCCAATCCGCGAAATATTCAGAAAGGCGAAAACATTCGTTTTGGAATTTTCACAGCTGTTAACGAGATCAGATATCCTGTCTGCCCCCGTGCTTCCCGCATCAATGACCGTTGTTACTCCCGTTTTATATCCAATCTCATCAACCTCATCACCATAAGGATCGAATTCCGGGAAAGCATGTACATGCATATCAATCCATCCGCTGGAAACAAAAACTTTTTGATCATAATCTATTATCTTATCCCCTGTTGCAGTTCCGGGAAGTGCGATTTCTTTAATCATCCCATTTTCCAGTATGATATCCGCTGCTTTTCCCTCTAACATCTTTACATTCTTCAGAACTAACGTATCTGCCATTTCCCTCATCCTTTTCGGTACATCCTATCGATTGCAAGTACTTTGTATACGGTTACACTGAATTGTGTGAGAGTTCATTTCATTTCTCTTTACAAAAATAGATTATCATATTTTGTTGAACTAATCAATATAACGTTATAATGTTTAATTAAATTTACAGAATTTTTAATGGATTATCACTTACTTTTCAACAGTTCCTTCCTTATAATGTAATTTCATTTAGTTTTTTTAAAATTTATCGTTTTATTCTTCACGAATTTTTACAAATTAACGATTGATGTAAGCCTCTACTCTAATTATCCAAAAATAATGCTTTTAAAGAAAACTATTGAAATACGTACAATTATCACTGTATTAAAACCTTTTCCTTAGTTTACTTATTTATCTGTACTGCCCGTATCCTGCACCGGCATCAGAACTCGCTGGCATTCCTTATAGTTTAATAGCAGCATATTATTCAGGTAAATCACGCTTATCATCCATCAGTCGATGCTAATGGTAAAAAAACAAGTTTATCTATATTGCACTAAGTCAAACCTTTCATTGGGAAGCCCTCGTTAATTTAACTACCTGGTTACAGAGGAAATGGTGCTTTCCATAATAATAAAGACCAAGAATGCTATTTTAAAAGCATTCTTGGTCTTGTTATTTGCCGTACTTTATTTGGTTTTAACTTATTTTGACAACCTTTAATATAGTCCCGTTCATATAATCAAGCCTTTAATTTACCTTTTTCGTTCCTTTCCAATGGATTTCCCTCAAACGGTATTTTTGTAGCTTACCTGTTGCCGTTTTCGGTAATGACTCTACGAATTCAACTGTTGTCGGTGCTTTAAAGTGAGCCATTTTAGAGCGGCAAAAGGTTATGATCTCATTTTCTGTCACTTTTGCATTTTGGTGCAACACAATGATTGCCCTAGGCGTTTCTCCCCACTTATCGTCTGGGATGGCAATGACCGCCGCCTCCAAAACACCTGGATGTTTATACAATACCCCTTCCACCTCTGTTGAAGAAATATTTTCTCCCCCGGAAATGATTAAATCCTTAGCCCTGTCCTGTATTTCAATATATCCATCAGGATAGGTTACTGCCAGATCTCCTGTATGAAACCAGCCATCCCTAATTGCTTCGGCCGTTTTTTCCGGATCCTTATAATATCCTTCCATTACAACATTGCCGCGGGTAATGATTTCTCCCAGTTCCTTTCCATCCCAAACGACTTCTTTCCCATCTTGATTGACTACCATCGTTTCCCCATTGAAAACCAATTCAATCCCTTGTCTTGCCTTTATTATTGCTTGTTCGTCCGCCGATTTAGCTTCAAACTCATCCTTCCACTCGTTATATAGGATGAAAGGGGAAGTTTCTGTTAACCCATATACGTGAATCATATTCAAACCAAGGATTTCTTGTGCCTTTTGTATAAGCGCTGCTGCTGGAGGTGCACCTGCTGTTGCCATCCTTGGGCGAGCTTTGATATTTGTTTCTTTTGCTTTAGGTTCATTCACTAGCATATTGACGACAGTCGGTGCCCCACATAATAATGTAATATTATGATGGGCGAATAATTTGAGGATAAGAGGGGGATCGACTTTCCTTAGACATACATGAGTCCCGCCTGTAGCCGTTACCGACCATACACCTCCCCAGCCATTAGCATGAAACATTGGCAGGGTATGTAAGTATACATCGTCATGATTCACTCCAAGGTGATAAATGAAATTAGCGGCGTTCATGTAATTCCCGCGATGGGTTAACATTACCCCTTTTGGTTTTGAAGTCGTTCCACTCGTATAATTTATAGTCAAAAGTTGATTTTCATCGATTTTAACCTCTGGCAGTGCTTCATCAATTGCATGCAAAATGAAATTCTCATAGTCTATTCCAGGTAATGTGGTTTCATGTCCTTCAACAGGCACGATAATGATTTTTTCCAATGAAAGTCTAGAAATGATCTTTTCGATCGGAGCGGTGAATTCCTCATCGACTATCAACATTTTTGAATCGCTATGCTTGATGATATATTCCAAATCCTCTGCAACCAGTCGATAATTCAATGGAACCATTACAGCTCCCATTTGACAAATGCCATAAAAACATTCCAACATATAATGCGTATTTGGCAACATTACTGCAATATGGTCGCCTTTTTCAATTCCCGAAGAATACAGTGCTTTGGAAAGTTGATCTGTCCGCTGCCCGAATTCCTTGTATGTAAACTCTTTCTCTTCATCGATGACTGCAACTTTATGGGGATAATATTTTACGGCCCTGCGCTTCCAATCCATTGGGGTTAATGGCGAAAACATTTTACCATCTCCTTCTTTTGCGATTCTCTGCTTCTAGTACACGTACACTACCTCTGCTTGGTTCGTCATGATGAGTCATTGAGAAAAAATTTTCTTAACTTTTTTGATACAGATTCATTTTCCAAAAGCCATATCTTCTTTAATGGATTTCTTACATCATGAATCATTGAATAAACCTAACTTGTTATACTCAGGGGAGTGACTCATTTATTTTTTGATTATTCTGACAATTAATCCCCTAAAAGCAGTGGTATTCACTGCTTTAGTAAATATTAGGTCTATCTTCTTTCTATTATAATGGAAACTATAGACGTCAGGAAGACTATATTTTATTCTCTATGCAAGACGATGCATGTTCGGTCAGTTTCCCGACGATTTGTTTGAGCCCTTGCGTTTCCTCTTCATTTAGGACGCCATAAAATTCACGAAAGATCTTGGCAAAACACTTATTTATGGAATGATAGATTCTCCTTCCACTTTCGGTGGATTGGATAAAAACGAACCGCCGATCATCCTCACTGTGTACCCTCTCAATCAACTTCTTCCGTTCAAGCCGGTCAATTAGTGCAGTTCCTGCTGCAGGTTTGATTTTTAAATGATTCGAAACATCTTTAACTGCTATGGATTCAGTCAAGACAATTAAATGCAATGCGCGATACTGTACAGAAGTTAAATCATATTTAACCAAAAAAGGTTCCACCAATTCCTGTGAGAGGCTGCTTAGTTCCTTGATTTCTAGATGTAAATTATACAATTCACTTGAATGCATGATTGACAATCCTTTCTTATTGACACTATCTATCTAAAACTATAACATAATTAACGTATCAAAAAATTAACCATGCGAATTAAATTGGTTATTGATTTTTAAAGAGAGAGAGAGGCTGCCCATGTCAGCAGAACAACGCAAGAAGATCATTATCCTCATGATCAATATGTTTATAGCAATAGGAAGTTTCGGTATCATCATTCCCATTTTACCAGCATACCTGGCCTCCATTAATCAAGGAGGAACCGCCGCTGGCCTAATGATTGCCATTTTCGCAGGTGCACAACTTATCTTTTCACCAATTGCTGGAAAATGGACTGACCAATTCGGGCGCAGAAAAATGATTATTTATGGATTGATTGGTTTGACATTATCCATGTTTATTTTTTATGCAGTCAATTCCATTTGGTTATTATATGCTTCACGCATCATTGGCGGGATTGGGGCAGCTTTGCTTATCCCCGCAATTTTTGCTTATGTAGCCGATATCACCACATTTGATCAACGCGCTAAAGGCAATAGTTTAGTATCTGCCGCCATGTCACTGGGCATTGTAGTCGGTCCAGGAATTGGAGGTTTTTTAGCTGATTTTGGCTTGAAGTTTCCCTTTTTGATTTCTGCGCTGGTATCCCTATCAGCTGTAGTATTTTCGATTTTTGTTTTAAAAGAAAGCGAAACGGCACAAGTTACTAAAGACATGGATGCAAAAACCGAAACGATGGTTCGGAAGATTGCCTTATCCGTGAAAATGCCCTATTTCATCCCACTCATCATTACTCTTGTAATGAGCTTTGGCTTAATGGCATATGAATCTGTCATTGGTCTTTATCTTGATAATCAATTCAATTCAAGCCCTAAGGACATCGCCGTCATGGTTACAGCCACAGGTATCGTCAGTGTAATTGTACAACTGTTTGTCGTCGACCGGATTGTACGGCGTTTCGGGGAAGTGAATGTGCTGAATATCTTTATCAGTGTTGCAGCCATCGGTTTCCTTCTATCACTTTTTGCTTCAAGTTACCTGATTTTCTTTTTAATTTCACTGGTCATCTTCCTTTCCACCTCCATCTTACGTCCAGTTCTTAACACACTGATTTCCAAGATGGCAGGAAATGAGCAGGGCTTTGCAATGGGTATGAATAATGCATATATGAGCATCGGTAATGTGCTCGGACCAACACTTGCCGGAATGATGTATGATATCCACATCACCTATCCTTTCATGTTGGGCCTTATCCTCTTATTCATTACTTTGATGATTACCATGGCTTGGCAAAAGCGATCTCTTCATGCAAAGGCATTATCCTAGAGCTAAAAAGGCATTTCAAGTTAAATACCTAAACGCCCCCCCGAATAGCAGCCGCCATTCGGGGGATTTCATTTCAATATAAATCCTCCAAAACAGAATATCCACAGTTCAAATACTTCAATCTACCGAATATTCGCTCCAATTTTATGCGGAAACAGCTCTAATTCTTGCGTAACATTTGAATTCACGAGTAAATGGGGATAATTCACGAGTAAATGTATGAATTTCACGAGTATTTTCTCCAAATTCACGAGTAAATGGCATGAATTCACTAGTAAACACTCATTCTCTCGAATATTCGCTCTAATTTTATGCAAAAACAGTTCTAATTCATGCGGAACATTCGAAGTCACGAGTTTTGTTTTATCTAATAAACCGGTAACTCATGCATTTGACCAAAATTAAAAGCGACCTTATTTCTAAATATAAGGCCGCTTAACATTCAGTTTTCTCAATTCATATTGTTATGAGGGGAAATTGAATTTCATTTAATATAAATGGCTTTCTTTCCTTTACTGCTTTCAAAAGCCGCATCAATGATTTTAATGACAGATAACCCTTCTTGGGCAGTGACTGGAGCTTTCTTCCCGCTTAATATACTATCGGCAACTGCCTGGTAATACGTTAAATAAGAACCATGCAGTGTTTCAATGGTTTCATGTATCTCATTTTCTCCTTCAACCGTAACCAACTTACCATAGAATTCGGGTTCATCTGCACCCCAAGAGTCATCCAGCGGTTTTTTCCCCTCACTCAGGGCCGCCTCTTGGCAATCAAGACCGTATTTGATAAATGATCCTTTACTTCCATGCACCTGATACCGCGGTCCATTACTCGGAACGATTGAGCCTGAGTGTAAGATAACTCTCAGCTTTTCATATCCTAATATCACATGGAAATAATCATCCGTTTCTGCATTTTCTCTTTGGGAAAAAACATCTGCCCAAACGAATTGCGGCAATCCAAATAAATGCAGTGCTTGATCGATGAGATGTGATCCTAAATCATATAGCATGCCTGACCCCGGGCCTGGTTTTTCCCTCCATCTATCCCTGACTACAGGCCTGTATCGATCATAATGGACTTGGTATGTATTGATTTCCCCAAGCACTCCATCATCCATAAGTTTTTTCACGGTCAAAAAGTCATTATCCCATCTCCGGTTATGATAGACACTTAATAGAAGATTCTTTTCCTCGGCAATCTTAATTAGCTCCTCTGCCTCCCAAGCTTCCACTACCATCGGCTTTTCAAGGATGACATGCTTCCCGGCCAACAAGCTTTGCTTGGCCATTTCATAATGCAAACCACTCGGTGTCGTAATAACAGCCAAATCAATGGACGCGTCTTCAAGAATATCCTCTAAGCTGCTTACCACTTCCACATCTTTCAGATCTTTTTGGACTTTTTCCTTCTTGGAGCTGACAACTTTCGTTATTTGAAACTGCCCTAAAACACTTAGTAATGGAGCGTGAAATGTAGCTCCTGACAATCCGTACCCAACTATGCCCACTTTAATTTTTCTCATTTTCGTTCCCACTCGCTTTCTTGTTCCTCTTAAACAATTATAAATTGATCATTCGTTCTCTTATATTTCATTGTCCGGGTACTTATCTCTCAAAAACTTGACAGACTGATTAATCAATTCTTTCAATACATTAATATCGATATCTGCCACTTTATTGATGTACACACACCCTTTTCCGGAAGTGTGTTTTCCAAATGCCTGTAACAATTCTTCCCTTTTTTTATCCCCTGGAGTGAAATATAAACTGATTTTTGCTTTTCGAGGGGAAAAGCCTACCAGAGGGGCTTCTCCTTCATGACCTGATTCATATTTATAATGATAGATACCGAACCCAATGATGCTCGGTCCCCACATCTTTGCCTCATAACCTGTCGTTTTGGTGAAAACATCCAACAATTCATATGCATCTTCACGCTTTTTTGGATTTTCGACGTTCTCAATGAACTCAATGACACTACTGTCAGTTTCTTTGGTTTTTTGTTTATACAAGACCGGAACCTCCCTATACTAAAAGTTTGAAAAATGCAAAGATATCCCTTGCTCAAAACTTAGTACACTATATGATCGTGTTTTAGTTTGACGTGTATGTATACAGCCTTCATTACTGCTGATATCCTAATTACTCAAATGATTGGCGGACGAGCTTCATTACTAATTCTTCAAGCTTCATTGCAAATCCTTCAACAATACCCTTATATATTATAGAACATTGATTCGTTTTATTCTATTTTATGAGCAGAGTTAATAAAGTCATTATCATAAAAATCTCTACGATCAGAAAATATAATCCTGATCGTAGATTTTTAGTGAATCAGCTATTGCCTACGGATCTTTTCAATTTCATCAGCTATGAATTGTACTTGTGTCCCTACGATGACTTGAATGCTTTGGGGACCCACGATATTAATTCCGGCAACCCCTGTTGATTTGATTTTATTCTGATCGACAGCTCCCATATTCTCTACCTCAACCCTTAATCGGGTAACGCAGTTATCTACAGATATTACGTTAGCGTCTCCGCCTAAACCTTCATAAATAACGGATGCCATTCCAAAGAATTTACTCTTATCATTCCCGCCTTGACTGCTGTCTGCTTCCGCAATCACTCCTCCACCATCAAGCTCATCTTCTGTATCATCTTCTCTGCCTGGAGTCATTAAATTGAACCTTTTTATCAAGAATCGGAATAAGAAATAGTAAATGACAGCAAAAGCCAGTCCTTGAAGAAGTAGCATATAAGGTTCATTTGCCAATGGCAATCTTGAACTTAAAACAAAGTCAATGAATCCTGCACTAAAACCGAACCCTGCTGTCCAATGGAAAGTCGCAGCAATAGCTAATGATATCCCTGTTAACAAAGCATGCACAACAAACAGGGCAGGTGCAACAAACATGAAAGCAAATTCCAACGGTTCAGTAACGCCTGTAAAAAATGAAGCGAAACCGGCTGCGAGCATCAATGAGGCCACTTGTTTTTTCTTCCGTGATTTTGCCGAATGGTACATGGCCAGAGCAGCAGCCGGTAAACCGAACATCATGACGGGAAAGAATCCGGCTTGATACATGCCCGTGGTTCCTTTTATTCCTGTTCCAGCCCAGAATTTACCGATATCGTTAAGTCCTATTACATCGAACCAGAATACGGAGTTTAAAGCATGATGTAAACCTGTTGGTATTAAAAGCCGATTGAAAAATCCATAGAGTCCTGCTCCAGCAGCACCTAATTCACTAATTCCTTCCCCAAATATAACTAACCAGGAGTAGATGAGTGGCCATACGAAGAATAATATAAGAGAAACGAGTAACATGACAACCGCAGTAAGGATCGGGACAAGGCGTTTACCGCTAAAGAAAGCGAGTGCATCCGGCAGCTCGACCTTACTGAACCGATTATACATAGCTGCCGCTATAAGGCCCGAGAGGATTCCGACAAATGCATTTTCTATTTTCTCAAATGCTGGATTTACATCTTTTGCATCTATTCCTTGCAGCATCGCTACCGAGTCCGTGGAAAGCAATGTCGTTACGACTAGATAGGCTACAAGACCGCTCAAAGCGGCGGCTCCATCTTTCCCTTTCGACATCCCCAACGCCACTCCAACAGCAAACAAAATAGCCATATTATCAATGATTGAAGAACCCGCTTTAATTAAGAAAGCCGCTAACGGACTTCCCGCTCCCCATCCTGCTGGATCTATCCAATAACCGATCCCCATTAATATGGCGGCTGCCGGCAAGACGGCTACTGGAAGCATCAAGGAACGTCCAATTTTTTGAAGATATTTTTTCATCCCGCTTTCCCCCTGACAATTACTGATTTAGGGTAAACCCCATATTCTATTAGACAACGGTTCCTTCCATTTTAGAACTTATAAATTTGGCTTTATTCAGGAATAAAGTCTTAGCGATTTTCTCCTCCTTCGAAAGTTCATCAAAAAAAGAAAAGTCCAACCGGACTTTTCTTTTTTCTCTTATTTATAGAGCAAGTAATTTTTGCGAACCTTTTTAAAAGCATCCTGCTTTGCTTGATATTCTTTCATGATTTCATTTACTGATGAACCTTCTTCAATTCTTGACATTACCCATCCATTGCCAATCAATAAATTGAAATTTTTGGCTGCAAGGAATTCAAAATCTGCAGGATATAGATCCTGAATGGTCTTGATGATGTGAAGTCCGGTAGGGACAGCCTTGAATTCCTCTCTATCGGTTATATAAATTTCCACTCCATGGCTAAGTTTACCTGCATGTTTTGAAAATGTAGGTGTAAAGGAGGCTGCCCTGAATTTTACGCCAGGTAACCTTAATGCATTTAATTTCCCAGCAAGCTCATCACTGTTTATATAAGGAGCACCAATCAATTCGAATGGTTTAGTCGTTCCTCTGCCTTCCGAGACATTCGTTCCCTCGATCAAGCCTGTAGCCGGATATACGAACGTAGTGGAAACAGTCGGCATATTCGGTGACGGCAAGACAAAAGGAAGACCTGTTTCTTCATAGTCCATATCCCTCTTCCAGCCTTTCATCTTGATGACCTTTAGATCTGCACCTATTTTAAATTCCTTATTGAACAAAGTAGCCAGTTCCCCAACAGTCATCCCATGCTTAAGCGGTATTGGGTACAAACCAACAAACGATGAGAATTCAGGTTCAAGGACAGGCCCATCTACCGATTCCCCGCCTTGTGGGTTAGGCCGGTCCAGCACGATAAAGGGGATATCATTTTCTTTGGCCGCTTCCATTGCATAAGCCATCGTGTAGATATAGGTGTAATAGCGTGTTCCGACATCCTGGATATCAAAAACAAGGACCTCGACATCCTTTAACATTTCAGGCGTCGGTTTTTTCGTTTTGCCATATAAGCTATAAACGGGCAACCCCGTTTTTTCATCCATATAATATTCAACGCTTGCACCAGCTTGCGCATCTCCACGCACTCCATGTTCAGGACCAAATAACGCTGTCAAATTAATATCCGGATCATCATTAAGTAGATCGACGATGCTGGTTAATTTAGAATCGATGCCAGTTGGATTCGTAATCAAGCCGACTTTTTTTCCGCTTAACACGTCCTTTTCTTCTTTTAAAAGAACTTCAATACCGGGGCTGACCTTTTGTTTTTTCTTCTCTTTAACAGCGGTTACACTTTTTGAGGAAACAATGCCGAAAGTCAACAGACAAATGGTAAATAGGATTATCATCCTTTTCAAATTGCATCCCTCCCTATTTTTTAATGGGTCTTCCAGATTTAATATCTAATCCATATCCAAATTTATAAAGGCTTTGATTGGGCTTGGTTACTGATGGTATATCGACCGGCAACGTCCCTCTAGGCTTTGATTCTCCAAAAATGGTCGAGATGCCTGCCGGGATATTTGGCTGTCTATAACGCCCATTCGAATACCCTTTGAACCCGTAAACAGCAAGAACCGCTTTCGCTTCTTCAAAGTTTGCAACATCATAAGGGTTTCTTAAACTCATTAATACAAATTTTTTATCTTTCTTCTTAGCATGATTCATGACCGCCCTAGGGAAGGCTGTTGCCCATTTAGACGAATCTTGAATACTATCATCTATCACTCCATCATTGACAGCTGGATCGTTTTTGACAATATAGGAACCAGTTATGACAAAATCCGATTCATCAATGAGTCTTGCCACTTGATCTGAAAATGACTTTCCTGAAAAACTCATGCCCGTAATTTGGACTTTCTTGATTTTCTTATTATCAGCCAATTCGCCGATGCTCCTGGACATGGATTCAACTTGATCATCAAAAGGAGCAAGAATTAAAACTTTATCATTTTTCTTAGGTTTGAAAGGCAATATTTTGTCTTCATTTTTCAAAAGAGTGATGGCGTCTTCCGCCATTTTCCTTTCTTTTTTCAAATGATCATCATTCCCGACCACTTTAAGCGCGGTTTCGATCTTTTTATCGATCGGAGTGTCATCAGGGTTTAATATCCCTCTCTTCACTTTCAGTTCAAGTATCCTCGTTACAGATTGATTGACTTGACCTAGAGGAATTTCCCCACTTTCCACTGCTGCCTTCACTGCATTGAATACAGAGGTTATATTCTTTTCCATTTGAAGTGAGTTAATCTGTGCAGGCATCAGTGCAATATCAACGCCAGATTTCAGGGCAAGGACCACAGCTTCTTCCTGTCCGAAGTTGTCCGCAATGGCATTCATATTCAAAGCATCTGTAACCACAACACCGTTAAAACCCATTTCCTCACGTAATAGACCCGTGATGACCTTTTGTGACAACGTTGCAGGAACCATTATTTCTTGACCGTCTTTTTTACTGATATACTTAGTGTCATCGAACGCAGGAAATTGAACATGTGCTGTCATCATCATATCTACTCCACCATCGATGGCCTTTTGGAAAGGAACCAACTCGATGGAACGCAAACGTTCTTTATCATGAGAAACAAGGGGAAGACCATAATGACTATCGACTGCTGTATCTCCATGGCCGGGGAAATGCTTGGTCGTCGCTATCATGTTCTGATTTTGCAATCCTTTTATCGTCTGAATGCCAAGCTTTGATACAAGTTCCGGATCAGAACTGAAGGAACGAACGCCAATAACAGGATTTCCTGGATTATTATTTACATCGACAGACGGCCCGAAATTGACATTTATGCCAAGTGACGACAGTTCCTTGCCAATGATTTCTCCAGATTGATAAGCGTAACTCTCATTCCTGGCTGCACCAAGTGCCATATTACCAGGAAGGTTCGTTCCAGTTTGAAGGCGAGTTACGATTCCTCCTTCCTGATCGATCGTTATGAACAGCGGCAGGCCCGGGCTTGCCTTCTGCAAACCATCTGTTAGCCGAACCGTTTGTTCGGTATCGACTACATTTTCAGCAAATAAAATCACACCGCCCAGATGATATTTTTGGATAATGCTTGCAACTTCTGAGTTCATTTCAATAAACCCGGTCGCCTTGACTTCTCCTTGTTTTTGCCAATTACGAAAATCCGGCATTAGCATTTGACCGACTTTTTCATCGATTGTCATGTTTTCTACGATTTTCTGAATATCCGATACAGAGTTTTCATTTTCTGATCCCTTTGCTGTCGCATTCCCTCCCAAAATGGATAAAACAAAGAATAATGCGATTCCAGCAGGGGCACATATCCTTTTTATCATTTAGTGTTTCCTCCCTTGTATACTTTTTAGTTCCGTTAGCAACAATTCCATATCCACTTTCATGAAGGGGGAAAAATGAATGGAAATGAACTATATAGATCCTTTAAAGAAAACAAGGCAGCATTGGAAACCCAGCAGCCGCCTCTTTTAACAAGCCTTCATGAATTATATCCATTTACCTGCTGTATAATCGAAACAATTGGTCACTCAATTATAAGGTTTATCGTTTGACCAGGCTTTAGAAGGGACAGCAAGGGAATATCTTCTTCTATAACTCGACCTATCACATTAACACGGTGATTTGCCCCTAGGTCTCTCTTGCAAATTTGGACCTCTCCCCGATACCTTCCGTAAGCATCATTGTCCATCGTTATGGATCCAAGGCTGCGTGCAACTGTATTACCCGGCTCAACATTTGCCGTGACCCGGGTATTCTGCAGCCGGAAAACATCTTGAGAAACATCTGGCCTTAATTTATAATGACCGCTTTGCAAGATTCGGGATTCCATTCTAACAGTTAGAATATTTAGATTTTTATAGACAGTTAGATTCTCAAGCAGATTATTCTCCGTTCCTTGATCTCCAACGTAAACTCCTTCCACATGCTGAATCAGCTCAATACCGGCAGCGTAAGGATTCATCAACCTGTGTTTTTCGAGTGTTGGAAGACCCACATGAAGAGGACCGCGTTTGCTTCCTGCACCTGGGATGAAAGCAAAGATCGGTATGCCGTATTTCTTGAACATTCGATTTTGTTGATGAAAGAACCCTTCCTCAAGGCCCGTTTCAGGCTTCGGATAAAAGTTGTGCCAAGCTATCAGACTTTCCGTTTCCACACCGCCCCCAAGTATGGCTAAAAGTTCTTCTTCATTCAATGTACTTGCATTTAGTGAGAGCGAAAACACCTTAGATAAAGATATGACCGTTTCTTTATCAAACCCATCATCAAGGCGAATACCTTTAATACCTAATGGCCATAAATCCGCGAATTTGCCAATCCCCAAATGATCAAGCGTGTTTAATGAGACATCTGCATGGATTTCCATTCCATAGTCCTCTGAAAGTTTTAAAAGCGTGATCATCCTTTTCACGAGATCACCCTTTTCTTCAGGAATATGAAGCGAGGTGAATGCTTTTTTCACTCCCAGGTTAGCAGCATGGATGATTTGTGTTTCTGCATGCGGATCTTGTAGATAAAAAGAAATTCCGATCACTTGAATTCAACCGCCATTTCATCTTTGAATCCAAACAGATACGTAAAAATAAAACCTGCTATATAGGAAATGAACAAACCAGCGAGGAACAGTCCGATTTGGTTTGGATGAACTAAAAAGGTAAGCGGCAGTCCGGACACACCGATGGACGACGTTGCGATTCCGAATTGAGCTTGGAAGGCTCCACCTACTCCTGCACCTAAACATGCAGTTAAGAAAGGCCTCCCCAATGGCAGGGTCACTCCAAATATAAGAGGTTCACCGATACCTAGCATCCCGGAAGGAAGGCCCCCTCCAATAGCTCGCTTCAAACTTGCTTTTTTGGTTTTCATATAGATGGCAAATGCCGCCCCAACTTGGCCCGCGCCACCCATCGCCAAAATGGGAAGCAGTGGATCATCACCAATCGAATTGATCAATTCTAGATGGACAGGCGTTAAACCTTGATGTAAACCAGTAATGACGAGAGGGAGAAAGGCCGCCCCAAGCACGAATCCAGCTACGACACCACCGAAATCCAAAACATTCAATAACCCAGTCGTAATCGCATCCGATAAAAACCCTCCTACCGGCATAAATATAATGTAAGTGACAATCCCAGTAATGAGTAAAGCGATGGTTGGCGTCAAAATGATATCCAGTGATTGAGGAATGAATTTCCTGACCTGTTTTTCCACCAAGGCTATGAAAATAGCTGCAAAAAGGACTCCTATTAAGCCACCGCGACCGGGGAGCAAATTTTCACCGAACAATGAAATGTCGCCGACGGCCGGGTTTATGACCAAGATACCTGCAAGTGCACCGAGTGCAGGTGATCCACCGTATTCTTTTGCTGCATTGGTCCCAACCAAAATCCCCAAGTAGGCAAACAGCCCCGATCCGATAACGGTTAATATGATGGCTAATTGCGATTCTGCTGCAAGCCAGCCCGCTTGAACGATTGCTTTTGTAATGCCGGTAATCAAACCTGATGCCACTAAGGCGGGAATTAAAGGGATGAAAATACTTGCAATCCTGCGTAAAAAAAGTTTAAACGGTTTTGCGTTTTTCCTATTAATCTCAGATTTATTCTTCGAGGCTACTTCTTTTAGGTTCAAACCGCCAGAGGATTCCTCCAGAAGCTTTTCAAATTCTGTATGAACCTTGTTCACCACGCCTGGCCCGAGGACGATTTGGATCGTTTCCTCTTCAATGACGCCAAAAACGCCTTCCGTATTTTTTATATCTTCCATTTTCACTTTCGAACGATCGATTGGCAGTACCCTGAGTCTGGTCATACAATGTGCAGCATCGGCAACATTAGATGCCCCACCTAATTTTCCCAATAACTCTTCTGCTAAGTTGGCGCACTTATCCCCCTTACCCATTCAAAAGCCCTCCCTTTGTCAAATCTCGTATGAATCATTTATATCGATCTGTCATCGATTTAATGGCAGACCTGGTGTTATCGATATATTGGACAGTCTCTTCATATTGTTCTGAAGCCATCCCCAAAAACAAAATGTCAATCATATATAATTGCGCCAATCGTGAGGAAGTTGCTGCACTTCGAAATGGTGCCTCATTCGAATAAGATGTATACAGTGTGACATCGCACAAGGATGATACCGTTGTTTGGCCATAATGAGTCAGCCCGATCGTCTTAACCCCACGTTCCTTTGCCAGCTTCAATATATTGATAACTTCAAGTGTTTCCCCTGAAAATGAAACCGCAAAAACGATGTCATTTTCATCAGCATTTGCAATCAAGGTTGCAACTAAATGCATATCCGTAAAAGCCGTTGCCCCTTTATTGACGCGAAGTAATTTTTGCTGAGCGTCAGCAGCAACTATATTCGAAGCACCCACACCGCAAAAGTGGACGGTTTTAGCATTCAGCATCAGCTTTATCGCATGCTTGAGATTATCGTGATCGATTATTTCAGATGTATCCCTAATGGACTGAATCGAATTACTCGTTGTTTTCTCCACAATCCGATACAGTGATTCGGAAGGCTCGATATCCCGGTAGCCCTGTTCGACGGTTTTCATCAAATCTCCAGCAATCCTTATTTTCAAATCTTGAAATCCTTTTATTCCAAGCGATTTACACAACCTAATAACAGCGGCCCCGCTAGTTTGGGCAGAGGTACTTAATTCCTGTACAGTGCTGTTCACAACTTCATGAGGATTTTGTAGTATATATTCTGCTAGTTTTTGTTCTGATTGCGGCAGCTTGCTCAACATCGTCTGTATGATGGATAATCCTCCTGTAGCCATTGCTTCCCTCCTTAATCTTCCTGGATCGAGATGGCTTTTCTGACATCTCCATCCGCATTCTCCAGTAACTCCATTGCTTTTTCATAATCTGTTGCCGTTTTTATCATGACAATCGCTGGTTTAACTTGATTATTGGCCTTTTCAAGTGTATTCAAAGCTTGATCATAGTCAGCATTCGTTACAGTTTCTATGATGCTTATTGCACGGTCCTTCAGTTTTTGATTACTGACATTAACATCGACCATCAGATTTTCATAGACTTTTCCCAACCGGATCATGGTTGCAGTTGAAATCATATTGAGTACCATTTTATGTGCAGTTGCCGCTTTCATTCTCGTGGATCCTGTTAACACTTCCGGTCCGACTACCACTTCGATCCCTATATCAGCTGCCTCCGTGATGCTCGCGTTTTTATTGCATGATAATGCCGCCGCTTTAGCCCCAACTTTTCTCGCATAACGTAAAGCACCCTTCACATAAGGGGTACGGCCGCTAGCCGCGATGCCAATAACCGTATCATTTGCTGTAAGTTCCACGTCAATCAGATCACATTCCCCAAACTCCTCTTTATCCTCTGCTCCTTCAACAGCCCGAACAAACGCCTTTTCCCCTCCTGCGATTATTCCCAGCACCCTATCAGGTGGTGTGCTGAAAGTCGGTGGACATTCCACGGCATCCAGAACACCGAGTCTTCCGCTCGTTCCTGCTCCGATGTATATGAGTCTCCCTCCGTTCTTTAATGATTCACAAGCCCATTCAACTACCGTTTCAATCTCTGGCAATACCTCCTGGACCGCTGCTGCCACTTTAAAATCTTCCTTATTGATTGCAGAAATGACTTCCATCGTATTTACACTATCGATATTCATCGTCTTTTCGTTCCGTAATTCAGTCGTTAATGAACGCAAATGTTCCTCCATAGACAATTAAATCCTCCTATAAACAATTACGTAAATATAATTTCATTTTTTAATAGAAAATAATGAAATTATATTTCATATTATATTCAATGATAGCGTTTTCATTACTCTGATACAAGATATTTTTGTAAAATTTGTTAATTATCATGTTTCTTTCCTCAAACCCCAATGCCGGCGAACTTTCTTATTAAATAAAATATGAATCTATGGCCGCTTTAGGAGCCTACTATTTTTAGGTGTAGATTTTTTCAACGATAAAAAAACGTGTACCGTCCCTATGATCTGGAACGATACACGAACAAATATTTAGCAAAATGTTAAACTTGTATACTATTCGGAACATGCATCCCTTTACCCAGTTAACGGACAGGAACTACTTTCCCTTTTTCTACTGCACCGACGACAATCGTTGATGCAAATCCTCCATTTTCATCAATCGAGGGAATATCGTATATTTTTTGATCTGGCCCTATATTGGAAAGTCCATCTTGCATATGTTTACGGATGGCCTTTGCATCATCAACGCTGCCTGCAGATTTCATCGCTTCCACAAACGCATACATGGCGATATAATTCAATCCTACTTCGGAGCTTGGATCTTCCTTATAATTCTTTTGATATTTCTCAACGAAAGCAGGCACTGCTTCTTCTTCCGAGTCCATCAGCGGCAGAACGCCAATCGAGCCTTCCAATGTTTCATATGACCCTGCAATCGGCTTCATTTGATCCAGCTTTGCTTGATCCATGATGATGAAACCGCCCTTAAATCCTAGCTCCCGAGCTTGCTTCGCTACTTTTGCCGTAGGTTCCGAAGCACCACCGATAAAAAGCACATCAGGATCTTTTTTCAAGGCATTGGTGACAATCGTAAAGAAATCGGTTTCTTTAGCGAAATCAATCGAGGAATTATAAACGACTTTTCCGCCTTGCTTTTCCCAATGTGGAAGCACAGCTTCGGTCCAGTCTTTACCGTATTGCGAAGATGTTGGCAAAGCGGCAATTTTCTTGCCGAAATGTTCCATTGCATATGTTGTAAAAGGTTCGATATACCCCTCGTAATTCGGTGGAATCCGAACGGTTAATGAATTTCCGCTCTCGGTCACTGCCGGCTCACTCGTATATGCCCCAATGATGAATTCCTCTTGTTCATTAAAAACCTGAAGTGCCAGCACACCTCCGCTATGAGGCGTGAAAATGATCGGCGTATCATATTCCTGAATTAATCGTTTAGCATTCGACCCTGTTTCATTAGGTAAGTATTTATCATCCAACGATACTAAATTCAGCGTGTATTTCTTACCATCTACTTCAAACCCGCCAGCATCGTTAATTTCATTCACGGCCATTTCGACACCATTCAATGTCCGTTTCCCATATAAGGCTGCTGCCCCGCTTAAAGGACCGCTAAAACCGATGTTAACGACATTTTCACCTTTGCCTTTACTGCCACTGCTTGACACAGGGCTATCCCCTTTATTGCAGCCGGTCAAAACAGTGATGATTAGCAGGAGAAAGACAAGTAATACTTTCAGTTTTTTCATAATGATTCCCCCATTCAATTTTTTCAGGCCCCAATATACGCTTTCCTTACTTCATCATTGGCTAATAACTCACTTGCTGTCCCTTGAACGACAATTTCCCCATTTTCAAATACATATCCTTTATCTGCAATGCCGAGAGCGGCATTCGCGTTTTGTTCAGCTAGCAGGACCGTGATTCCTTCGCGGTTTATTTCTTCAATGACCTGAAACATTTGCTCGACAATAAGTGGAGCGAGTCCCACCGAAGGCTCATCAAGCATCAACAATTTCGGTTTTGACATCAAGGCTCTTCCAATTGCGAGCATTTGCTGTTGGCCTCCGCTCAGGCTTCCCGCTTCATCATGATGTTTTTCTTTTAAAATCGGGAATAAGTGATAGACGTATTCCAAGGAATCCTTGATCTCCGCTTTCTTCTTTCGGTGCACATAAGCACCCATCCTCAAATTTTCCGAGACAGTCATCTGTGGAAACAGTTTACGTCCTTCGGCACACTGGACGATTCCTTCCCGAACATTCTTATCCGGGGCACGGCCCCCTATCGGCATGCCCAGAAAATGAATTTCCCCCTTGGACAGCTTACTGATTCCGCTTATGGAACGAAAAGTCGTGCTTTTTCCTGCCCCATTCGCTCCTAACAAAACAACGATCTCTCCCTTGGCAACTTCGATATTCACATGATTTATCGCAGTGAAACTCCCATAATTCACGACGACATCAGTTAACTTAAGCACTGGCACTACCTCCCAAATAGGCTTTAATCACCGCTTCATTTCCGCGGATTTCCTTAGGTGTGCCCTCGGCGATTTTTTCTCCGTAATTAAGGACCATGATGTGATCTGCCAAGTTCATGATCATATGCATTTTGTGCTCGATTAAACAAACGGTCAGTCCCGATCGATTCAATTTTTTAATCAGTTCCGTCAAGCCTTCCGTTTCATCCGGATTGATTCCCGCAGCAGGTTCATCAAGAAAGATAATTTCCGGTTCCGTCGCAAGGGCAAGAGCAATGGCTGTCCGTTTCTTTTCCTCCTGGGAGATGCTGGAGACCATTCTGTCAGCCGATTCCGTCAATCCAACAATATCAAGTACCTCCATTGCCTTATCCCTGCATGCCGCTTCCTCCCGTTTTAATCGTTTCGTTCTTAGAATGGCATCCACCAGATTGGATTTGGTTCGCAGTCTATGCCCGACAATGACATTATCCAATACGGTCGATTGATCAAAAAGGCTTGTCGTTTGAAAGGTTCTTGAGATTCCGAGCCCCGCTATTTCATTTGCAGGAAGTTTGGTGATATCAATCCCTTTAAAAAGGACCGTCCCAGACGTTGGTCGATGAAAGCCGCTGATCAAGTTAAAAAAAGTTGATTTCCCTGCACCATTTGGTCCGATTATTGCATTGATTCTACCTTTTTCAATCGTAAAATCCACATTATTTACGGCCGCCAATCCTCCAAATCGCTTTGTCAAATTCCTCGTTTCGATTAGCAATTTCATCCCTCCTCAGCTTTTATGTGCATTTCGCTCCTCACCCCGGACAGCTCATTATCTTTTCGCTTTCTTTGCCAATCAAAAAAGGCCCCTGCGATTCCGCGCGGATAAAAGATAATGATCACCGTAAGCAAAGGCCCGAATATCAACATTCGATATTCTTGAAGGAATTGCAAATTCTGCGAAAGGATTACTAACAATAATGTTCCTACCAACGGGCCTGAGAGTGTCCCGATTCCACCAACCAATAAATACATCAATAGATCGAACATTATGGCAGTTGATCCGATATCAGGTCCAATGAAACGAATGAATGAAGCATACAAGGCACCTGCCAATCCTGCAAAGAATGTGGATAGGACAAATGCTGTTAACTTATTCTTCATTGTGGATATACCAATCGTTTGAGCAAGGTCCTCACTGTTCCTGATGGCCATATACGTCCTGCCTGTCAACGAGCGTATAATTCGATACACAATTAAGATCACTGCAAGCAGGAAAATGAGGACTAGGTAATATTGGGATGCTGCAGTATCGAATGTGATCGGCCCTATATTTCCAGGAGCAGGTATACCGATCAATCCCCTAACCCCCTCTGTAAGTCCCTCCCATTTATCGATGACCAGGTATATGATGTAACCCACACATAGGGTATAAATCGCAAAAAAGTGTTCCTTTGTCCTCAGCGCGATCAAGCCGATCAAAAACCCAATTGTACATGTGATTAAACATGCCGCTACAAGTGCCAGCCAAAAGTTCATTCCTGCTTTTACCGTCAGAAGGCCTAGTGAATATGCTCCAATCGCAAAAAAACCAGCATGTGCAAGCGAGAGATATCCAGTATAGCCTGACAATAAATTGATTCCATAAACAGCTATCGCCCAGATGAAGGAAAGTGTCAGCATATGGAGATAATAGTCGTTTTGCGCGATAAAGGGGAATGAAAAAGCAAAGATGATAAGTGCGATAATCCCATTTCTTTTTGTTAATATCTTCACGCTACCTCTCCCCCTTGGCAAAAAGACCTGTTGGTTTCATGGTTAATATTACGACTAAAAGAATGAATGCAATGATGTCTTTATAGTCATTTGAAATATAAGTTGCGCCCAAGCTCTCACTGAAACCTAGGATATATCCACCTACAATCGCCCCCGGTATGCTACCCATCCCTCCCAAGATGATAATGACGAATGCTTTTAGTATGACTAAATGCCCCATTCCTGGAAAGACAAGGTTAATCGGTGATGCAAGGGATGAAGCGATCGCTGCCAATCCACCCGATATCATGAAGGTAAGCATCGCGACTTTATTAATGTTGATTCCCACTAATGACGCCCCTTCACGGCTTTGGGACATCGCTATTATCGTTGAACCGGCATAAGTTTTCTTAAGGAAAAGGTAAAGTAAAACCATCACTGCGATAGCTGACACGATGATCAATAATCGCTGAAGCGTGAATGTCAGGCCCATGATATTGACCACTTGGCCGTATGGGGAAGTCATTGTATGAAAGTCGGCACCCCAGACAAATTGGGCAAAAGCTTCAAGAAAAAGGAGAATTCCGATTGCTGCAATCTTATCGTGCAATGGAGGTGCCTCCCTTAACAGGCGGAACACGAAACGTTCCAAAAGGACTCCCAACAAACCAACAACGATAATGGATACGAACATGGCAATCCAGTAATTGACCCCATATAATGTCATCATTGACAATGTGATATATCCACCCAACATATATAGGGCACCGTGGGCAAAGTTCGGGATATGCAAAATTCCATATACTAGCGTCAATCCCAGGGCAACAAGACTATATACGCTGCCAATCGTCAAACCATTGAAAAGCTGCTGGATCAAAATTTCCATTTACTTCCTCCTTGAAAATTATTGAGTTTCACTTTGCTGTACCTTACCTGGACCGCAATCCTGTCCATATTTTGAAAGTATACAACTAAGACGAAAAACACCTTCATTTATTTCCCCACAGGCTCAACCTCCCGGAGAGGAACAGCAAGTTTTATTTCCCTATATTCTCAACAACAGATATAGCTTAGGGTGTAGCGCAAAAAGCCCATCGATCAGTTGTTAGCGCTTTCATTTTTTTGATGACCACTTAATTCAATTGTTTACCATCAGAAATTATCATAGTTTCATTGACTCTACTTAAGGATTAAGTGGTATGCTGACAAGCATATGCTGTTTTTAGGGATAGCCAATGATTCCATCCTCTCTTTAATAACGGTTTACCCATGGTATTTCTGGTTCGTTCACCCCTTTCACCTCGCACCTTCTATAGGAGGATCATTTCGTAGATTAATTTCCTGTTACCTGTTATTCCTGTTATTCCTGTTATCCTGTTAATAAATGCAAGTGCCGTGCCAACATTAAATCACCGTCAATAAGGCAATTCACCAGTCGGTGAATTCATTATTGAATTGTAAAAATCAAAAGTATCGATTCCATATGGGATGTCCGTCATTCACTATTGACTGAAAAAGTCATTTCTGAATCAATAAAAGAATTAATTGTAGACATAAAATGAAAAGGATTAAAGAATCTCCTTTATAACTACAATCATTTCACGCAATAGCAGGTGAAAAACAACTTTACAACCAATAAATCTCTAAAAACCCATAAGGCAATAAAGCCCTTCCCCCAAAAACGCGTAAATAATTAGGAATTTCAGTCAAAAACAGCACCTGCATTGTTGAATAATGTCCAACAATGAGGTGCTGTTCATACTTACCTATTCTTTTCCACTGACCTTTAATCGATATTTTTTAAGTTTCCTCACAATTGTTGCCTGGCTGGAATCAAGGGCTTCCGCGATTTCATATGTAGTTTGGTAGGTTTGAGCCGCTTTCGTCAAGATTTCCTTTTCGGCCCTTTCCACCGCTTCTTTTAAAGTTAGGGTAGCATTGAGGTCAGGCTGATTCCGGTTTTCCGGCTGATATTCTTCCGGAAGGTCGTTAATCGATAATATTTGATTATCCGTCAGCACGACGAGCCTCTCCACTATATTAATCAATTCACGGACATTTCCTGGCCAATCATGTTGATAAAAATATTCCTTCAACCGCGAATCTATTTCTTTTGAGAATTTATATTGTTCGTTTGCCTTTGTTAAAAATAAGTCAATCAATGCCAAGATATCCTCTCTTCTTTCCCTTAGAGGAGGAATCGTGATCGGAATGACATTCAGCCTGTAGAAGAGGTCTTCGCGAAAATCACCCGATTTGACCATCTCCGATAAATTTCGGTTCGTGGCTGCTATTATCCGAACATCGATTTTCTTTGGCTTTGTACCTCCGATTCTTTGAATCTCCCTTTCCTGAAGCGCCCGAAGCAGCTTCACTTGAAGTTGCAAGGGAAGCTCACCGACTTCATCCAAGAATAAGATCCCACTCTCTGCCAGTTCAAACATCCCTGGTTTGCCTTTTTGATTTGCTCCGGTAAATGCCCCTCCTTCATATCCAAAAAGCTCGGATTCCAATAAATCGGCGGGAATTGCCCCACAATTTATTTTGATGAAATCCCCTTTTTTAGATCGGATGCTCCGATTATAAATATTGCGGGCAAGGACATCCTTTCCAACACCCGTTTCCCCCAGAATGAGTACGGTCGCGTCAATATCCGATATTCTTTCAGCAATCTCATAGATCATTTTCATTTTATCACTGACAAATACGACTCCATCCTTGCTTGTTATCTTCCGCAGTTTCTCAATTTCCTGCTTATATTGATTATTCAGCTCATTAACTTTCGTCAACTCATGCATCAGTTCATTTAAATCAGATAAATCCCTTATATTCGTAACGACTTGCTCTATCTCCCCTTCGGCATTAAAAACGGGACTTCCAGTAATCAATGTTTCCTTTCCGGCAAAATTATCCTGTACGACCGATACCGTTCGTCTCAGCTTCACTACCTTATGCGTCACCGAAGCATTCAAGATGCCGCGTTTAATCAATTGGTCCACCGATTTGCCGATATAATACTCTTTTGGTATGCCAGTGATCCGTTCAATTGCCGAATTGGTGTAAAGCGTGACTCCATCTTGATCGGTGATGTATATCCCATCATAGGAATTTTCGATAATGGCATCCAGAGCGCGATTCAATTTATCCGTTTTATGAGCATCAATCAATAAATCGTCCAAAAATTCTGTTTCACTGCCTATATATAGAATATTGTCTGTATCCATTTGTTTCATTAATAAAAATAAATACCGTTTATCATGCAGCCTTGCAGCTGCAAGCCTTTTATTATCTAGAAATTGCCACTCATCAAATTGTTCGGTTAGTGTATTATTACCATTCTGTCTTAATGACTGATTAAAATAGGTGCCCCAATCCTTTATCCGATTTCCAGAATCCACGACCAGTGCAGGAAAGGTCCACTCTTTGAGCAAATTAATCTGAGAATCCTGTTTCACTTGATTCATTACTATTCACCGCCGCAAAAAGAATTCTTTTTAAGTACAATTCTGGATAAAATTCGAAACTCCTTTAAAATTGTCGAATTTCGCTCCTAAAAAAAGTAGTGATGAAATAATTTTCATCACTACAGACTTTAGACAAATTAACAGAAGATCAGTTTGCCTACAGTTTTCTCCATAAAAAAATTCTAGTTGATTTCAGAAATCCGCTCCCTTTCCGCCGACTGTCTGCCAAGCCTCATCAAAGCAAGCGTCTGTTGGGTCTTGGCTAGCCAGTTATTCGGCAGGAGTTTCGCAAATTTCTTCAATCTAGTGAAAGTTTCATAAACAGTAAAAAACCTTGTTTTACATTCATGGTTCGGGATGAGACCATTCCAAACTCCCTTTTGTAGACAGACTGGAAGTGATGTAATAATATTACCTTCCCTCAGTAAGTCTTAAAAATAACCTCTCCACTGATCGCTTCCTTACCTGACTGGTTAGTGGCCGCTACATTGAAAAAATATCTATCCCCATCTTTTTCTTTTAGATCCGCATGAAGAGTTATGACATCATTCAAGAAAACCATTCCTTTGAAGCGAATCTTGTATTCTTCGATAAATCCAGTTTCATAAAGATTACTGAAAAGCTTTGCGAGGTTTCCCATCGTCCACATTCCATGTGCGATGATACCGGGAAGACCAGCATTCTTTGCTTCCTCATCAATGGTATGAATGGGATTGAAATCACCTGATGCGCCTGCATATTTAATGAGGTCCAATCGCGTTACAGGCGGAAGCTCAATGGAATGTAACGAGTCACCAATATGAAGTTCCGTTAATGTCGTCACTTAAACATCACCATCCTTCTGATCGTTTCATTTAAAATGACAAGCTGTTCAGCAGTGAAGACAATTTCCCCATTCGCATCCGACCCATAATTTTTAAAGGCTAGAAATCCCATTTCCCCTTGTTTCCCTTTTTTCTCATAATAGTTTTTCACTTCCGTATAACAGGTGATTTCTTCCCCTACCTTCAGCGGCCTGTTATAGCGATATATCTGCTCACCATGAATCAATCCTTTATTCGGGAGATTTAAACTTTCTATCGTCCCAAAATCAAAGACCCTTGGGAAAGTTGGTGGAGCTATATTCGTTCCGTACCTTGATTGCCTGCCTATTTCTTCATCAATGAAAATCGGGTGGGGATCACCAATCGATAATGCGAATTTTTTAACGGCTCCCCGTTCAACTATATTTTTAACGGGGTTGGATCGTTTTCCAATACTTTCGTTGAACATAACATCCCGCCTTTTCCCTTAATTTTTTGGACCGCCCGCAACATATAAAACCTGCCCACTAATGAATGAGGATGCTTCATCGGCAAAGAATGCAACGGCATGAGCAATATCACTCGGCAAACCGCTTCTTGCAACCGGAATGCTGTTTGCCCTATCCTGGATGAATTGCTCAAAACTCACTCCCACCCGCCTAGCTGTTTCTTTCGTCATTTCGGTTTCGATAAAACCCGGTGCGACCGAATTAGCCGTTATCCCATATTTGCCAAGTTCAATCGCCAGTGTTTTTGTTAACCCCTGAAGCCCGGCTTTAGCAGCTGAATAATTAGCCTGACCGCGGTTACCTAGGGCCGAAGTGGATGATATATTGATGATTCTACCGTATTTATTTGCAACCATATGCTTCTGGGCGGCACGTACTGCATTGAAAGTACCTTTTAAATGCACATCCATTACCGTCTGCCAATCTGAATCGGTCATTTTGAAAAGTAGATTATCCCGGATGACCCCGGCATTATTCACGAGAATATCAAGCGTTCCGAATGTATCGGCTATTTCTTTTATGGATGCATCCATCTCTTCGGAATTGACCACATTGGCCACTTTGGTAAAAATGGTATAACCCTTATCCCTTAATTCATTTCCCGTTGATGTCAAAACCTCTTCGTTGATATCGATAATCGCCACGTTTGCGCCTTCACTGGCAAATAGTTCGACGATCGCCCGGCCAATCCCCCTGCTTCCACCTGTAACTAAAGCCGTTTTACCTGAAAATCTCCCTGTCATAATCGTTTCCTCCCAATCTATTATAAGAATTGTCCTAATTTAACATGCCCCTTAATCAAATTTCGGGAAATGATCATACGCTGTATTTCATCCGTACCATCATAAATCCTCCAAAGCCTGGCCTCACGGTACCAACGCTCGATGGGAAGCTCCTTCGTATAGCCCATGCCTCCGTGTATCTGCAATACGCGATCAACGACCCGATTCCCCATATTGGCTCCATAAAGTTTAGCCATTGAAGCTAAATGGCGATTGTCTTCCCCATTATCAAGTGTAAAAGCCGCATTCAATACAAGCCATCTTGCAGCTTCGATCTCTACGGCCGAATCAGCTATCTGCCATTGAATGGCCTGGCGCTCCGCGATCGGTTTACCGAATGTGACTCGTTCTTTAGCGTATTCTATAGCCATTTGAAGCAATCTTTCTGCAGAACCGACAGCGCGTGCGCCCACGATCCATCTTGCAAACCCAATCCATTCCAAGCCTAGTTGATAACCGCCATGCACTTCCCCTAAGATGTTTTCTTCGGGTACCCTGACATTATCAAAAACTAAACCGGCCGGTCCCCATTCTCCCATCGTATTGATATACTCTGATCTCCAGCCCATATCACGGTCTACAATGAAACAGGTTACCCCTTCCGTTCCGGTTGCTTGATGACGTTCTTTGTCGGTTATAGCAATGACCATGACAAAATCTGCATCATTTCCTCCGGTAATGAAAGTTTTTTCACCGTTAAGCACCCATTCGTTCCCTTCTTTTACTGCCGTCATTTTAATATTTCGCGTATCGGACCCAGCCCCCGGCTCCGTCATGGCAAAACAGGACTTTTTCTCACCGTTAATCGTAGGGATCAGATATTTCTGTTTCTGTTCTTCATTTGCATAATAAAGTATATTATCAGCCGAACCTCCAAAGCTGAATGGTACAAATGTTTTTGATACTTCCATCAAGACAATTGCCATCATAAGCTGCCCTAGGTCTGCCCCGCCATATTCCTCCGGGGTATTGATGCCCCAAAACCCTGCATTTTTTGCTTTTTCCTGTAAATCTTTCAATGTCCCCTCTGGTAAACTAGGTTTTCCTGCCATTTCATTGCGAAGCACTTCATTTTCCAAGGGAATCAATTCATTTTCCACGAACTTGCGTATTGTTTTTTGTACCATTTTTTGTTCATCCGATAGTCGTAAATCCATCTTAACCCCTCCGCTTTCCAATTAGACTAGTCTTGATATTTTCTCTTCAATTGTCCGGTAATGATATTTTTTTGGATTTCGGATGTGCCTTCATATATTCTAGTGATTCGGGCATCCCGATAGAAACGTTCAACCGGATAATCCTTCATGTATCCCATCCCGCCATGAATCTGAACGGCCTTATCAGCGACACGATTATATACTTCCGAACCATACAACTTAAGCATTGCCGCTTCTTTAATGATTTTTTCTTGCTGATCGACCATCCATGCAACCCGGTATGTGAAGGAGCGAAGTGCCTCTATTTCCATTGCCATCTCGGCAATCATATGGGATACGGCCTGATGATCAATGATCGGGACATTGAATTGTTCACGTTCTGTGGCATATTTAGTAGATAGGTCGAGCAGGTATTGGCAGGACCCCAAATTACGGGCAGCAAGGCCTGCGCGGCCATTTGCAAGGATCTTCAATGCATTTACATACCCTTGGCCAACGTCCCCAAGTACATTTTCGGCAGGAACCTCGCAATCTTCAAAAACCAATTCGGCCGAATGTGAGCCTCGAAGACCCATCTTCCTTTCCAGGCTGCCAACTCTAAAACCCGGAAAATCCTTTTCTACTATGAATGAGGTGACTCCTTTCGCCCCTTTATCTTTGTCCGTTACAGCCATAACTGTAAAAATATCTGCTACATCTGCATTCGTTATATAATGCTTGGTCCCATTTAGAATATATTTATCACCATTTTTGACAGCCGTCATTTTGAGATTCGTTGCATGGGACCCAGCTGCAGGCTCAGTTAAAGCAAATGCGCCAATTCTATTACCGCTTGCCATATCTGGTAGATACTTTTCCTTTTGCATTGCATTGCCCATTTCAACTATCCCCACCGTCCCTATACCGGTGTGGGCCCCTATCAGAGTGGTATATCCATTATGGGTTTTGCCGATTTCCTCATATAAAGCACATTTTCCCACCATCCCGATTCCGAGCCCGCCATACCTTTCCGGGATACTAAGTCCGAATAGACCGATTTCCTTCGATAAATTTATTATAGATTCCGGGATATGATCTTCATCCTCTATCTGCATGGAAAATGGATCGATTTGCTCTTCAATAAACTGGCGTATATTTTCTTTTAATAGCAAGATGTCTTCATCTAAGCGAAAGTCCATTTGCATTCCCCTTTATCTACGAATTAGTGTTAACGCTTTCATAATTTATCCGAATAAGCGACATATTTTTCTTGAAGTTTGCGTTTTAAGATTTTACCGACCGCCGTCTTTGGAAGTTCACTTTCAAATGTGATTGCTTTTGGGACTTTAAAGGCAGCGAGCTGCTTTCGGCAATAATCCTTCAATTCGTTTTCAGTTATTCTTTCATTTGGTTTTAGAACTACCGCAGCTTGTACCGTTTCACCGCGATATTGATCGGGAACGCCAAAGACGGCAGCTTCCAGAACCTTAGGATGGCTGTATAGTATATCTTCAATTTCAATTGGATAAATATTGAAACCGCCAGCGATGATCATCTCTTTCTTCCGTCCCACAATGTAAAAGAAGCCATCTTCATCCATCTTGGCAATATCACCGGTATGCAGCCATCCGTTTTGAATCGTCTGCCGCGTCTCTTCCGGCATGCCCCAATAGCCTTTCATTACCTGTGGGCCCTTTATGACCAATTCACCTGGTGTATCAACCAAAAGGGCTGGCTCCCCTGTAATACTGTCAATGATGGCGGCATCGGTATTTTGTATAGGAATCCCGATACTTCCGGATTTTTGCAGGCCGCTAACTGGATTCCGGTGCGTGACTGGTGAAGCCTCGGACAGGCCATAGCCCTCTGCAATCTTTGTTCCACTCAATTCGTTGAATCTTGACAGTACATTCAATGGCAATGGTGACGAACCCGAAACGCAAGATCTCAATGTATCCAAATCAAATGGATGGGACTGGTAATATTGTAATAAAGCAATATACATCGTCGGTACCCCTGGAAAAATAGTCGGTTTAAGATTATTGATGATATCGACGATCTCCGTCACCTGAAACCGTGATACAAGAATTAATTCCCCGCCATTATAAAACGTCAGGTTCATTCCTGAAGTCATGCCGTAAACATGAAATAATGGGGAAACGCCAAGTACCCTTTCCTTCCCCTTTTGAGTATTGATTCTTGAAGTGGCTGCACTTTGCAGCGTATTGGCAACAATATTACGATGGGTTAGCATCGCCCCTTTAGAACGCCCTGTCGTTCCTCCTGTATATTGGAGAACGGCGACATCTTTGGCAGGTTCAATCTCCACAGTGAAATCCGCCTCTGTTACAGATAGTAGCTTTTTTGTCATTTCACATTTTTCCATTTCCAGCGACACGCTCAACACCTTTTCAACATCGGTTTCAGTTATAATGGCTTCAACTATTGGCAATAAATCGTCGAGCACAATGATGTGCCTTGCACCTGAATCTTTCAGGACATGAATTAATTCGTTCGCCTTATACATTGGATTGACTTGGACAACAATGGCTCCAGTCAAAAGGGTTCCAAAAAAACCAATTGGATATTGGGGACAATTGGGAAGCATAAGAGCCACACGATCTCCCTTTCCAACACCCTCATCAGCAAGCACGCGTGCACATCTTTTCACTAACTTCCCCAACTCTGAATATGTATACCTCTGCTCCATGTACGTAACCGCTGTTTTATTCGAATATTGTTCAACTGATTGATAAAATAGTTCTGTCAAAGACATTTCAGGAATATCAATCTCAATTGGATTTCCTTGCGGGATATGCTTTTTCCAAGGTCTATCCATTGGTCCTCCCCTTTCTTCATTCAAAAAATAAAGAAGTCATACTAAACAATATGCAAGGAGTGTGCCAAAAATAAATCGTTATGTTTCATAGATTCAATTAAAGGTAAAATTCAAAATTGAATTATTTGCTGTCCTCTTAATAATATTCGGTTCATAATACTAGAATTTAAATTTGACTCAATAAGTCATTTTTGAATTGATTGATTAATTTGGTAAAAGGACTCAGCTTGTGTGCGTGGCAGGTGCAGATTATTTTCTGGAAGGATATGACTGGTCATTTAAAGGAAAAAAAACGGGATGCTGATAAGATCAGCATCCCGTTAGAAAAAAGATTCACTGCTCTATGGCAGAGTCATCTTCCAATGATATTTTCCATAATTCTTTAGCTTTCCCACTAACCGTTTCATCAAAAACAAATGACCCATTCGTATACCGATCATGATTTTTTAATGAAGCGGCATGAATCGTTTCAATCGTTCCCTTTTCAGAAAGAATGAATAGACTGTCGGTTTTGTTAATGATATCGAAACCAATGACCCTATGAGGATTCGATTTCAATTCCCTTAAGACCACGACACCGCGTTTTGCCCGGCTCGTTTTTTCAAACTCGGTTAATTTCATTTTCTTTATAGCCCCGCGCTGTGTAACGATAAAGATCGATTCTTTACTATCCTTGGCCAAAACCTTTCCGCCAATGACATAGTCATCTTCTTTCAAATTAATCCCTTTGACTCCCGCTGCCCGGACACCGACAACACTTACTTCTTCTTCATCAAACCATAAACCGTATCCGTTATGAGTAACTAGGAAAAGGTCAGCCTGGCCATCGGTATGGTGGACATCGACCAGTTCATCTTCACCTTTTAAATTGACACCAACCAGCGGTTTTGAATGACGCTGGGCTTTATAAGAAGCTAATTCTGTCTTTTTCACCATACCATTTTTCGTGATGAACACTAAGAATTCCGGCATGGTAAAATCTTTGATTGGAATCGCTTTTATGATTTGTTCTTCCCTGTCGATTGGAATGATGTTCGCGATATGCTGACCGGTTTCCTTCCAGCGAATATCAGGAAGCTGATGAACTGGACAGTATAGGTAATTCCCTTTGGATGTGAACAGCAACAGGACATCTGTTGTATTCATCTCCAGCCTCTGGAGCAGGCGGTCGGAATCCTTCATGCCAAAATCAAGACCTCCTGATGCTGCATATGATCGTAACGATGTCCGTTTGACATAGCCTTCTTTCGTCACGGTAACCATCACATCTTCACTAGCAATCAAGACTTCAAGATTGATTTTGATTTCTTCAATTTCTTTTTCGATTTTGGAACGCCGTCCGTCATCAAAGCCCTTTTTAATGAATCGAAGTTCTTTTTTAATCACTTGAAGAAGAACTTTTTCACTGCCAAGAATCTTTGTCAATTCCTCTATTTTGTTCTTCAATTCCGCTGCCTCTGCTTCAAGTGCTGTAATATCCGTATTTGTCAGCCTGTATAACTGCAAAGAGACAATGGCTTCAGCTTGCGCTTCTGTAAAAGCGAATTTAGCAATGAGGTTATCTTTAGCATTCCGTTTGTCTTTAGATGCCCGGATGACAGCGATGACCTCATCTAATATGGATAAAGCCTTCACTAAACCATCGACGATATGTGCCCTGTCATGTGCCTTTTGCAACTCATAACGTGAACGGTTCACGATTACCTCTTTACGGTGTTCGATATATGCATCGAGCATTTTAGGCAGGCTCATCAATGTTGGCCGTTTTTTATAAATCGCAACCATATTGAAATTGTAAGCGATTTGGAGATCGGAATTTTTGTATAAATAATGCAGGACTCCATTTGCATCTGCTTCTTTTTTCAGTTCAATGACAATGCGCAGTCCTGTACGGTCGGTTTCATCCCTTACTTCGGCAATGCCTTCCACTTTCCGGTCTAGACGGAACTCATCCATCTTCTTGACAAGGTTTGCTTTATTGACTTCATATGGGATTTCAGTGATGACGATTTGCTGCTTACCGCCCCGAATCGTTTCCACTTCCGCCAACCCACGAATGATTATTTTCCCTTTACCTGTTTCATAGGCCTTACGAATGCCTTCAATTCCTTGAATGATACCTCCAGTAGGAAAATCCGGCCCTTTAATGACCGTCATTAAATCAGCGACTGTCGCTTCCGGTTTATCGATTCGCAAAATGGCAGCATCAATGACTTCACCAAGTTGATGTGGCGGGATTTCAGTGGCATAGCCGGCTGAAATTCCTGTAGAGCCGTTTACAAGCAGGTTAGGGAACATTGCTGGTAATACAATGGGCTCTTCCGAAGTATCATCAAAGTTCGGTACGAAATCGACCGTCCTTTTTTCTATATCCCGCAGCATCTCGGAGGCAATCGATGAAAGCCTTGCTTCCGTATACCGCATCGCAGCAGGAGGATCACCATCGATACTGCCATTGTTTCCGTGCATTTGGACCATGACCTTCCGCAGCTTCCAGTCTTGGCTCATCCGAACCATTGCCTCATAAACGGACGAATCTCCGTGAGGGTGATAGTTACCAATTACATTACCGACCGTTTTTGCAGATTTCCTAAACCCTTTTTCCTGGGTATTTCCTTCGACATGCATCGCATACAATATCCTGCGCTGCACCGGTTTTAAACCGTCCCTAGCATCCGGAAGTGCCCGGTCTTGGATAATATATTTACTATAACGCCCGAAGCGGTCACCAATTACCTCTTCAAGCGGCAAATCTCGAAACGTTTCTTCAAATACCATCGTTAATGACCTCCTCTTCAATCGACATATTTTCATTATCTAAAATATTCGATTCCTCTTCGAGACCAAAAGCGACATTGGCTTCAATCCACTTACGACGCGGTTCAACCTTATCTCCCATCAACGTTGTCACACGTCTTTCTGCACGGGCACCATCATCGATCTTCACACGTATCAATGTCCTTGTTTCCGGGTTCATGGTGGTATCCCATAATTGGTCGGCATTCATCTCACCCAGCCCTTTATAGCGCTGAATCATATAGCCTTTCCCCACCTTGTCTATCGCTCCCTGAAGTTCTTCGTCACTCCATGCATATTCAATGACTTCCTTCTTCCCGGTCCCTTTGCTCACTTTATATAAAGGGGGCAAGGCAATGTAAACCTTCCCTGATTCTATTAACGGCTTCATATAGCGATAAAAGAAAGTCAGCAGCAGCACTTGAATATGGGCACCATCCGTATCGGCATCAGTCATGATGATCACTTTATCATAGTTGGTGTCCGGCGTGTTGAACTCCGCCCCGACACCTCCGCCGATGGCATGGATGATCGTATTTATTTCCTCGTTTTTAAAAATATCGGCTAGTTTCGCTTTTTCCGTATTGATAACTTTACCCCGTAATGGCAGTACTGCTTGGAAACGGCGATCCCGGCCTTGTTTAGCGGATCCCCCAGCAGAGTCACCTTCCACAAGATACAATTCATTCCGTTCGGGATTTTTCGATTGAGCTGGTGTTAATTTCCCAGAAAGGATGGCATCGGATTTCTTCCGTTTCTTCCCGCTTCTTGCGTCCTCACGAGCTTTGCGTGCGGCTTCCCTTGCTTGGAACGCTTTAATCGCTTTTTTAACCAATAGGGTACTCGTTGTCGGATCTTCTTCAAAAAAGTAGGCTAAGTGCTCTGATACGATGGAATCGACTGCAGAACGGGCTTCACTGGTTCCAAGCTTGCTCTTGGTTTGTCCTTCGAATTGAAGAAGTTCTTCAGGGATACGTACTGAAATGATTGAAGACAAGCCTTCACGTATATCGGTACCTTCGAGGTTTTTATCTTTTTCCTTTAATAGCCCCATTTTTCTGGCATAATCATTAAATGCCCTTGTCATGGCCGTTTTTGCACCAATCTCATGGGTGCCTCCGTCTTTTGTACGAACGTTATTTACAAAGCTTAAAATATTTTCTGAATAACCATCATTGAATTGAAAGGCGAGTTCGACCTCTATCCCATTTTGTTCCCCTTCCAAGCTGACTACACTATGAAGGGTCTCTTTTTCTTCATTTAAATAATCAACAAACGCTTCAATTCCATTTTCATAGTGAAAAATTTCATTATGGTCGTTACGCTCATCCGTCAATTCTATCTTCATGCCTTTTAAAAGAAAAGCCGATTCGCGAAGACGTTCACATAGGATATCATAATTAAAAGTCGTCACTGAAAATATTTTTGGATCGGGCTTGAAGTGGATTTTGGTCCCAGCTTGATTCGTTTTACCGATTTTCTCCAGTGTGGTTTCTGGCTTTCCGCCATTGAAAAAACGTTGTTCGTAAATGAACCCGTCCCTTTTGATCGTCACGACAAGCCATTCAGACAACGCGTTAACGACCGAAGCACCTACTCCATGAAGGCCTCCACTCGTTTTATATCCGCCTTGTCCAAATTTACCTCCAGCATGAAGAATCGTCAAAATGACTTCAGGCGTCGGTTTACCTAATTTATGCATGCCAATAGGCATTCCGCGCCCTTTATCCGACACACTTACACTGTTATCTTTATGTATTTTCACACTAATTTGGTCTCCATATCCAGCTAAAGCCTCATCTACGGAGTTATCTACAATCTCGTACACTAAATGATGAAGTCCGCGTGCATCAGTACTGCCGATATACATACCGGGACGTTTTCTGACCGCTTCGAGTCCTTCCAGTACCTGAATTGCATCATCATTGTACTCGATTGTTTTTACTTTCTTTGCCACAGAAATTCCCCTTTCCTTACTAAACACAATTTCCGGGCCAAATCATACTGCAATGAAATGACTCACTAGCTTAACAAATTCTTTAATACCTTAATATCATATAAAAAGTATAATACTTTCCCGAACAAAGAACAAGTGTTCTATTTTTTTGTCCTTTTTATTAGCGTTTGCACATTTGTGTGGAACAAAACGTATCATAGCTACCATTCTAATTGTAGCGGTAAATTTTCATTTGGCAAATATACTTTTATATTTTAATCAAATTAAGCTTTAATGGCCCTAATTTCCCGATCGCTCAATGCCCGCTATGGCTGCCTTTTAGTTTTTTCTCCGATTGAGATACAGCGATGCCTAAAAAAAGAGCGGAAGTTCCGCTCTTCATATTACTTGGTAAGGGCGTGCTCGACTTTTATGCATCGATTCATGATGACAGTGTATCCTTTTTCTTTCAAAAAATTATAGGCTTCTTCATTTTCCACCCCAAGCTGCGCCCAAAAGATATCTGCATCGATTTCTGCAAATTCCTTGGCTATCTCCGGAAGGAACTCTGAACGGCGGAAAACATTGACGATATCGACGTGCCCTTCAATATCTTTCAGAGCTTTAACTGCCTTGACACCCAGCACTTCAGATATTGCAGGGTTTACCGGGATGATTTCATATCCGCTTTCCTGCATGGCCTTCGATACCATATAAGAAGTACGCTCAGGGTTATTAGATAAACCAACGACAGCGATGCGCTTCGATTTTTTCAAAATCTTTCCCATTTCTTCCCTGCTTGGATTTTCTATCATTCTTTTCAATCCCCTTTATAATAAAATGTAATATTTGACTAAAGAGTATTCCTAACAAAGGTATCTACAGATAAAAGCTGTTTATTACCATTATTAAGAAAAACCATTATACAAGAAAGAAAAAGTTTCGAAAAGACATGACTCACTTAACTTTCTTATGTTCATACAGACTACCACGTATTGTAACAATTTATACAAAGAGGCATCCTTCATTTATATTGACGAAAATAAGGAAGGCTAAACCTTTCACCCTTCATGAACTTAACGTATATCAAAAGATGTAAGTTCATCAAGGAAAATTCATTTTTTTAGTGGATTTTTTTTGGACAACCGTCCCATTTTGTCACGAAAATGTTACAATAAGAGAAGCTTAACAGGTATTTTAAGGCTGTTTTTAGCTATTTCTACACGTTTATTTTTGAAAAAGGGATTAATCGACCCTTAAACGTGATAAAAAAAGAAGATTTTTCTTAAAAGAAAGGGTAATAGAATGCTTACATTTATCACTATACTGGCTGCCTACCTGATCGGCTCGATTCCTTCCGGTTTAATAATTGGTAAAAAATTTTACAAAATCGACATCCGGGAGCATGGCAGTAAAAATCTGGGCGGGACAAATACCTTCAGGACACTTGGTGTCAAGGCAGGGCTAACCGTTACCATCATGGATATACTTAAGGGTACCCTAGCAACTTGTCTGCCGTATATGCTAGGCGTGGACATGCATTTATTGCTAGCCGGAGTTATTGCGGTCATCGGTCATATGTTTCCCATTTTTGCAAACTTTCGGGGCGGAAAAGCGGTGGCAACTTCTGCTGGTGTCATTCTTGCTTATGAACCATGGTTTTTTGTCTTTGCCGTCATCATTTTCTTTATATCCTTATACATATCCAAATATGTCTCGCTTTCATCCATGATTGCTTGTCTACTTGCTCTCATCTACAGTTTAGTTTTTCATATTCATGACACGGCGCTCATTATTGTAATCAGTTTAATAACGATCTTCATTTTTTACCGGCATCGCGCAAACATCAAGCGGATTATCGATAAAACTGAACCGAAGGTAAAGTGGTTGTAAGATCAAAGTGAAAACAGGCCCTTATGTATGGGCCTGTTTTCCATTCTACAATTCATTAGCCGTGTTATTCAGGATACCGGCATGCCCTGAACCCTTTTCAGTATCGGTCCCGATTTCCTTGATGGTTGACACCAATCCCTGAATTTCCGTTTCCTTTTCTGCAGAAACGGTTTTATTCCCTTTGATAAGCCCGATTATTTCATTAAAGAATTTCTGTTAACTCCAATTCTTTCTCTCCTGCTTGAACCGCTTCCTTGACCCTTTGGATGGAATCAAGAAAATCTTTCATATATTCATTAGATGTTTGCACGATTTCAGCTATCGATTTTTTAGTCTGTTCTGCAAGTTTCCTGACCTCATTTGAAACAACTGCAAATCCATCACCATGTTCGCCTTATTCCCTGTACAAGCATAACAAACTCGGTAATGCTTAGGAAAAATTGGTTTAATAAAACGAGATTTTCATCAACATTTTTCATGAAGATAACAAGGTTTGTATCTTTTCCGTTAAGATCTGCATACGATTCTGCCCCTCTTCAGCCAATGTTTTGGAACAAAGTGATTGTTCAGCGCGCGTTGCGATCTGCATTTTGACATATTGACCGCTTTCTATCCATTGCTTAACGGAAGCATCCGTTTCTTCACTTAAATACAGGACTTCTTGACTAACTAACGAGATTTTCCTTCTCACTTCCTCTTTTATTTCCTTAAAAGCGTATCAGCTTTAAATCGTATTCAGTTAAATCGATGATATTCATATGCCGTTTCACTTGTTCATTGCTTACATCCAATATGCCATCTGTTTCTTTTGTTTTTTGAAACCAGAGTGCTTGTTCCAGCTTGCCTTTTTTGAAAATCTCCACATCCCTCTCCCCCTTAATTCGAAGTGAATCCAAGATATTCCACCAAGCCGATACGAGTCTTACTATCAATTAATTAAAAATAAATCGATTATCTTTAAAGTAAATGATTCATTAAGACTATATATATTTTTATTCTGGCTTCATTGCAATTCTTTTGTCAAGGTAAATGGACCCGGATCATTTCTGCATTAACTTCCCATCAAAAGGATAGTATGGATCTTGTTTAATGGAGGAATGGTCAAGTAAGGATTGAATAATTGCAGAACAGAGGCTACACTGGAACTAACTATTAAATATCGTTAGGAGAAAGTGCCATGAAGCCATTGCAAATATCACCGGAAACCGCATTAAAGTTATCAAAGTCACTAAATTTGCCTTTAGAACAAATCATGCATATGCCTACACCCGTCTTGCTGAGAAAGCTTGCCGAGGCAGAAGCAAAAGAAAATACAAAATAGCTGCAGAGGAATCTGCAGCTATTTTTGTGCGCACTCATTTGTGTGCGAAACGGCCTTACGGAGTATATCTTAAAAGGCGTTCCATCCTGCCCATTGATCTTGAAAATGAGCAATACCCAACTTCTCCGGCCGCATAAATATTTCCTTTTCAGTCCTTCTAAGGAAACTGCAGCTTTCTTTTATAATGTAATTAACCATCAGTTTGAGCTGTTCGAAACATCTCATATCCATACATGTCCTTATGAGCCAAAAATGAAAGGAGCCCCATCTCCTTTTCCACAAATCAGCATCCCCAGATGGTATATTGCTTTTAGGATTAAAATTTTCCGTATCTTGCTTACCCTATACCAATTCCCCGAATATTCCAGGAATCATAATAGGCAAAAAACCGCACTTGGGCGGTTTTCAATTGGTGAAGATCAATTCTTTTGCAAAATCAGGCAATGGCTTCTTTATGACCGATATTAAGTGTTCATTTTCATAGGTACAGGCAAATTCTAGTGATGGTTCATCCTGTAATATATCTTTTAGATAATACTTTATGTTGGACACAACTTCATTTGACTCCAAAACCCATTTAAATGGCTTCCAGGCAAGTTCCCCTTCATCACAGGCAGATAGTCCGCCCCCAGCATCTTCAGCTCGGTAAACATACATTCCGCCCGTCTGATTCCATGTCACGATCCCTCGAAAGGCCATCCCCTTTACCTTCAATCCAGTTTCTTCAAGAATTTCCCGTTCCATCGATTCATCAATGGTTTCACCTTGTTCTATTTTCCCACCTATACCATTCCATTTATGCCTATTCGGATTCTTTTGGCGAAATAGCATCAACACTTCAACTTCGTTGGATCTTTTTCGAGTTATGAAACAAATATTATACATAATATCCATGGTTGTTTCCTTTCTGAAACGCACATTATTCGCTTCTACTTCATAATTACTTTATACTTTAATAACGAACCTCTAGGAAGGAGAATTAGTATGAAACTGACCATTTCCGATCAAGCAGCCAAGTGGTATATTGATGAGCTGGGGCTTCAAGAAGGCTCTCATTTGCGCTTTTATGTAAGATATGGCGGGCATAGTACCGTCCAAAGCGGCTTTTCATTAGGTATCATGCAAGAAGAACCTGAAACAGCAGCAGCAGTAACAACTATGAATGAGATTAATTTTTATGTAGAAGAAAAAGATTTATGGTACTTTGATGATCACGATTTACTCATTACTTTTAATGAAAAACTGACAGAACCAGAATTCCACTATAAAAAAAGTGCCTGACAATAAAGCAGCGGTGTTAACTGCTGTTTTTTCTTGTTCAATCGAGCAGGCGCTCTTTTATATGTTCCGCCCTTAAAATTTCCACTTGCTTATCCCCTAAAAGATCGAAATGAGAATAGCCATCCTTCCTGTGGTGAATCCATTCTTTTTTTAGCCCGTATTTCTTACCCCACTCCGATAAACGCAGTAAATCTTTGCATCCCACTTTAGTAACCGTCTTGCAGCCAGGAAATCGGTCATCTAGCCAATAATGAGTTAAAAAAGCTATTTGACCTTGATCTATTTTCTGCTTCCAGGCTACTACGTCCCCCCGTTTAATCCCAAAAGCCATTTCTTGATCACCTCAATAAATATAATTAATCCAATTCATCCTGCTTTTTATTTTTCTCATAGGCCTCATGCCAATCAGGATACATTCGTTTAATGGATATCGGGCGGAAGCTCTCCTTTTTAACGCATACGTGGGAAGAATGACCTGTAGCCGCCACTTCATTTTTCCCATTAACGATCTCATACCCATAAATGACCCGTAAGCCGTCATACTTTTCAATCCAGGTTTTAACTTTTACCTTATCACCATATCTAACAGGGGTTTTATACGAAGCCTGAATATCCATAACAGGTGAGAGGATGCCATCCGCTTCCATATCAGCATAATAAAACCCTAAATCATTTATCAATTTTGTCCTGCCCAGTTCCATCCATATCAAATAATTCGCATGGTAAACAACACCCATTTGATCTGTCTCTGCGTACCGCACTTCAATTTCGTTTTCAGCTATGAACATTACGTTTCCCCACTTTCATTTCTATTGCAATAAACATTCTACCATAACAAATGTGCAATTTTCATTTAAGCTGTCTTGATTGACTGCTTCCCTGCCATGAAAAACTAAAAATAAAGAGGAGAAAGATTTTGCCCTCTTTCTCCCCTTTACTTAGTTGTTTACATATTATCGTTACTATAACCGCTTTCCCGTGCTTCTTGCTCATCTTGCATTTCTTCCTTCATTCCTTCAATGCTCTTTCTTCTTCGTTCATTTTTGGCCTCAATTGCCTGTTTCTCCACACCTGAAGAGAATGATAACGTTTCATTTGCAGCGGTTATGTTTTCTTCTGTATTTTGAATTGCATCCTGAATTTTTTCAACATTATCCAAACGGTTATCCTGATTGTGTTTATATGAGCCCATTATATTTTCACCTCATGATTTTTTATTTACATAATATTATTACGATCACTTTACTATAACTTGATTATTCGCCTTTAGTTTGAATGACCTGAGGATGTTTCCCGGATTTGTCCTGCATTTTCTTACCGTTATTCCCACCCGCTGCTATTGGTTGTGTCCCTAGATGGCTCGGTCTAAAGTGTTTGGAATCTTTTTTTGGATTACCCATTCTATCGCCTCCTTCTCTTATCATGGATAAAAAAGAGGAAATTCATGAATGCCAGTTTTTGAAAAAGCCATGAAAAAAGAGCCAGCACTTTGAAGGGACCTTCATGGCACTGGCTCTTTTTAATATATATTGCAAAACTTATTCAGCCTTTTGCATATGTTTCTTTTCAAGACGTTCCTCAATTCTCTCCATTTGTTTAACGTCCATCAATAATTCCTTTTTGTTTTCTTTTATTAATTCTTCAAATGTCCTTTTTCTTTTTTTCATGCTTTTCACCTACTTATTTTAATATACTATTCAGTATTGCCAAATTAACGTAAAATTATGACTATATGGTTTCCGTCCTTAAAATTGTCATAATTATCAGATTTTTAAATCCGAATAAGTTCCATTTCTCCACTCTTTATACTTTAACCCTTTTTTCATAAACATTAACCATAATTTTTAAAATTTTTAGATTTTATCATTAAATTTTGACAACTTTGTTAACACACAATAAAACGGAACCTCATAAAGGTTCCGTCCAACTGTAGACTAATTTCGGTAAAAAGCCAATTGAACCATTTTGTTCTGAAAATACATTCCCGTTGTTTTTCAGATATCTGCTCCCTTACCGCCGTCTGTACCAAGTGACGATAATTTCTTCCATTCTGATGGTACTTCATAAAGTTTCTCCTACTGCATGCTATTTATATTTCGTTCCATATCTTTAAGTTGCATGGCTGAAATTACCTTATTCCTGATAATGCCTTTTTTATCGATGAAGTAAGTTGTTGGAATGCTGAGAATCCTGTAACGCTCATTCACTGGATTCTTGGCACTTTGACTGTCCAGCGGAATTGTAAAAGTAATTCCATTATCCTCTACAAATGCTTGTACATCGTTTTCGGGGTCAATATTGACGGCTAGAACGACCACATCATCACCAGCTTGCTGTGCATATTTCTCCATATCCGGCATTTCCTTCTTGCAAGGCGGACACCACGTTGCCCAAAAATTCAACATTACCTTTTTACCCTTATAATCAGATAATTCAACTTGTTTCCCATCCAAAGTTTTCAGGGAGAAATTCGGTGCTTTAGCTTCAATTTTCAATCCGCCCAAAGCATCTTTTTCGTCATTTCCCTTCGGTTCATTATCCATTGCCTGCACGATCGCTACCGTAATAAGTGACAGTAAGGCCACCGAAGCAATAATTTTTTTAAGCATACTCGTCCTCCTAGTCCCATTACAATAAAAATATTATTCCATTTCCAGAAATAGAACAACTTCCCTATTCCATCTTAACAATAAAAGGACATCCGGAAAAGTGTAATTCCTTCAAATCATATCATGATATCGCTTTGTTTCAAAAACTTGACACAAAAAAAGCGGTAAACCTGACAAGTAGGTTTACCGCTTCCTAAAAGCTGAAATTAGCCTTTTAATTTATTACGTAATACCATTTGAAGGATACCACCGTGACGGTAGTAGTCGATTTCGATTTCGGAATCGAAACGAACAAGCACATCAAATTCTTTTACGTTTCCAGCTTCATCAGTAGCTGTAACTGTTACGATATCACGAGGTTTAACTGTTTCGTCGATTTTAACTGCGATCGCTTCTTTACCAGTCAATCCAAGCGTTTCAGCGTTTTCGCCTTCTTTGAATTGAAGAGGAAGAACACCCATCAATGCAAGGTTAGAACGGTGAATACGTTCAAAGCTTTCAGCGATGACTGTTTTGATGCCAAGAAGGTTAGTACCTTTCGCAGCCCAGTCACGAGAGCTTCCCATACCATAGTCTTTACCAGCGATGACTGCAAGACCTGTTCCATCAGCTTTATATTTCATACAAGCATCATAGATAGCCATTACATCGCCTGTTGGCCAGTAAGTTGTGAATCCACCTTCTGTACCTGGAGCAACTTGGTTACGGATACGGATGTTAGCGAACGTTCCGCGCATCATCGCTTCATGGTTACCACGACGAGAACCGTAAGAGTTAAAGTCACGCGGTTTCACACCGTTTTCACGAAGGTAGATACCAGCTGGTGTATCTTTACCGATTGCACCTGCAGGAGAAATGTGGTCAGTTGTAACTGAGTCACCGAATTTACCAACTACACGCAAACCGGAAAGTGGGTTAACTGAACCAGGTTCTGGTGATAATCCTTCAAAGAATGGAGGATTTTGAATGTATGTTGATTTAGAATCGAAAGCATAAATCGCTTCATTGCTAGTTTGGATTTCGTTCCAACGTTTGTTATCGTTGAATACAGTTTCGTATTCTTTACGGAATAACTCAGGTGTAACTGTTGCTTTAACAGCAGCGTTAACTTCTTCTTGTGATGGCCAGATGTCAGCAAGGTATACATCGTTACCATCTTTGTCTTTACCAAGTGAATCGTTGTTTAGATCAAAGTCCACAGTTCCAGCAAGAGCGTAAGCAACAACCAAAGTAGGAGAAGCAAGATAGTTTGCTTTCACAAGTGGGTGAATACGTCCTTCAAAGTTACGGTTACCTGAAAGTACTGATGTTACCAGAAGATCTGCTTCAGCAACAGCTGCTTCGATTTCGTCAGCCAATGGACCTGAGTTACCGATACATGTAGTACAACCGTAACCAACTACGTTGAATCCTAATTGGTCAAGGTATGGTTGAAGACCAGCATCACGAAGGTAACCAGTAACAACTTTAGAACCTGGTGCCAATGATGTTTTTACATAATCTGGAACAGTTAGGCCTTTTTCAACTGCTTTTTTAGCAATAAGACCCGCTCCAAGCATTACATATGGGTTAGAAGTGTTCGTACAGCTTGTGATTGCAGCAATTGCAATCGCACCTGTTTTCATCACCGTTTCTTTACCATCGGCAAATTTAACAGTTACTTCTTTATCCAATTCAGAATTGTCCATGCCGAAACCTTGGTTGCCCATAGGTGCATTGATAGCGTCATGGAAAGATTTTTTCATTTGAGAAAGTGGAATCAAATCTTGCGGGCGTTTAGGGCCTGAAAGGTTTGGTTCAATTGCTGAAAGGTCGATTTCCACAACATCATTGTATGCTGGATCTTCGTTTTCAGGAGAGTAGAACAATCCATTTTCTTTGCAATATGATTCAACCACTTTAATTTGTTTTTCATCACGGCCTGTTAAGCGCATGTAATCGATCGCTTCTGCATCAACAGGGAAGAAACCAACTGTAGCACCGTATTCTGGAGCCATGTTAGCGATTGTTGCACGGTCAGCAAGTGGAAGGTATCCTACTCCTGGGCCGTAGAACTCAACGAATTTACCAACTACGCCGTGTGCACGAAGAACTTGTGTTACTTTCAATGCAAGGTCAGTAGCCGTTGTACCTTTAGGAAGTTCGCCAGTCAGTTTAACACCAACCACTTTTGGAACTGGGAAGTAAGAAGGCTGTCCAAGCATGCCTGCTTCTGCTTCGATACCGCCGACACCCCAACCAAGAACACCAATACCGTTGATCATTGTAGTATGTGAATCTGTACCGAAAACAGAATCAGGGAATACTTCGAAGTCGCCGTTTGGAGTTTCAACAGCATGAACTACGTTTGCAAGGTACTCTAGGTTAACTTGGTGAACGATACCAGTTGCAGGTGGAACTGCACGATAGTTGTTGAATGATTTTTGAGCCCAGCTTAGGAACTGGTAACGCTCTGCATTACGTTCGAATTCAAGATCCATATTGGCATCAAGGGAATCCATTGTACCTGCTTTATCAACTTGTACAGAGTGGTCAATTACAAGGTCAACCGGGATTTCCGGGTTGATTTTGTCAGGGTCCCCACCAAGTGCTGCGAAAGCATTACGTAAAGAAGCTAAGTCAACAACAACTGGAACACCAGTGAAATCTTGTAGGATTACACGTGATGGCTTGAACGGAACATCTATATCTTGTTGCTCGCTTGTTCCCCATTTAGCAAGGTTCGCAACGTGTTCTTTTGTGATTACTCTTCCGTCCACTTGGCGAAGTACCGCTTCAAGTAATACTTTAATGGAATATGGAAGGCGTGATACTTTGCCGTCCCCTGCTTTTTCAATAGCGTCTAAGCTGTAGTAGTTGTAGCGTTGCCCATCAATCTCAAAGGACTTACGCGCTTGGTATACGTCATTTTTCGTCATGAATATTACCCCCTATTAAACTGTCAGAACTTATTCTGCACATAAAAGTAAAACCTGGTTCACTGAAACCATGTTTACTATAAATATAAGTAAAAAAGTTAGTTTGTCGAATTTTCTCTCTCTTCTCCCACCCTAACTCTTCCTTCAACTTAATACTAATATAGAAATGAGTATAAGTAAATAACAAGAAAGTTATTGTTTTTGATAAGTTTCTCTTATAGAAAAAAATTCCCCACATATTAAAGTGCATTTTGGAAGCCTTACCCATATGCATTTTATTGAAAATACCCCAATTTGTAGCCTGATAAATTATTCCAGCAAAACATATTAGCACTTCATACATAATCATTCAACATTATCGCATTCTATGGGTGGAGGTGTCGAAATGACAAAACAAAAGGCAAATCATGTTATTCCAGGTATGAATGCAGCAAAAGCGCAAGGTATTGGAGCAGGATACAATGATGAACTGGGAAATGAACCGCCATTATCGGAAATGCAAAGGCAAAATAATAAAAAAAGAAAGAAAAACCAATGATTTCCCTCATTTCTAGGCTTTAAATAGGATAGGCTTTTTGCAATGGCAGAGTACTGCTTTTTTCAAAAAGCCTATTCCATTCTAAAATCAGGAAATGCATAAGTGAAACGCGAAATACTCACAATGATGGAACCTGCCACTCAATAGTCCTCTGAATTGACCTCATTGACGATTGCCTGAATATCCTGTTCGAATTTTTTTAATTGTTCTTTCTGGTGTTCGGAAGCGGTGACTAAAGCGGATCGTATTTGCTGATAGGCCTCGTTCACTTCCTGTTTCACATGTTTCAATTCCGTTCCGTAATTCGGTGCGCTCTTCTCAATGGATGAGTATACATCAAATACTTGTTGATAACTTTGCTGGGCTTCCTGGAAAGTCCTTCGCTTATCCTGTTTATCCTGCATTTGGTTCAGCTCCTTAATTAGTGTCCATCCATAGCATGTACGAGGTTTGCAAATATATGTATGTGAATAAAATTTCACGGACTGATTATCTTAAGAGATAGGAGGGATCGCACATGAACAAAAACGATGGTAAAGATATTCGAAAAAATGCACCTAAAGGAAATAACCCAGGTCAACCTGCACCGTTAAGCGGTTCTCATAAGGTGAAAAACAGACAGCACTCCCGTCAGAAGCATAATAGCAGTCATGATATGTAGGCTGCTTAAATAATCGTTCCAAAAAAAAAGCGGTGCCGCCCGGAAAAGGCAGACACCGCTTTTGTTTTACGTTTGTGAAGCACATAAATCACAAAAGGAATTTTCGATTTCTTCCTATTATAAGGGCCACTGATTTTAGCGTTTTAAGTCTTTGTCATTCCATGAATACAGTTCAGCCAATATAACGATGATATAACGTTTTTGCTTCGGAAATATCTTTTGTTCCATGAATCAACGCCCGCCCATCTTTAAAAATGACCAACCGATGGGTTCCGATCGTAAATGAAAGTAAATAAGGATTCCTGACGATCTTACCACCTTGTGCGAGAAGATTTTTTTCGATTTCCGCTAAGTCTCTTTCAAGATTCATCGCCGGCCGAATCTGGACAGAATCCCTTCCGCATAAAACGGCTGTTTTCGTTCGATTTGAATAGGAGAGATGGGGGTACGTTCGATTTGACCCGCATGACAAACAAGAATCTTTTTTTAATTGCGCTACATTTATGGATGAATATTCATTTTTCCAAAGATCAAATGAAACGATTTTGTTTCTTAGTGATCCAAAATCTTCCACAAGGATTTTCAATGCTTCCGCCAGTTGATGGGCAACGACCGTTTGAACAGCAGGGCTGATGATCCCCGCCGTATCACATGTCAGTCCTCCAATTGGAACCGTTTCCAGCAAACAATTCAAACATGGTGTCGCCTCTGGGATTATCGTGTAACTTATCCCATAACTCCCTACACAGGCACCGTAAATCCAAGGTATATTATATTTTTGCGCAGTATCGTTTATAAGCATCCTGGTATCGAAATTATCTGTGGCATCCAATATTAGATCCACGCCTTCAACAAGCTTCGCCAATTCATCTACCGAGACATCCGCCACATGCGATTTTACGATAACGTCCGAATTTAGCGCCTTCAAACGATTCTTTGCTGCCACTGCTTTCGGTATCCTTTTTTTAGCATCATCTTCACAATAAAGCTGTTGTCTTTGAAGGTTGCTCCACTCTACATAATCTCTGTCCACAATGGTGAGTTTCCCAATCCCTGCTCGTACAAGACCTTCTGCACTTCCCGTACCGAGAGCACCCGCTCCTATCACCAAAACATGTTTTTTGCGAATTTTCAATTGCCCTTCTTCCCCTATGGGGCCAAAAAGTTCTTGTCGTGAATAACGTTCATTCATCCAATGCTCAATCCTTCAATTGGGCTGCTTGCTATCGCGTAATAATTTTTTTCGATTCTTCCTGCTTCATACCCTAATCGACCTGCCTCAATGGCAAGTTTCATTGCTTTCGCCATTTTGACAGGGTCTTTTGCGCCGGAAACAGCAGTGTTAAGCAATACGCCATCCGCCCCTAATTCCATGGCGATTGCTGCATCGGAGGGCGTTCCAATCCCTGCATCGACAATTACAGGAACCTCAGATTGTTCCATGATGAATCGTAAGTTCAGTGGGTTTATAATGCCTTGACCAGAGCCAATTGGTGAAGCGCCAGGCATAATTGCATGGCACCCAACTTCTTCCAGGCGCTTAGCGAGCAACACGTCATCAGAAGTATAGGGTAATACGGTGAATCCCAGTTTCACTAATTCTTCAGCAGCTTTTAAGGTTTCAATCGGATCAGGCAGCAATGTTTTTTGACAGCCTATGACTTCTACCTTAATCATGTCACATAAGCCAGATGCCTTTGCAAGATGTGCTATGCGCACTGCCTCTTTGGCAGTTTTAGCTCCTGCTGTATTGGGAAGGAGTGTGTATTTTTTCAAATCAAGCTTTTCTAAAAAATTGGGCTGACTTGCTTCAAAGATATTCATTCTCCGGACCGCAAATGTTAATATTTCCGTCTCCGAAACCTCCACTGATTGCTTTTGAACATCAAAGTTTGGATACTTTCCTGTACCTAATAACAATCTTGAAGAAAATTCATAAGAACCTATCTTTAACATATCATCCGCCTCCTACAAAATGTACAATCTCTACCTTGTCTCCATTTGACAAAAGTGTTTCACTTAGACTTTCTTTTGCTAATATTTCATCATTCAATTCAACGATCACCACTTTTTGATGTAAATCAAAGTGTTGCAAAAGCCCTGTAACTGTTGATTCATCAGCAGGAATCTTTATTTTTTCCCCGTTAATAATCAATTCCAATTCATCCACCTCCATTAAGAAAAAAGAGTCTGTACCGAACGATCCAATCGAAAAACGGACCATTCGGCATGTGTCTTCCTTTCTAAAAGATCAGCTATAAGTACACCTGTAATTGGCGAAAGCAGGATGCCATTCCTGTAGTGCCCCGTTGCAATGAAAAGTCCTTTGCATGCAGGATGTTCACCAAAGTACGGCAAGCCGTCCCCAGTTTGGGGCCGTATACCTGCCCATGTCTTTTCCAATTCGGTTCCTTTAATCGCCGGAAGCAATTGCGCTGCCTTTTCTATTAACGTAGAAATCCCGTCAAGACTTACCTTTTGATCGAAAGTGTTCGCTTTAACCGTTGCCCCGACAATGATTCTTCCGCCAACTTTGGGTACAAGATAACAGCCATGTGAGAAGATTGTCTTTTCAAGCAATGGACGATCGGTCCGGACGGAAAAGCACTCACCCTTTACTGGATAACTGTTGAGTCCCATCCCTGATTTTTCAAGGAGGAAAGCACTCCAAGCCCCACCTGCCACGATGACATTTTCACTTGAAAATCCACCTATGTTCGTGACCACTCCCGTCACACATCCGTTTTCCGTAACTAAATCGGAGACATGAACGAATTCCTTTATGTCTACACCAAGGGCAGCTGCAGATTCAGTAAATGCGAGCGACAGCCTAGTGGCAGAAACTTGTCCATCCTTCGGAATGAACATGGCCCCCTTAATCTCATCCGATAGAAGCGGTTCCGTTTTCCTCATTTCGGCAGTCGATAGCCATTCAGCCTCAAGTCCCGCATCTTGCTGGACTCTGATCATGTTCTTCAACTCTGCTACCTGATCGTTCGTTAGCGCCACCTTAAACATGCCCTTGTTCACTAATTCGATGTCTATTCCACTTATGTCTTTTAATTCTTCCGCCAGTGCAGGAAACATCCCTCTGCTTCGGCTTGCCAATGTAAAAAGCGGGTTATCAGCATCCAACTCGGATTGTGCCCCTAACATCCCGGCTGCAGCACTGGATGCTTTACTGGCGAGTCTATCTTTTTCCAATAAAAGGACCTTTTTGCCTCGTTTGGCTAATTGAAAAGCAATGGATCCACCTATTACTCCTCCCCCGACAATGATTGCATCATATATGGAATTCATCTAATGTCTCCTTTCCCAAAGACTTCGAATATTCTTTAACGGCTCTAACCGGGTTTTCGGCTTCAAGCACACCTGACATGACGGCAATTCCGCGCGCCCCCGCATCCAGCACGACTTGGCAATTGAAAGGTGTTATTCCGCCTATCGCAATTATCGGAATATTGACATTTCTTGTGATTGCATGAAGCTCCTTAACTCCCTTAGGAGGAAGTCCGATTTTTGAATCCGTTTCAAAAACATGTCCATAAATCGCGTAATTGGCTCCTTTGCTGAATGCGGCTTTCGCTTCATCCATGGAATGGATCGAACAGCCAATATTCATCCCTGGAAAAGCTCCTTTTACGACTCCCGCATCTAAACTATGAAAAGCCAATTGCACACCAAATACTTTGTGTACCCAGGCTACATCCATCCGGTCATTAATGACGATCTTAGAAAGCGGAATCTTATTATCATGTAATAGGGTCACTGCTCGATAGAGTTCCGATGCACTCATTTGCTTTTCCCTTAGATAAAAGAAATCAACATGTTCCTGAATGTTTGAAGCGATCTCGACAAACTTTTCAATTGGCTGTTTCCCAGTAGAAATAATATGCAATTCATGTGCATTCATACTAAGAACCCCTAACTAGTAAAATTACAATCTCATAAAATCAAATAGATACTAACGGGAATTGAATCGATAGATAAAAGCCGGCCAACAGCAGGATGATAAAATACAAAATGAAACCATGATCCTTTTTTGAAAACCCAAATTCATAATAGTATGTTCGATTCCGAGTGTCTGTAAATCGCTTTGCCTCCATCGCAACCGCGATTCGGTGAGCACGTCTTATGCTTCCGGATAACAACGGGATGGAATAGGCTTTCATCTTAAAATATACCGATCTTAGCCCTTTTCCCCTTTCGAAACCGCGTACCTTCATCGCGTTTCGTATCGTTTGGAACTCCTCCATCATGATGGGAATCAGCCTTAATGCCGCCATGAAACTATAGGCATACTTCGGTTTAAGCTTCACTTGCTGCATTAACGAATAAAACAAGTTCACTGGCCTTGTCGTTAAGGAAAACGTTAAACCAAGGGCCGCAAAGAACAAAGCTCGAAAGCCCACAAGTATTCCCCTCATGAAACTTTCTTCCGTTATCGATATTAGGCCCCACTCAAACCAGAGCGTCTTACCTTGCCCGAATAATATCATTGCGGAAGAGGTGGATATAAAAATGAAACAAAAGGGAATCGATAAAAGTAAGATTCGTTTTATCGAATGCCCGGTAAAAAACAAAAATAAAAGTAATACGCCAATGGTGATATTCATCATATAATTCAGGTCATGAATGAATAACGCCACGATGCATAACACGATCAGTACACCAAGTTTAAGGCTTGGATTAATTCTATGGAGCCATGTTTCTGTATTTGAAACATTCATCTACATGACACTCCTTTTAAAGTGATAAAACTTCAGTCTCCAAAAATCCGGCCTGCGCAATGTTTTCATCACTTATTACGTTTCCGTCCTTAACCGTCCAGATCCTGGTTGCAAAGTTTTTTGAAATATGATCGTCATGAGTTACCATGACCACTGTTATTCCGCGCCTTCGATATTCCTCAAACCATTCAAGTAATGCAAAGGTATTTTTCGAGTCTTGGCCAAAGGTCGGCTCATCAAGGAGAATGATTTTTTTATCTATTACGATTGAGGCAGCTACGCTTAGGCGGCGCTTTTGACCCATTGATAATTGAAACGGATGTTTATCCCGATGTGCCATAAGGCCGAACACTTTAAGCAATGTGCGGACCCTCTCATCTATTTCTTGTTGAGGCCGTTTGTCAATCCGCAATGAATAGGCAATCTCTTCATATACAGTATTTGCAACGAACTGAAACTCAGGATTTTGAAAGACAAACGTCATATTCTCCGTTGGGTTTTTCACCCTTTTAATGGGGGTCCCCATTAATTCATACTTACCATCCGTTTTTATGAACTGCATCAGTGCATGCAAAAGAGTGCTCTTTCCCGCGCCATTTTCTCCCCTGATTACAATCCATTCCCCTGAATGAACCTTCAGCTCTTTAATCTTGATTTTTTCCTCTTTATTCCGAAAACCGCTAAATCCTTGCACATGCATAAGGAGTGAACCATCTGTAAATTGGTGTTCACGAATGGGTGCATGCTCATTTACATATTCATCCCAAACACCTGGAAACCATATTCCATATTCTTTCATTTCATATTTATATCGTGAAAGAATGGTGTCTCTTGGACCATCGGCCATGATTTGACCGTCATCATTAAAAAGCACGATTCGATCGATGAATTCTAAAACATGGTCAATTTTATGCTCGACGATTATAACCGTTTTGTCTCGACCAACTTCCTTCAACAAGTCCCAGATTTCCTTTGTTCCTTCCGGATCAAGCATGGCGGTTGGTTCATCCAAAAATATCACTTCTGGTTCAAGGGCCAATACTGAAGCGATTGCCAGACGCTGTTTCATCCCGCCTGACAATGTTTCTATACTTGTATGGCCTAGGTTCAATCCTACTTTACGGAGATGATTTTGGATTTTCCCTTTCATTTCATCTTTAGGGACGGAAAGATTCTCAAGGACGAAGGCGATTTCCTCATCGGCAAATGGCATGCAAAACTGACTATCAGGGTCTTGAAAAACATACCCCCATGAAGAAGGGCATTTCATTTCTTCAACTTTCATCGGGACTTCGATGGAATTCGGAATCAATCCGCTTAACACTTGCAAAAGAGTGGACTTACCACATCCTGATGGTCCCAACAATAGTACCTTTTCTCCTTTATCAAACGATAAAGATAGGTCCTTGAAAATCAAAGATTCATCACCGGGATATTTCATTCTTAACTTCTCTACAGAAATGATTGGTTCCATGGCTCTCAACCTAATTTTGATCCAGTTCTGCATAATCTTTATTTGAAACCGGACGAACAAGATTAGTTACTCCTGTCGCTTCCAGGACTTTAACTAGATAATAGGCAGTCACACCTGCAAAGAAAATGGAACCCACAAACCTCGCTATCATGAATAAAGATAGATTCCAAGTGGAAAGCGCACCAATTTCCCCATATACAAAATCCATTAGTACGGATGCAAGGCATGAAGCTACCGCAGCTAAAACGGCCACCGACATATTGAATTTTTTATATTTGAACGCCATGAACACCAGTTCCGCGAACAAACCTTGGACTACCCCATATAACAGTACGGTCAGCCCCCAAGGAGAGCCTAGAAAGAATTCCCCGGAAGCTGCAGCAATCTCCGCCAAAAGTGCCACACCCGGTTTCCGTAAAATTAAAAAGGCGACGGGACCAGCTATAAACCACATTCCATAAATAAGTTGATCCAGATGTAATCCTAATGGTTTAACGGAATAGTAAATCGAACCCCAAAGGATATAAACGATTCCAAATGCTACCGAAATCACGATCGTGACTAATATATCCGTTAATTTCAATCCTTTTTTCATTATTTCATTCTCCTTTATACTTCCAGTGTTTCCTGGTGCACAGGCCATCTCTCTAAACGATAAGCCATTTCCCAAAATGAATATTCATATTGGCTGCTCAGGATAAAATGCTCTTTCATTCTCTCCTTATCTTCGTCCGTTACTTTTTCAGCAATCTCATCCAGCCTCGCAATTTGTTCTTCCACCAAAGTGCGGAACCACTCTCCTCCGTACGCCGCTATCCATTCTTGATAAATCGGCTCTTCGGGTATGCAACCTTGCAGCTTTTCACCTATTTCATAATACAGCCAGTAACACGGCAAGATGGCTGCAATAACATCACCTAAATGTCCCGAATAAGCTGCACGATACATATGGGAAGTATAAGCATAAGCAGTCGGGGCGGGTTTGAAATTGTCCCTTTCTTCTTTTGTGATGCCTAATCTCTCAGAAAAATTCTCATGAAGCTTCAACTCCGCTTCATATGTTCCTTGTGCATGGCCGGCAAGCCTGCTTGTTGTATGTAAATCTGTAGCTTTGACTGCCCCTAAAGCTTGAACCCTGGCAAAATGAGATAAATAATAGGCATCTTGCATGACATAAAAACGAAAACATTCCAATGGCAATGTGCCATCTCCTATTCCTGCAACAAACGGGTGATTAAAACTAGCTTCCCAAATATGATCAACTTCCCGACGAATTTCCTCTGAAAACTTCATGTCCCTTACCTCCAATTTGTATTTTTCAATGAATCTTACAGAAAAAACCTTTTATCACCCCTTTTTTTGCAAACAAAAAACCACTTTCTTAAACGTAAAGAAAGTGGTTGTGCTTGAAAAAATACAGAATCGTATCGTTCCAGACCCCACTTCCCTACGCTGGTATAAACCAGATCAGGTTCTAAGGGTCTTAAAGTCATACTTTAATCTCAGCTTCTGCGGTAAAATAAACTTTTACCATTAAAGCACCCCTAGTGGTACAAATTGTATATTTAATTTCCATTTGCCTTTATATTAACACGATAAACCCAATTGTCAAACATATTAGAAAAAGTTTTCAACCTAATGCTTTAAGTTTACTAGCCTTTCAATCTTGCATAACCACCCAACTATATTGATTTTTAAACCATTGTTAATCCACCATTTACGGAAAGAGTTTGCCCCGTAATATACCCTGCATCTTCCGAAACGAAATAGGCAACAGCACTGGCAATGTCCTCTGGTTGAGCTAGCCGGCGAAATGGAATCGCTTTTTCCAAGGCACCTGCTATACCTTCATTATATGAGCCTATTTCTTGAAATAGGGGCGTATCTGCAGGACCTGGCGCAATACAATTGATGTTGAGTTTGTGACGTGCCATTTCTCTTGCTATCGTTTTTGTGAAGGCAATCACCCCTCCCTTAGCAGCCGAATAAACTGCCTCTCCACTTGATCCTACTCTAGCTGCATCAGATGCAATATTTACTACCTTTCCGTAACCATTTTCAATCATGAGAGGTAAAATTTCCTTGCAAGTATGGATCTGGCCAAGTAAATTAATATCGATAATCCTTTTCCAAGTGATAGGATCACTTTTTAAAAAAGGTTCCACCTTATCCCAGCCTGCATTATTAACCAATATATCTATTTTATGATAATGATTCACTGTTTCTTCAACGGCTTTTTTAACACTTTCTAATTTCGTTACATCACAATGGACGGCTCTGGCTCCAAAACCCGAATTTTCGATTAAAGAAACCGTTTCCTCAGCATTTTTATGATTTATATCAGCCACGATGATGTTAAAATTGCGAGAAGCCAATTTTTTTGCAATCTCTCTGCCAATTCCGCTTCCGGCACCGGTAATAAATGCGATTCTTTTATTCATATATTTCCCTCCACTTTCACCATTTAGTCAATACGGATTTATTTAAACTGCTTATTTCTTGTCGACTAACTTTTCATTTATCATTTCCCGGAGCCGGAATTTCTGGATTTTCCCGCTTGCCGTACGAGGAAAGTCATCCATAATTTCAAGAAATTCTGGCCAATATTGTTTGGCCAAACCCTTTTGCGAGAGAAATTCCTGCATGGATTCCATCGTGATCGGGCTCTTCCCCGTTTTCATGCTGATACATGCACATGCTTTTTCCTGAAGACGGGAATCTGGAACTGCAATAACCTGAGCGCTAGAAATATCCGGGTGTTCATACAATACATTTTCTACATAAGCGACTGGAATATTTTCACCGCCACGTATGATTATGTCTTTGTTTCTTCCAGAAATTCGAATATATCCTTCTTCATCAATGAAAGCTCGATCACCGGTAATGAACCATCCGTCACTATATTCAGCTAAAGTATCATCGATCCGTTTAAAATAGCCGACAAAAAGAGCCGGACCCCTTACTAATAAAGAGCCTTCTATATTCGGGGCACAGACCTTCCCTTCAAAATCTACGACCTTTAGTTCCATTCCCGGAAACGGAATTCCGTCGGTATTCGTCAGTTTTTCTTCTGGATCTTCAAGTCTCGTCAAGGTTACCAAGCCATCTTCCGTTTGACCCCACCCTGACAATATCTTGAACGGGACTTTTTCCATGGCTTCCTTTACTAAATGCCTGGGAATCGGGGCACCTAAAGCTACGAAGACTCGTAGCGAATTAAGGTCATACCTTTCTATCCCCTCCATTTGGACCGTATCTTGCAGATAAGGAGTAGCTCCGGCCGTAAACGTTATCTTTTCCCTCTCTACCCATTCAATAAACTCTCTCGGATTCCAAATGTCTTGATAGACTCCCGTACCTCCAATATGTGTAGGGAGCCTAACTCCATAACCAAAACCTGTTTGATGGGCGAACGTTGACGCCATGAAAAGAACATCATCGGATGTTAAATGTAAGCGGTCAATCCAATAATTCGTTGATATACAAAGAGTATTATGGGTATGCATAACTCCTTTTGGACTTCCTGTGGTTCCGGAGGTAAAGATAATTTCAGTCACATCATTGGGGTCAAGTGTGATTTCATCCAAAATAGCTGAATCCATCCGGTCTTCCCAAGGTTCCTCAAATAAAGAGGAGAACAGTTTCATCCCATTCGGCGCACTGTCACCCATCACGTATATATGTTTCATTGATGGCCATTGATGACTTAGTCTTTCAATCATGTCAGGGTAATAAAACCCACGGAAATACTCTGGTACAACAATCATTTTAGATTCTGCCATCCCAACCATATAGCCAATTTCCCTATCTCGATAAATTGGTATCAATGGATTGCTAATGGCACCGATTCTTGTAACAGCATAATGCAAGATTATAAATTCATTCCAGTTAGGCAGTTGAAAAGAGACAACATCCCCCTTACCCAATCCTATATGCAAGAGACCCAAAGCGATCCGATCGACCAACTTACCAAGCTGCTTGTAAGTAAAACTACTTTTTTTATCGATAATCGCCATCTTATCTGGATGCTTTACTATAGCATCATTCAAATAATCCAAGATGGTACGATTTGGCCAAACGCCTTTAAATTCCCCCACATATTCCTGAGTCAAAATCGTCTCCAATTTCACCAGTTTTCATCCCCCTCATCAACCTCTGAATTTTTTAAAATCTACAGGCCTCTTTTCTAGGAAGGCGTTTTTTCCTTCTTCCGATTCTTTTGTATTGTAAAACATTGCTAAACTGCCCATCGATAGTTGAGAAATCCCTTGAATGTTGGCACTATCTGCATTAAAGGAATATTTGAGCATTTTTAGCGCAGTAGGACTCTTATCAAGGATCTTTCTTGCCCATTCCTCTGCTGCCTCTTGCAATTGTTCCGAGGCAACGATTTTGTTCACAAGTCCCATTTCTTTTGCTTCTTGTGCAGAGTATTGTTCACATAAATACCAGATTTCCCTTGCTTTCTTTTCTCCGACAATTCGTGCTAGATAAGCTGAACCAAAACCTGCATCATAACTACCGACCTTTGGCCCACTCTGGCCAAATTTTGCCGTGTCAGATGCAATGGTTAGGTCACAAATGACATGCAGAACATGCCCGCCTCCGATGGCAAACCCATTAACCGCTGCAATGACCGGCTTAGGAATGTTGCGGATCGTTTGGTGCAGCGTTTCGATTTCCAGTCCCATTCCGCCCCCTAAACCACCCGAATGATTATATCCTCCTTCTTCTCCCTTTTCTTTTTGATCTCCACCTACACAAAATGCCTTCTCACCTGCTCCCGTAAGAATCACGATACCAACACGATTATCATCCCAAGCGTCCCGGAAAGCCCAAATTAATTCCTGAATGGTTCTGGCACGAAAAGCGTTATAAACTTTAGGTCTGTTCATTGTTATCTTTGCAATCCCACCATTTTTTTCATAGATTATATCTGTTAATTCCATCGTTTTCATTCCCTTCATTATCTTAGTGATTTGCCTTGTATCCCATCATTTCACTGTTAATTACGAACTTAATCGGTACGACTGTGAATAATTTCAGTTTCTTCGTAATAGTTTCCGTTTCAACAGAATGCAAAAATACCAATCCATTGGACTAATGAGAACGGAACTCCTTTCCTATAATGTCCTTTGCAATGACCATCATATTGGCTTGAGCAGTGCCATCACCAATTTCCAACCCAATCACATCACGCAAGCGTTGCTCAAGAGGCATTTCCTTCGTATAAGCATAATGGCCATTCAGCAGTAAACATTCATGGATAGCTTCTACACTATATTTAGGACCTAACCACTTAACGGAAGCCGATTCTTTACTATGATTCAGCCCTTGGTCACGAAGCCAAAGGCCTCGGTAGGCTTGCCACTTCACCAGTTCTAATTGGGTATGGTGGGTCACAATGGGGAAGGAGACCCCTTGATATGTCGCCAACGGTTTACCAAATGAATGCCTGATTTTCACATATTCGATGGTTTCATCAATACTTTGTGAAGCGGTGCCCACACATTGCAGACCTATTAACAGCCGACTTAAATCAAACCCATTCATCACTTGGGAAAACCCTTTATTTTGAAGACCGATCATATACTCTTCCGGAATCTCGACATCTGTTAAATATATCGAACCTCTTCCAATGGGGATATTCCCCATGTCCGTGTACCCTCTACATTCAACACCCGGAATATCGGCAGGTACCATGAAAGCACTTATCCCACGATTTCCCCATTCAGGTTCCGTCTTTGCAAATAAAACAAATGCATCTCCACACATAGCAACACTTATTCCAGACTTTTCTCCATTAAGCACATACTTATTTCCTTTATGTACAGCTGTTGTTTTAATTCCGCCCGCATCCGTACCGGCGGAAGGCTCCGTAATGGCAATGCCAACAATTTTTTCACCGCTTGAAATTTGGGGAAGCCACTCCTTTTTCAGTTCCTCGCTAGCGTGATTATTGATAATTTCACCGATTAATGCATTCAACATCACCGCGTAAGTAAGGTTGAAATCACCACGACCTATCTCCTCAGCAGCTATCCCCGTTGTCACACAATCCGCACCGCTTCCGCCATATTCCACTGGAATCCGAAGGCCATTCACGCCAAGATCACCCAGCTTTTTCCACAAGTGTTTTGGAGTAATCTCTTCGCGATCCCATTTTGTATAATGTGGAAGCAACTCTTCCTTCGCAAATTCTTTCAATATTTTACGAAAATAATCTTGCTCTTCCGTAAAAGAAAAATTCAGCACATCATTACCCCCTTGATTAATTACTAATTTATCTGAACCCATATTTAGAACATTCTACGAAACATGAAACCTCTTACATGACAAACTATTATTGCAAGTTGTGTGCCAACTTGAATCCGCTACAATTTTGGCTATAGTTTCCAAAACCTTTCGCATGTTTGCATTTTTCTCATTTCTGCAAATCAAATTTGCGAAACCTCAAAAAAAATACACACTTTATAAGTGTGCCCTAATGGTTACCCTGATTACATTTCATTGGATGATACAGCTATTTCAATTTGTATTTGGCAATTTTCCTATATAAACTAGCAACATGAATTTTCAGCTTTTGAGCTGCTAAAGAACGATCCCCTTCCGAATCTTTCAATGCCCGCTGAATGGCGGATTTTTCAGCATTGCCTACAACTTCATCCAACGTACCGGACATAGAATTATCCATACATGAGGGAACCTCCAATATGAAATTAGGTGTAAAATATAAAGAATCCAGAGTTAGAGTCCCTCCATCTACGATATTCATTCCTCTTTCGATTATCGCTTTGATTTCACGGATGTTACCAGGCCATTCATATTGGATAAGCCAATCTTGGAGTTTAGGATCTATTTCTTTCACATTGGACCCTAACTTGTTATTGAAATGCTCGATGAAATGATATGCCAGAGGAAGAATATCTTCGTGCCGCTCCCTTAAAGAAGGAATTTTCAATTCAAAAACATAAAGTCGATAATATAAATCTTGGCGGAATTTCCCTTCTTGAATAAGGGTTCTTAAATCCCTGTTCGTCGCCGCGATAATACGTATATCAACATTTTTAGTCCCTGTCCCGCCTAGTCTTTCCACTTCCCTTTCCTGTAAAACTCGTAATAGCTTTCCTTGAGCCTGATAGGGCAATTCAGAGATCTCATCTAAAAACAACGTACCATTTTGGGCTAATTCTATTTTTCCAGGCTTACCTTCTTTTTTTGCCCCGCTAAAAGCGCCAGCTTCATAACCAAAAATCTCCGATTCAAATAATTCATCTGGAATCGCGGCACAATTTACCGGCACAAAAGGCTGTGCCTTTCTTGTACTCAAACTATGGATCGCTTGGGCAAAAAGTTCCTTTCCCGTTCCCGTTTCCCCTGTAAGCAGTACTGTTGAACTGCTAGTAGCTATTCTGGCGGCCAGCTCTTTTACCCTCTCTATCTCCTTACTCTTTCCAACAATCTCTTCGAAGCTATATCGACTTTGAACAACGGAATTTTTCTTGGCTTTATTCTTCTCCAAAGTGTTGGCAAAATACATTAGATCACTGTATTCCAGTTCGTCCTGGCGGATTATTATGGTATAAATGGTATCAGCTTCTCGTCGAAATACCCTTATAAAACAAGAGTGTCCGCTGATCACACCAGAAAACACATGTTTGTGGGCCAGAACTTTCAAAGAAAAGTTGGAAGAAGTGTGAATGACTCTCGTAATGGACTTTCCTATCAAATCAGTCGGCATCATCATGAAATATTCATAAAAATCAGCAGTGGCGCCTATAATTCTTCCATTTTCATCTACTTCAATTGATCCCCAATTCCTTATTGCGTTTTTAACATTTTCCATTCACATCACCTAATACCTTGATTACTTAAAACAAAAATTACAACTTGACCCTTAATGACTTCAATTCCTGCCTGATTAAAGCAAGTCACCTTTAGCGTAACCCACTCTCTATTCAAATTAATATCAATGACCTCCAGTTCCGCTGAAATCATATCGCCTATATGTACTGGATGATAAAAGACCAATTCCTTTTGTAAAAGTATACAGGCACTACCCGGGAGTTTTTCACTGATCACTTGAGTGATAAGGCCTTCCGTTAACAAACCAGGTACAACCGGCTTGCTGAAATTACTTTTCCATGCTTCTTTATTCACTTGATAAATCGGACTGTAATCTTTTGTTAATTCATTACATAATTTTACGTCAGATTCATTAAATGTACGTTGTATACTAGCAACCTGGCCGATGGACAAATCAGTGATTGTTAAACTCATAACATCGCTCCTTATCTTTTCAGAATATTCAATTTTAATATAATACTAACTATACATAACTTTCCAATCAAATACTATAAAAGGGAGTTCGTTTGTAGTTTTACTCGTGTATTTGGATGGTTTACCCGTAATTTCAGCCGGTTTATTCATGAATTTGGGTGCTTTACAAGTGAGTTGGACGGTTTTACTCATGAATTCAGCCGGTTTACTCGTAAGTTGGGCGGTTTTACTCGTGAATTCAGCCGGTTTACTCGTGAGTTCTTTTATTTTCTAAAAAATGACCTAAATGTCAGGGAACAGTTGCATGACTGTCCGCTGACATTTAGGTCATCTACTAAAAAATAATATTATACATTCGATGTTGCTTTTAGTTTTATATTTTCCTCAATCTGCGGTTTATCATAGCTGCCAAACCTCTCTTTCACAACGAGTAACGCCAGGGCAGCCATTATGCTCGGGACTGTGAAGGCCATAAATGCATTTTGTGGCGAATAGTTTGCAGCAAGCAATAATCCTATTAATGTAGGGGCAACAATCGCTCCAATTCTACCAAAAGCCAAGGCCCAACCTATCCCGGTGGTCCTTATCTCACGCGGATAATATTCGGATATATACGTATTGGCCAAATTCATCGTGCCAACTGTACAGGCGCCTCCAAAGGCGATCAGAATATATAATGCTACTACATTTGAGGTCAATCCTAATATGACAAAACAGACGGTACCTATGGCACAGAGTGATACAAGTACTCTTCTATGACCTATTTTCCCAACCAAGTACCCTCCAATTATCGATCCGCCAATTTGTCCTATTCCCGATATAAGATTGAAAGATAAACTGGATGAAAGGCCGTATCCGGACTGCTGCATGATTTTGGGTAACCATGTATTGAGTCCGTATACCATAAGTAAACAATTAAAGGCAGCTACCCAAAAAGCAAAAGTGCTAAGAGTACGCTTATTTTCAAAGAGCTTCTTGACTGGAAAGCCCTTTGCCCTTTCTTGGACTTTGGCAAACTCATAATCGTCCGACTCTTTATAGTCGCCTTCAGGGTCAATGCGATTCAGAATTCCAGCAAGCTTTGCTCCTTGTTTTCGAATAACATAATAGGAAAGCGATTCAGGAAATTGCTTCATGAAGAATGGCAGTGCCAGTAAGGGAAGAGCCCCTATCCAATATAAAACCCTCCAACTCATTTGTTCCATCACATACATTCCAATTAAAGAAGCAAGTATGCTTCCGATAGAATAACCACAGTACATAGTGGTTACAATGAGCACCTTATTCTTTTTGGGTGAGTATTCCGCCATTAAGGAGATGACATTTGGCATTAATCCTCCCATTCCCAAGGCTGCTATGAATCGCATAACCGAGAAAAAGGCAGGATTCGTGGCAAAACTTGAAAGTAATGTAAAAACACTGAATAAACATATGCAAATGGCAAGCACTTTCTTCCTCCCTAGTTTATCCGCCAGGGGTGCAAAAATGAGGGCTCCCACCATCATTCCGAACAAAGAATAACTTGCTATTCCGCCAGCTTCGACGGGCGTCAAGTTCCATTCCTCCATCATAAAAGGTAAACCTACTCCGTACATGGCTATATCAAATCCATCGAAGGTAATTGCGAACAAACACCACATAAAGACCATTAAGTGAAAACGGCCAAATCTACTATTACCTACCACTTCCGAAGCATTAACTTCACGCAATTAATTCCCTCCCCTTTGCCATATTTCACGATATAACATGTAATGTCAGTTTCCCTAGTTCACCGTAATCTGCTATAATTTCATCGTTTGCCTGTATGGAAACGGCATCTGTAATTCCGCCTACCAATACAATCATTCCAGCTTGAATGGAAAGTCCTTCACGGCTAATCATTTTTACAAGTTCCACAATCGAGTGAATCGGATGATCGAGTACAGCTTCTCCAAGACCCCTCTTTTGCATTTCACCATTTTGATAAAGCGTAACTTCTGCTTGAGCCCAGTCCGTGTGGTACGGAGAATATGCTTGATTGCTAAGCAGGATTTTGGCTGAGGATGCGTTATCCGCTACTACATCGGTCAGTGTAAAAGAAAAATTTTTATAACGGCTGTCAATAACTTCTAGCGCAAGAAATACACATTCTACAGCTGGCCAGACATCTTTCGCCGTTATATTTGCACCTTTCAATTCATCCTTGAACAAAAAAGCAAATTCAGGTTCCACTCTCGGATGAATGAGTTCCCCAGCTTTTAATACTGGTTTAGTTAGTTCCATTGCAGATGTCAACCTGCCATAGATTGCTTCCTCTACCCCTACTTGCTGTTGTTTGGCTTTGCTCGTCAAGCCCATCTTCCACCCGATGAATCTGTTATCACCAGTGATCGTCTCATTTATGCTCAACTTCTGAATTTCATATGCTTGATTTACTGTTAGATCAGGATTGGATATTGTAAGCTTATCCATTTCACGTCCGTTTTTTTGCGATTCGGCTACCCGTTTTGCTAGTTGAACTAGTTTCATCTTAAAGTCCCTTCTTTCTGAAACGCCATTTGCTCAGCTACTTCAATTATGGTATCTTCCTGACCGCCAACCACTTTTTGCCGACCAAGCTCCAGCAAAATATCCCGGGCATCAACTCCATACTTTTTCGCCGCTTTATTTGCATGCAATAAAAAGCTGGAGTACACGCCACTATAACCCATGATTAAACTAGAGTCTGTTATTTCCTGGGGCTTGGGCATGATTGTATTTCCAACTTCCTCCGAAAGATCGAGCATTTTATATAAGTCAATTTCGGTACGGATACCCATCTTATCCAGAACGGCAACTAGCACTTCTGTCTGGGTATTACCAGCCCCTGCACCGAGACAGCGAATGCTGCCATCGATTCTATTCGCCCCTTCTTCAATTGCAATAAGCGAATTTGCCACAGCCAGCGATAAGTTATTGTGAGCATGAAAACCAATATCGATATTCACCTTTGATCTTAATAACCGGATTCGCGTCTTCACATCTTGGGGCAAAAAAGATCCTGCGGAATCAACAACATACACAGCATCCGCTCCATAGGATTCCATTAGAAGGGCTTGTTCAAGAAGTTTTTCCGGTGATGCCATGTGAGACATCATTAAAAACCCGATTGCTTCCATACCGAGATGTTTCGCAGCTTCCAAATGTTGCTTTGAGACATCCGCTTCCGTTACGTGAGTTGCAATCCGCGCCATTTTCGCCCCAACTTGAGCAGCTTCCCTTAATTGGTCGATCGTCCCTATACCAGGGATTAAAAGTACTGAAATAACGGATTGGCCTGCAGCTTCAACAGCGGCTTCCACCAATTCAATATCATTCACTTTTGAAAAACCATATTGCAAAGATGATCCTCCCAGGCCATCTCCATGCGACACTTCAATATAAGGGACACCTGCAGCACTGAGTTTCCCAGTCATGTTCTTTACTTGATCGATGGTGAATTGATGTGCCACTACATGGCTCCCATCCCGCAATGCAACTTCAGTCACCAATACATCTTTACGCAAATGAATCCCACCTTTACAGTTCCGATTACCTTTTTCAAACAAATTGTTCGAATTGGCTTTTAGCGATCTCTTCCCCTACTTTTACTGCTGAAGCGGTCATTATATCTAAATTACCGGCATATACGGGAAGAAAGTCCCCTAATCCTTTCACTTCAAGAAAGACCGTTATTTGTTTCCCATCACATATCGCCTCGGTCTTCAAGCGGTACCCTGGAACATATTCAGATACTTTTTCCGCCATCTTATTTATGGACGTTGTTATTTCCTTCACATCATAAGAATCCGATTGAAGCAGACAATGAATGGTATCCCTCATGATGAGTGGCGGTTCGGCCGGATTTAGCAGAATGATAGCTTTTCCTTTTTTCGCTCCACCCACCTGTTCCAGGGCCCTTGCCGTTGTTTGGGTGAATTCATCAATATTGGCACGGGTTCCGGGACCGGCACTCCTGCTGGAAATTGTCGCTATTATTTCGGCATATTCGACCTGTGCCACTTGACTGATCGCATGAACGATGGGGATTGTCGCCTGACCGCCGCATGTAATCATGTTAACAACCGCCTCATTCAAATTTTCTTTTAAGTTCACGGAAGGAACGATAAACGGTCCGATTGCGGCTGGCGTCAAGTCTATCAGCTTCTTGTTCACCTTTTTCAAGGCTTCGCAGTGAAAAACATGCGCCTTCGCAGATGTGGCATCGAATAAAATGTCTGCAAGCTCCGGCCTTTCCAAAAAACCATCCAGGCCCTTTTCAATGACATGATGTCCGTGCATCCTAGCCTTCTTCAAACCCTCTGATTCCGTGTCGATACCAATCATAACCGACATTTCGAGAACATCCGACCGATGAATTTTCATCATTAAGTCCGTGCCGATATTCCCTGATCCAATAATGCCTACTTTTAGTTTTTTCAAGGCCGCTGGGCTCCTTTCACTCAAAATTAATCGAGACCTTTCCAAGTTTTTCCCCAAAGTCAGCAGAAAAACAGTCACCTGGTTTCGCTTCGATTGCTGCGGATAACGCACCGGACAAAATTACTTCGCCCGCTTTCAATGAACCTTTAAACCCATGCAGTTTATTTGCCAGCCACGCTACGCACGTTGCTGGATTTCCAAGTACCGCTTCACCTGTTCCCTGGTTCATGAATTTCCCATTTTTATAAAGGCTCATTTGAATGGAAGGAAGGTCGATTTCACTCAAGTGAATTTTGCGATCTCCCAGAATATATAGGCCCGATGATGCATTATCCGCCACAGTGTCCGGAAGTTTCATCTTCCAGTCCATCACCCGGCTATCAACCACTTCAATCGAAGCAACCACATAATCAGTGGCATCGATTACATCATTAACCGTAATATTGGGACCATGTAGATCTTTCTTTAAAATAAAAGCTACCTCTGCCTCCACTTTCGGTTGGATCAACCGCAGACCCGAAATACATCCATTATTTTCCATCTTCATTGCATCAAGTAAATGTCCGTAATCTGGTTCATTCACTCCCAGAACCTCCTGCATAGCCTTAGAAGTCAAGCCTATTTTCTTACCTGATACTTCCAGACCGAGCTGGGTCTTCCTTCGAATGGTTTCAAGTTGAATTTGGTAGGCATCCTCCACATCCAAATCGGGAATTTCACTGGTGGGGGCCGAAATCCCTATTCCTGTTTTTTCCGCTTTCAAAAACCTGGCAGACCATTCTGTTAAACTAACGTTCATGATGCTTCCCCCTCCTTTATAATTTAATCGTGACGTTAGACAGTTCACTGTAAAATTCGAAACTATGAGACCCGCCTTCACGGCCGATGCCACTGTGCTTCATACCGCCAAAAGGTGTGCGCAAATCACGCAAATACCAGGTATTCACCCAGATAATGCCCGCCTCTATTTTAGAAGCGACACGATGCGCTCTCCTTAAATCATTGGTCCAGATCGTTGCACCCAGTCCGTAATGAGTATCATTTGCGTGCTCCAGTACTTCTTCTTCCGTTTCGAAAGGCATGACCGTTACCACAGGACCAAAAATTTCTTCCCGTACACAACGGGATTCACGCGTAACTCCGGCAATAATTGTCGGTTCGATGAAAAAGCCATTTTCAAACTGTCCGGCTCTTCTTCCTCCAGTTAATATTTCCGCTCCTTCTTCTTTCGCCAGGTCAATGTAACTCATCACTTTTTTATAATGTTCTTTTCCTATTACAGCTCCTACTTCCGTTTCGGAATCAAACGGATCCCCGACTTTTAGTTTTTTTGTTCGCGTGACCATCTTTTCAAGGAATTCGTCATACAATCCTTGCTGAACATAGATTCTTGATCCACATAAACAAACTTCACCTTGGTTCATGAAGCTTGATTTCAATGTCGTTTCGATTACTTCATCAAGATTCGAGTCTGCAAACACAATATTCGGATTTTTCCCGCCCAGTTCAAAAGAGATTTTTTTCAACGTGGGCGCGGCAGCTTTCATAATCGCCGTTCCCGTTTTTGTTTCTCCAGTGAATGTTATCGCATCGACGTCCGGATGCTCACTTAGAGCAGCCCCAGCTGAATTTACACCATATCCATGCACAAGGTTGACAACTCCATCGGGAACTCCCGCTTCCTTACAAATCTCCATTAACTTTGTCGCTGTCATCGGCGTCAGTTCAGCCGGTTTCATAACAGCTGTATTGCCAGCTGCCAGGCATGGTGCCAATTTCCATGTCAACAATAGCAAAGGTAAGTTCCAAGGATTGATCATTCCTACCACTCCTACGGGCCTCCTAATGGAATAATGAAGTGCGATGTTGTTCTGATTGAAGGATTCATTACCAAGTGTAGTGATATAGTCAGCAAAAAAGTGGAAATTGTGAGCCGAACGCTTGATATCCATTTCCAGTGCAAGGCTATATGGTTTCCCTGTGTCAAGGGTTTCCAACATTGTCAGTTCTTCTTTCTTTTCCAAAATGAGATCGCCGATTCGCCTTAGAACCGCAGAGCGTTCATTATCGGTAAAGGATTTCCAAGGACCTTTAAGCGCATGTCGTGCTGCAGAAACAGCCTGATTCACCTCCTCTTTTCCTCCTTCTGCAACCCATCCAAGTATTTCTTCCGTTGCGGGATTGATATTGTCAAAAGTCTTGGACTGATCTGGATTCAGGAATTCCCCGTTAATAAAGTGTCGGCAATCTATTGATTTAGTTGTATTTATGCTATCTTTTGCTGCTTGCATGAAACATCCCTCTCCCTTTATTGAGACACCCGCTCAGTTCAAGTTCCTCAATCTTGTAATTCCACAATCATTTCAATTTCAATTGCAGTGTTATTTGGTAGCTGTGCCATTCCCACTGCTGAACGAGCATGTCTACCCCTCTCTCCAAATACGGCCACAAGCAGGTCTGATGCGCCATTCAATACTTTGGGCTGTCCTGTGAAATTTTCAGCTGAATTAATCATTCCGAGAATTTTGATTACCTTCTTCACTCTGGATAGTTCTCCAAGCTCATCCTTCAGTACCCTTAGAAGATTAATCATTGACTGCCTCGCTGCCTGATACCCTTCCTCTTCCGTCAGCTCTTTGCCAAGCTTACCGTGATATTCATCAACACCTTGTCCGGATGTGAAAATCAAATTTCCCACCCGGACGTGGCTAACGTAGTTGCCGACCGCTTCCCTTGGCGGCTCAAGCATGATTCCAAGTTCTTCAAGGACTTGTTCTGGTGCTTTTATCTGTTTTTCCATGCTTCTCCCCTCGTGATTCCAAATTTAAAAACCTCAGTGCATTTCTCCCTAAAAGATTCGCTTTCACTTCATCTGATAGATTTAGAGTGTCATCAATTACTTGACCTGGGGGCTTTTCTCTCAATAAAAATGGATAGTCGGAACCCATCAGCACTTTCTTATATCCAAAACGGTCAATCAGATACTGAATATTCCGGGTATCATAGTTCAGTGAATCGAAATAAAACTTTTGTGCATAGTGGCTTGGCGGCATTGATGTTTTTCTTAAATCAGGCCATACTTCCCATCCCTGATCGATCCGCGGTAAAATATATGGAAATGAGCCCCCGCCATGTGCAAAACAGATTTTCAGATCCGGGAACTTTTCCATGATGCCACTCCATAAAATGCTTGCTGCCGCCAATGCCGTTTCACTCGGCATCGCCACTGTATACATGAGATTATGCCGTTCCGTTCGGTCTTTTGCCATTGTTTCCCATGGGTGTATAAACAGTGGGACATTCCACTTTTCAGCCATTTGGAAGAATTCCAATAAAACAGGAGAATCCAGATTTTCTCCATTTACGTTAGTACCGATTTCGATTCCCGCCATACCAAGCTCAAATTTACAGCGTTCCATTTCCCTGATTGCCACTTTCAAATCCTGAAGAGGTACAGTACCGAGACCGATGAACCTGTCAGGATACCTGTTCACAGTCCCAGAAATGAAATCATTCTGGAACTGGGACATGTATAGCGCCTGATCAATTGGCGCCCAGTATGAAAATGTCACTGGCACCGGTGAGAGCACCTGCATATCGACTCCCTCCGCATCCATATCCTGAATGCGTTTTTCAGGGTCCCATACCTGGTCAGTCACTTTCCTGAACAGTTTTCCGCTTACCATGATATCCGCCCCGCAAGAGCATTTCTGCTCTAGCACTGGCCAGCGCCCCTGACCAAATTTACCGGTTAAGTCTGGCAGGTCCAGCGGAAGAATATGTGTATGAAAATCTATTCGCATTTCCAAGCCTCAACGTTTTCTGACATAACATGACCGCATTCACTACAGGTGCGAAGTTCCTTACTTCCGTTGAAAGCCTCGATCGCCTCTTTCACCTGGACCTCAATATTCGTCAATTGGATCGTAACTTTGTGCATCTCATGGTTACAATTCCCGCAAAACCAAACAAAATCTTCAAGCTCATCTTTAGCACGCTTGCGCTCTATGACAATGCCGTAAGTATCAGGTACACGATGAGGAGAATGAGGTACATCAGCTGGCAGCATAAACATTTCCCCCTCATTCACCTCCACTACTTCACGGTCCCCGCTTTGGTTGATGCATTCTACATAGCAGGAGCCTTTTATCTGATAAAACAACTCGTCAGAAGGGTCTACATGAAAATCACGCCGATAATTCGGACCACCAAGAAGCATGACGATGAATTCGGAATCTTCCCAAAGCACTTTGTTATTAACCGGCGGTTTCAATAAATGTTTATTGTCCTCAATAATTTTTATTAGATTTAATGATCTAGCCTGTAATTTTGAAGATTGAGCATATCCTTTCATAAATAAACTACCTCCATTTTCTTAATAATCCGAAAATTCACATTAAAGACATGTAACCTACTTGTTTTGAAATCATTTGTGCCGATCGTATTACAGACTGAATAATTCTCGTTTTTTCTTTCCCAATCATATAATTTCGATCCCCGACAAGGTTAAGTGCTGCAATAACTTGGCCATTATAGGATTTAATGGGTGCTGCAACTCCATATAAACCATGATCATTTTCATCATCACTAATCGCAAATCCTTGTTTTCGGATGTCCTTTAATTCTTCATTCAATTGGTTGATGCAAGTAATCGTGTTAGTTGAGTGCTTCAATAGCCCTTTTGCAAGCGTAGGCTGAATAAAGGATGGGTTAAAGGCTAGTAATACTTTCCCGCTGCTCGTACAATGAGCTGGTTTTCTTGCTCCTATATATGTTGTCATATGCTCGGCATGAGGGGACGTCATTTTCATCACAAACCTGACTTCGCCTTCGTGAAACATACCGATGTGAGAATTACCTTTAAATTGCAGGACAAGATTACTGATAATTGGACCTGCCTCATAATGAATATCCTGCTGATACATGACTTTACTGCTCCACTCAAGTAACTTCCATCCAAGCCGGTACTTTCGATCTTTGCCTTGGATCAGCATCCCTTCCTTGCACATCGTTTTCACTAGATGATGAGATGAGCTTGGACTCATATTCAATTTTTCAGCTATTTCCTTATTTCCAAGTGCGGGTTCTTCATTAGTGAATAAATCAAGTATCTTTATAAGCTTCTCAACGGACGAAATCATGACGGCCCCCCTCCCCATTCAACTATTAAAATTACTGGTTAACCGCATCGATGGCTACTTGCATCGGTTTGTTAAGCACTTCATCAACCATGTTAAAGTTGTTGTTTTTCTTATATTTATTATAAAAAATCGCTCTTTTCCGAACTGGATCACCCGTGTAATAGCGTTCGTATTGAAGAAGGCGCTGTCCAAACGCTTCCCCGCATAAATCCCAAGCAAGTTTAAACACGCGAACTCGCTCTTCCGCTGAAACCCCGCTACGTCCTCCATAATATTTATCGATATCAATGCGCAATTCGGGATTATCAAAGTCGGCCCCTGTCGGAGACATCAACAGCCCTCCAGCTCCAATGGTCTGGATAACCTCTATGGCACGTGGATACATCTCTGGAAGGAAACCGCGAATCGTTTCCAATGCATCCGGATTTGGCCGGGCCTCACCGTAGTCATTAATCGTGTACTCATATTCCGCTACCCGAAGCAGCGAACGGATGACTTCCACAGATTGAACAAGTTCACCCAAATCACGCTGAACATGCAGGAATCCATCGACTCCGATAGAGTCTGCCACTTTACAAGCGACTTCAACGGCAAATGCCAGTTTAATATATCCACGCACGCCTGATTGGTGAGCAGGCTGTTCAGCGATTCCCGTCATTGGATACAAGCGGTTTGCCGCCTCCACATTGTTGTATAAGAAGACACGATTCCAAGGAACCAGAACATCATTAAATACAAGCAGGGCATCCATTTCCTCATAACGGGAGGCCAGTGGATGGTCAAACATCGAGCGTGTTCCGTCCTGCATTGGTTCCCGGCAGATAATGCGCAGTCCAGGCGTATCGATCGGCAGTGCAAATGCTACCGCATGACGTTCATCCCCTGGTGTGAATCCTGGGAAAGAATAGATAATCACTTCATCTGTAATCGGTGCCAGCGTTGCTAACATTTTTGCACCGCGAACAAGTATTCCTTCTTCTCTTTCCTCAACTGTCCCTAAGTGGGTATATGTTTCTTTTTGTTCATGAGATTGCTTGCTTCGATCATTTTGAGGGTTAATGATTGCATGCGTCAAGAATAAATCATTGTCACGAATATAGGCATAATAATCCTTGATGTTCTTTGACCAGTCTTTGTTGTATTTATCAAGAAACCAGGAATTATGTGCCATGGAAGTGACCACGACATTTAAAAAGTCCGGCGTTCTCCCCATTAGTCCATATGTCATCCTTGCATACACTTCAAATAATTTACTTCTTTTTTGCAAATCCTCCGATGTCTTCGGGAATAAGAAAGCATTATTAACACGTTCCCCGGTCTCTTTGCAAATGTGGGTGATTTCATCTTGATATTCCGGGTCATGTTGAATGTCATACAACCTCGCAATTTCTTGTATCGGCTGCTTAAAAATTGGCTCATTATAAATATCCTCGACCACTCTTCCACCAAGCCAGACTTCTGGCTTTCTCGATTTAATTCTATTAATATATTCTTCACCGGTTTTAATGCCCATAAGAAACCCCCTCATTTTACTAGTTGTTTAGCAGACCCCATTTTCCCTCGATGAAAGTAAGCGCTTTCAAATCTTCGAAATGTAACTCCTGGATCTTACCGATGAACAATACATGATCACCAGCCTCAAACTCTCTTCATGGTTTGCATTCCATCCAGGCAACACTCCCATTTATTTTTGGCATAATCCCCTTGTTATTCCAGTCGTTTACCGCCCGCAAATTTCCATGCAATAGATTCTTGCTCATCCGACAAAATATTATTGGTAAAAGATTTATCTTTCATGCTAGTGCAGGCTTTTGCTTCATTATGAATTGATACTAAAGCGAGCGGGGAATCCAAGGAAACCTAGGTAAATGAATTCACATTTGAACTTTCCCATCAAGACTCCGGTTGGGAATTTACCAGAGCAATTTCTCAACTCGCGCTCATCCATCTAATCACCTCCTACTCTTTCATTATGAATTCATTATAGTAAACTTAATAATTTTAAAAATCATATAATTTCATATTATGAAATTTAAGGGATTTTTTTTAATAGCTCGTTTTATTTGTGAATTATCGTAAAAAGACTTTCATTACCGCATTAACAAAAATCAGTGTTAAACTATCCATGATCATTCGTATTTCCAGCTTTGGTCATTTCGACTCGAATATATGAAAGTGGTGAGGGAAGTTTCAATTTTGCGTTCCTTAAGAAAGATCTACCAATTTTTTGTGGATATACCTTTAAAAAAAGGAGTGGTTTTGAATGACCGTTACGAGGTGAAAACTGTAATCGGTACAGGAAGCTATGGTATTGTTTACCTTTGCAATGATTTGAAAAAGAATGAGAATATAGTGATCAAGCAGCTCCGGAATAGTAAACGCCGCAGCAAAAAAGAGCTGAAACAGTTTGAAAATGAAATGACCATTTTACAAATGTTAAACCACACAAACATCCCCAAATTTCACGAGAATTTTTCATATGGCGGAAATGTTTATTTTGTGATGGATTTCATTGCAGGGGATAATTTAGAAGCCCATATTTTCTCGAATCAATTAACGTTCAATGAGAAAGAGTCTCTATTTTTTCTGGATGAGCTGGTCGGTTTAGTAACTTATCTACATGGCCATGACATTTGCCATCAAGATTTACGAATACCAAATATTTTACTTAAGAACCATCAGCCCATTTTGATAGACTTTGGTTTGTCTATAATGATCAATTCGACAGATCTCGCACAAGAATCCATTTTAGAGCTGAAAAGGCAGGATTTTTACGACTTGGGGGAAATACTTCTATATGTACTTTATACGACGTACGCTTCCAAAAGTAAAAAGGCTCTTCCTTGGACAGAAGAGCTTTCGTTAGAAAAAGAAACCGTGCATATTCTGAAAAGGTTATTAAGCATCCAAGAACCTTATTCAGATATCAAGGAAATCTCAATGGACCTGCAGGCTGCATTGAAGTCACAGAAATTGAATTAACTGCTGCTGCCACGCCCCTTTCTCTTGTAGCGGTCACTACCACTCATGGGATACCTTTTAAACCCTCGGCTGCTGCTGCCTCGGCGATAATGACCATGTCTTCGCTCACTGCTTCCTTGGGAAAGCTGTTTGATTTTTTTCATTATTTTCTTCAGCATATCTTTCACCTCTTTTATTATGGTTTTAAAGCTTGTTATTCATTTAGCCTAACATAATCACAGTATAAACCTTATTAATAAATACTATAATTTTTTCATATGTGTTACTTTCTATTACTAACCGGGTAAGTTGAAATGACTATAAACATAAAAAACCTGGCGAGCATTGCATCGCCAGGTTTTTTTCTTCGTTCATCATTTATTTTACAGCGTCTTTTAATTCCTTACCTGCTTTAAATGCCGGTACTTTACTAGCTGCAATTTGTATTTCCTCGCCAGTTTGCGGGTTTCTTCCTGTACGGGCAGCACGATCACGCACTTCAAATGTTCCAAAACCAACTAATTGGATCTTTTCTTCTTTAGCAAGTGTAGCAGTGATTGTTTCAAACAATGCATCCACTACTTTTTTTGCTTCGTCTTTTGTCAGTTCAGCTTGTGCTGCAACACTGCTCACTAATTCTGTTTTATTCATATGAACACCTCATCCTTTTATTTTGTATAAAGTATGTAGAGAAGACAACATAACATATCTTGTATGCCCCTGTCACTTATTATGGCTAAAATAAAAGGAATTGCAGCTCTAAATTGAGCTTTTTTGAAGATAAAAGGGCTTGGATTAACATTAACTTTCTGCAGTTTCCAGCTGCAGCCATTGATAGATGGTATCCATATCAATGTTTTCCTCCAAATGGGAAGCCAAGAGATTGTAAGCTTCCTCCCTACGCTCCGAGTCGCTTTGGACGTTCTCCTTCACTTCTTCCAACCCCTTGTTCCGTCGAATTTGGTTAACTAGCAATCTAGTGAACAGGCGATTATGGAATATCCCATGAAGATATGTTCCCATTACCTTGTTGTCATTGGAAATGGCTCCATCCTCTCTTCCATCCCTCAATAAAAGAAAGGGCCTTACTTGCGACTTCAATGTCGTTCTGCCTAAATGTATTTCGAAACCGTTAAGATTCATTTGACCTTCCATTATCCCGGCAGAAAGGATACCTTCCATTTGTACTGTTTTCTTTTCTGCCTGAAAAACGGTTTCCACCGGAAGAAGCGAGAGCCCGTACGCGTTCTCACCGTCACCTTCGACCGCATCAGTATCGAATAGTTTAGTCCCTAGCATTTGAAAACCGCCGCATATGCCAAAGATCATCGTTCCTTGTTTCCGCAGTTCTTTGATGGCCCGATCCAACCCCATACGATTCAACCATTTTAAATCTTCCATCGTGTTTTTTGTACCAGGCAAAATTACCAGATCGGGATTACCTAACTCATGGATACTGCTTACTAGGCGGACACCTACTCCGGGTTCATCAAAAAAAGGATCCACATCTGTAAAATTGGAGATCCGCGGAAATCTCAAGACGGCTACATCGATCGGAAACTCAGCCTTTTTAGGTTTTTTAAAACGTAAGGAAGAAAGGGCAAGTGAATCTTCCGCTTCAATATTCACGTCTAGATAGGGCAGTACCCCGAGAACCGGAATCCCGGTTTCCTTTTCCACCCATTCAATGCCATCGTCCAACAATTCACGCATGCCACGAAATTTATTGATGATGATCCCCTTTACACTATCTCGTTCATCTTGATCCAATAAAGCAAGTGTGCCGATGATGGAGGCAAATACTCCACCACGATCAATATCGGCCACCAAAATGACTGCCGCATCCGTGAGTTTAGCCATTCGCATATTTGCGATATCCCGGTCCTTAAGGTTAATTTCAGCCGGACTTCCTGCCCCTTCGAGTACGATGATGTCATAGTCTTCTTGAAGTTTTTCGACCGATTTACGGATGATCGGCATGGCTTCCTGGACAAATTGGGACCGATAGCTTTTTGCATCCATATCAAGAAAATGCTTACCGTGCACGATGACTTCCGAAACCATATCCTGCTTTGGTTTCAGTAATATCGGATTCATATCGGTCGTTGCCGTGATCCTTGCTGCTTCCGCCTGTACCCCCTGAGCACGTCCGATTTCACCGCCATCCAAGGTTACATAAGAATTCAAAGCCATGTTTTGTGATTTGAATGGTACGACACGTAATCCTTTATTGGAAAATACCCGGCAAAATGCCGTACAAATCAAACTTTTCCCTACATCAGACGACGTCCCTTGTATCATGATGGATCGTGCCTTCATTACATTCACCCCCTTAAAACTCTAATCCTTTGACAGCGCCGATGCCCTCGTCATAATAATGCTTGGTCGCCTCAATCGATGAAACCAAATCTGCCATTTCCATAAGCTCTGGCTTGGCATCCCTGCCGGTAATGACTATGTGCATATGAGCGGGACGACTTCGAATCGCATCGATGACTTCAGTCAATGGCAAGACATCTTCGATCGGGAATTTGGAAATCGCCAATGCATTGTTCAACTCATCCAAAACAAGTAAATCAATGCCGGGATCACTAAGGGCCAGTCTCGCCTTTTCCCAAGCTAACGACAATGCGTTGCGATGCTCTTCTGGAGTTTTGGTCCATGTAAAACCAATACCTAGCTGTTCCATTTCAACTCCTAATTTTTTCAAAGCCAATGCTTCCCCATATGTACGCTCTGGAGATTTTATGAACTGAAGGTATTTGACATTCATTCCTCTGCCGATTGCCCTTAAAGTCACCCCTAATGAGGCAGTCGTCTTCCCTTTCCCGTTACCTGTATAAATAAGCATTAATCCTCTGCGTGCCACTCACTCACCTACCTTCATAGCCAAACTGTTTTTTCTATGTATGAAGTCCTTTTAGTTGCAGGAACCGGTTGATCGCCTTTAGGGTATCCGACAAAAATGGTGCCGATCACTTTTTTGTTTTCAGGTGAACCGATAAATTCCTGCAGGCGTTCATCCCTGACAAGGCCCACTCCTCTAGTGCGCCAAACGAATCCGAGACCAAGTCCTTTTGCGGCAAGCCACATCGAATGGACGGCACAACAAGAAGCGAATACATTGTCTTCGGATGAATCCGGATCATCAGGCAAAATATCGGAAGTCACGACGATGATAAGCGGTGTCGTCTTTACAACTTCCAGTGAACTTTCAATCAATTTCGGTTTGGTCGGGAAGCGTTCATGTAAATACCTTTCAGCCAATCTTTCATAACGCTGCTTCGCCTCTCCCTTGATTACATAAAAACTCCAAGGTTCACGCAATCGATCGTTAGGGGCATAGGTAGCCGCTTCCAATAGCTGCCTGATTTTTTGGTCTTCCACTTCTTTTTCTTCGTAATTCCTTATTGCCCGGCGTTCCTTCAGTTCTTGAATGATGGACATTCCGACTCATTCCCTTCAATAATGGACTCTGATTCAATCACTTTTTCAAACCATTGGATTTTTTCTCTTAATTGGACGACATCCCCTACTAGAAAGATTGATGGATTTTGAATTTCTTCTTTTATAGCCTTCATAGAAATCGAACTCAAAGTACCGGTAATTGTCCTTTGATTTTCTGTCGTACCCCATTCAATGACAGCCACTGGCGTATTGCCGTCCCTTCCATGCTCCATCAATTTTTCACAGATAAACGGCATATTACCTATTCCCATATAAAAGGCGATGGTATCGATGCCCTGAGCCAATGCCTGCCAATTCAAGTTATCCTGCCCCTTGTAATCACGGCCATGGCCTGTCACAATCGCATAACTTGAGGCATGATCACGGTGGGTCACCGGGATGCCCGCATAAGCCGGTGCTGCGATTCCCGCCGTGATTCCTGGAACGATATCATATTCAATCCCGTTAGCAGCCAGTATCTCCGCTTCCTCACCGCCCCGCCCAAAGACAAACGGATCTCCACCCTTCAGACGGGTGACGTTTTTCCCCTGTAAGGCTTTTTCCACTAAAAGTTCATGTATTTCATTTTGAATGAGATGATGTTTCCCTGGTGATTTCCCGCAATACACCAGTTCTGCATCTTCTTTTGCATACGTTAATAATTCTGGATTGACAAGCCTGTCATATGCAATGACATCCGCCTTTTGGATACATTCCAGTCCATATACCGTAATCAGTTTCGGATCTCCGGGACCCGCACCGACCAGATGAACTTTTCCCGGTTTCATGCTCGCGCCTCCTCTTAATCTTCAAAAAATATCTTTTACTTGTCGATAGTTTCATGGGCAGATCTTTTTTTTTGTTTAAAGCAAGCATCGATCCAGTTCTTTGCAAGTGTTGGATTGGAAGCAAAATGAAAGTGCGTATACCCAGCAACAAGGTTACCCAATACACACCCCTCTTGTTTTGAACCGAATCTACCTTTAGCTTCATAAGCATGTGTAAGTTCATCATCCGCTTCAAATGTCGAGTAGTGGAATTCATGTCCTTTTGCCTGCTCCATTTCATTAATCAAAAAATTGCCTGGAGTTCCTGTAATTTCTCGATACCCTAGTGCTGCAAGTTTTTTCTGCATTTTAATCCTGCCCGGAATAATACCTGCCATCTGATGCTTTTCTCCGGAAGTCGTTTCAATCGATTTGCTCAAAAACATGAAACCGCCACATTCCGCTAGAGTCGGCATCCCTTTTTCAATGGAGATTCTGATGGATTTGATAGCATCCACATTACCGGAAAGTTCAGCTGCAAACTCCTCAGGAAAACCGCCTCCAAGGTATAAACCATCAGCATCCAATGGAACTTCATCCCCTTTCAATGGAGAAAAATACTTGATGGTCGCCCCAAATGCTTCAAGCAACTCAAGGTTTTCCTGATAATAAAAATTGAAGGCTGCATCTTTTGCGACGGCAATGCACACTTCCTTTTCATTTTGGGGTTGAAATATATTTGAGTTTCCACTGGAAACGGGGCATGTCTTGGATAAATGGTACAACTGATCGATATCGATCGTTTCCATGACTAATTGTGCAAGCCTATCGAAAAACGGATTTAGTTCCCCGCGTTCAATAGCAGGAATTAAACCCAAATGACGGCTAGGAATATCAATATCCATTTCCCGCTTCATATAACCCAGCACCGGTACATCGCATTCTTGCTCAATGGCTGATTTGACAATTTTGTAATGCCCCGCACTTCCCACTTGATTGGCAATTACACCAATGATGTCCGGACCGGTCGAAAAGGCCTGAAATCCTTTTACGATGGCAGCTGCACTCCGTGCCATGCTGGCACAGTTGACTACCAACAGGACAGGGCTTTGCGTGATGATGCTGATTTCAGCCGTCGATCCTGTATTGGATAAAGGACTTTTGCCATCGAAGAAGCCCATGACTCCTTCGATGATCGATATATCAGATCCGTTACCTGCTTTGGTAAGAATTTCCCGGACAGTGTCATGTTCGAACATCCAACTGTCAAGATTGCGTGAAATCCGTCCTGTAACCGCTGTATGATAAGTAGGGTCAATATAGTCAGGGCCACATTTGAACCCTTGGACAGTATAGCCTTTCTTTTGGAGGGCTGCCATGATTCCGATGGTCAATGTCGTTTTACCGACACCGCTTCCGGTACCCGCAATTACCAATCTTCTATCGTTCATATTTGCTTCTCCCTCCTTAAAAAGGTATGATGCCAACTGAAATGGTTACGTTACCCGATTTTTTCTTAACCAGCTCCAATTGTTCAGCTTTAGCATAAATCCTCACAGCCGGTTCACTCACACCATATGCACCCGTGTATTTAAATACTGTTTCCGATGGCGCTTCGATTTTGGCTTGATTAAGCTCTTCCGGTTCATAATGCACGAATTCCCAGCCGTATTTTTCAACTACTTCAATCAAGCCGATTTCGTCTTTCTTCAAGGAAATTGTACAGATCGCTTTAACGCTTTTTAATGAAAACGATAATTCCGCTAGTGTTTCTGCAATCACCTGCTCAATTTCAGCTGCCGCTGTTCCCCTATTGCACCCGATACCGAGAGCAATGACTTTTGGCCGATATACGATCCCATTTTCAAGGATCCCATTTTCCGAATGGCTAAGAATACGGTGAGTTACAACCAGCGCTGCTTGCGGCTTTGCTTGAAGCGCTTCTTCAATGGATGGGTATACGATTATGCGTTCGGGTAATGCCGTTTCATAAGTCCACCAATTCCGTTCACCTGATTCCTGTACAACGGCAACATGCTCTTCATTTACAACGGATGCACTCACTGGAGTCAATTTTTCTGCAGAATCCCAAATCCAGCCGAAGCGCTGTCCGAATAAATCGACAGGAATCGTTTTTTGAACATCCGAAGCCGTGGTGATTATAGCTCTTGCATCCAGGGCTGCAGCAACTTCCTTAGTCAGTTCATTCGCTCCTCCCAGATGCCCTGACAGTACACTGATGACATTTTCCCCTTTATCATCAATGACAACGACACCCGGATCCGTTTTCTTATCCTTCAAAATTGGTGCAATCATCCTGACTACCGCACCGAGTGAAATAATTAATATGATTCCTTTATATTCCTTGAATAAAGCGGGTAATAGCATACGAACACTGCCCGAAAAAAGCTGGATCTGTTTATGCTCTTCGTCCCCTTTTTCAAACTTGCTCATGTAATATAGATCGGAATTCGAAAAAACAGTATGTAATTTTCGTGCCAGCTCGACACCATGCTTTGTAATCGCCACTATCGCATAAGTATGAGACCGTTTAATGGGAGCAAGTTCCGCTTCTTTCAGTTCAATGATCATGGCTTAACACCTTTTCTGAAACCGTGGGTAAAACTCGCATCATATAATTTGGATCGGTATTCATCTTTATCATGAATGGTAGGGTCCAACGCCCATCCAGCCAAAATCATCGCATGCTTGCGGATACCATTTCGACGCATATCATCATCTAAGTTCACTAACGTGGTACGGACGATTTTTTGGTCCGGCCATGTTGCCCGTTGAATGACTGCTATCGGAGTATCATCCTTCCAACCGGCTTCTTGGAGTTCTTTAACGATTTTTTTAGTCAAGGTCGCACTCAAGAAAAGGGCAATCGTACAGTGGTGACTTGCCAAATCACGTAACTTCTCAAATTCCGGAACAGGCGTACGTCCTTCAGCCCTCGTCAATATGAGTGTCTGAGTTAAATCAGGGATAGTCAGCTCTGCTCCTATTGCAGCTGCCGAGGCGAATACCGAACTTACTCCCGGGATCACCTCATAACCAATACCCTCTTTCTTCAAAAGGACAATTTGTTCCATGATTGCACCGTACATGGCAGGATCCCCTGTATGGATTCTAGCAACCATCTTTCCTTCTCTAACACGCTCAACCATGATGCCAACAATTTCCTCCAAATGCATACCTGCCGTTTTTAGCACCTCGGCATCGGGCTTTGCCTTAGCAATCAATTCTTCATTCACCAATGAATCCGTATATAAAATCACATCAGCCGTTTGGAGAATGTTCAATCCTTTTACAGTTATCAAATCCGGGTCACCCGGGCCAGCACCTACAATATATATCTTCATTTTCTCACCACCATCAATGTTAAGTATTCTAGTTCAAGTCCTTCCAATTCACTCACTTTCCAAATCACTTCTTCATCGGAAGTGACTTTGGTTACGACCGAGGCCTTTTCAAGCAAGTCCAAATCTTTTAAAACGGTAATCATTAAATCGATGACCTTTGCCACTTTGATGAACACCACGGCATCATGATCTTCGATCGCCTTCTTCATCGCTTCATAGTCATCCCTTGCAGGAACTATCGCAACATGATCATCACCATCAGCCAAAGCGATGCCCAGCCTTGACGCTGACCCATTAAAAGAAGAAATGCCCGGGACTGTCTTGATTTCGACTTCGGGATGCAGCTCCTGCATCAATTTCATCATATGTATGAACGTACTATATAAAAGCGGATCGCCTTCCGTAACGAAAGCAACATCTTTACCTTCATTTAATTTTTGCCAAACTTTTTCGACCGTTCCGTTCCATTCCCGATCCAAAATCGCTTGATCTTTCGTCATCGGAAAAACCAGGCCCAGCATATCCTTCTCTTCAGGACGAATGTAAACTTCAACAATGCGATGGGCGTAGCTTTTACTCCCTTTTCTTTTTTTGGGATACGCAATGACCGGAGATTCCTGAATCACGCGAAATGCCTTTACTGTAATAAGCTCTGGATCGCCCGGGCCCACGCCAAGGCCATATAATGTACCAAGATTACTCATTCATGTCTTCCTTTCTTTGTGCAGTAATGATATATACAGGATTAAGCGGAACAAATCTGTTCATTCCCAAAATTGGCTTACTTCTGGAGATTTGGGCATGCATGATGGAAGTGTGAAAACCAGCTTCAGCAAATGCCTCATTAGCCCTGTAAAGATTCTCAATCGTCGCGGCATTCAGAACGATTCTGCCGCCATCTTTCAGTCGTTTGCAGCATGTATGGATGAGATCTGCCATTTCGCCGCCAGACCCGCCAATGAAAATCGCATCAGGATCCGGAAAGGTTTCCAGTCCTTGCGGAGCTTTTCCATGAATGGCCGTTATATCAGTACGGAATTTACGCTGGTTTTGATAACAGTTTTCTAAATCAGGCTCATTTTTTTCAATTGCGAAAATTTGGCCTTCGGATGCAAGCTTGGCCGCTTCAATTGCCATTGAGCCCGTACACGTCCCAATATCCCAAACGGTGCTGTTTTTCCTAAGATTCAACGCATGCAGGCTTAATACCCGAATTTCCTTTTTGGTTATGAGACCTTTGTCGGGTTTCCGCTGCGAAAATTCTTCATCTTCTATCCCCAAGGACCAGCTTGGACCTACTGATTTTCTTTTCAAAATGACGACATTCAACGGCGAGAATTCCCGCTCCACCATTTCTTCAAGTTCATACCAGCCAGAGTCTTCGGTTTCTCCTTGAAGATTTTCAGCCACAAATGCCCGGTATTCAGTCATTCCGAATGAAATGAGATATTTAGCAAGTTGATTTGGACTATTTTCGATGTCAGTAAGCAAAGCTACTTTCGCCTTCCCATCTATCCTTTGGGCCAGACCTTTCATACTGCGGCCATGAACACTGACTAGGAAGGCATCTTGCCAGCTTTCACCCATTTTTGCAAAAGCAAGCTGAATTGAGCTGAAATATGGGTAAACCTCTATGTTGATTTTGCTGGAAAGATAGCCTCCCATTCCATAAAACAATGGGTCACCAGAAGCTAAGACAACTGTTGGACGAGTTTCATCCTGCAGTTGTTCCACCACCTTTTTCAAACCACCCTTTATGACAATCTTCTTGCCAGAATAGTTCGGAAAAAACGATAAGACCCGTTCACCTCCGACCAGAACTTCACTTTCTTCTATCCATTGGGCATATTGGGGCAGCAAGCTTTCCTGACCGTTATCCCCTATCCCGATTAATTTAATCGATTGACTCAATTCCAACAGCCCTTCCCAGTAATTGTCCTTTCAACGAATAAATCGCCGTTTCCATTTCAATTCCGCCCTTCACTTGCTTTATGGCAGAATGACAGCAGGATTCACATAGTTTATTAAAAAAATCAAAATTATTTATCGCTGACATCATGTCCCCGACTTGGGACGCCGTGTTTGCATTCTTGATTTCAAGAACAAGATCATCTTCAGCTCCGACGCTTTGGGCTATTTCCGATAGAAAACCGAAGTCGACCGGGGCACTTTTTGAATGCACCATCATCACACCTTGGGCCACTTTGGAGAATTTCCCCATCATGCCGACCAATGATACCTTTTTAATTCCCTGTCTCTTACATTGCTTAAGTGAGAAGCCCACAAAGTCACCCATTTCTATAAAGGCTTCCTCAGGCAAATCCTGGAGAAGGCCCATCGCATACTTTTCACTGCGCCCGCCAGTAGTTAAGACAAGATGCTCACAACCACTCGCTTTGGCGACACTGATAGCCTGGACGATGCTTGCCATATAGGCTGAGCTGGAAAAAGGGACGACAGTGCCCCTTGTTCCTAAAATGGAAATGCCTCCCACAATCCCCAAGCGGCCATTTAATGTTTTTTTCGCTATTTCTTCACCTGCTGGCACGGAGATGACGACTTTCACTCCTCTATCGATCTTAAATTCTTCCAATGTTTGTTCCACAGTGGTTAAAATCATTTTGCGCGGTACAGGATTAATGGCCGCTTCTCCTACGGGGACAGGAAGCCCGGGTTTGGTCACACGACCCACACCTATCCCTCCATCCAGGATAATCCCAGGTGCCTCCGACCAGCTGACAGTAGAGATAATATGTGCCAGATGGGTGGCATCGGGATCATCTCCGGCATCTTTGATCGTTTCAGCACTAACCGCATTTTCCGATATATCATATTTCTCAATAGTGAAAGTGGCATCTCGCCCGATGGGCAAGGAAATCGTCGCTTCATCAAGTGCATCCCCCGTGATCAATGCAGTCAATGCAGCTTTAGTCACGGCAGTCGAACATGCCCCTGTCGTATACCCATGACGCATTTGTGAGGGGTCCTTTTTTACTTTCTTTTCCATGTTTTTTAACTATCAGCTAAAAGGGAAATCGCGTTCAATGCAGCAACAGTGACAGTACTTCCGCCTTTTCGACCAATATTCGTAATGAATGGAACTTCCGTGATCTTAGCGAGTTCCTCTTTCGATTCTGCTGCAGAAACAAACCCAACAGGCATTCCAATGATTAAGTCTGGTTTTGCAATCCCTTCTTTAATAAGACGAATGAGCTCAAGTAAAGCTGTAGGTGCATTGCCAATGGCATAAATGCCCCCTTCATTTTCTTTAACGGCTTTTTGCATCGAAATGATCGCCCTTGTCGTATTCAAACGTTTTGCTTCGACCATCACATCCGGATCTGAAATATAGCAATGAACGTCCCCGCCGTGTTTTTGAAATCTTTTTTTGCCTGTACCGCTCTCGATCATTTGCACATCCGCAATGACATGTCTACCTTTGCGAATGGCTTCCACACCAGCTTGAATGGCATTTGGATGGATGATGACACTTCTTCCCAATTCAAAATCCGCTGAAGCATGAATGACCCGGCGGACGATCTTCCATTCATCTTCAGAAAAATCATGATTGCCCATTTCTTCAGCTATGATCGAGAAGCTATAATCATATATTTTGTCTGGGTCTACCGTTAGTGGTTTAAAATCCGTTTTAAAATCCATCTTGCATTCCTCCTATTTTTCATTTAGTTGTTTATTCAACTCGGCGATGACATGATCAAAACTGGAATGAACATTTTGATAGTCAACATCCGGTCGCGATATCATGATCGTCTCTATTCCACATTCCAACGCTGCTTCCAATTTCTCATCAACCGCACCGACCTTGCCACTTTCTTTCGTAATCATCAATGTGACGCCATACTGTTCATATAGAGCTTTATTTAATTCTTTGGAAAATGGCCCTTGAATCGCAACGATATTTTTTTGTTCAATGCCCAGCTGCGCACATTTTTCCATATTGTCCATGCGCGGCAGCATTCTCGCTATGACTCTTGTATTCTCTAGCCCTACCAATTCTTTTGCGAACACGGCCAGGGTTTTACTCCCTGTCGTGAGCATGATGACTCCCCGTTTCACAGCGGCAAGCTTGGCAGCTTCCTCATAATCACGGACAACTATCAATTTATCATTCTGAAACCGTTGACTTTCACGCTCATAACGAATATAAGGGACATTTGCTGCCTTTGCTCCGTTAAGGGCGTTCTTGGATGCTTCTTCGGCAAATGGGTGACTTGCATCAACTACAGCCTGAAAGCCTTTTTCAGAAATTAAAGATGTCATATCCTCTGCAGTTAAGCCGCCAATCTGGGTGGATATGCCTGCATCTTGCAAACTTTTAGCCGCCGATTCGGTTACAACAGTTGCCAAAACCTTGAATCCCACCTGCTGCATCTCAATCGCTAATTCCCTTGCATCACTTGTACCCGCCAAAAACAAAATCATTTTGACGTCCCCGCCACTTGCCCATCGTGATCATGATTATGATCGTGATCATGATGGTGATCGTGGTCATGATGGTGATGATGGTGGGCATGTCCATGTTCCTCGACATGTTTACGATAGTTTTCCAAATCACGTGCCCCGCTTGATCTGCCCTCACTAGCTTCAATTACACGTTCTTGCAGAATGTTCTGTAATGTTGGATGATATCCAAAATACTTCGCCAAAATGAATTCTTGATCTTGATATTGCACTTGATAGCCTTTCAGCATATCCTCCATTCTTTCCATCAACACCCCTGTGAAGAGGAAATATGGCAGCATCACTACTTTTTTTGCCCCTAAGCGGATGCATCGTTCAATACCTTCGTCAACGTGCGGGTCCGTTACACCCATGAAAGATGCTTCGACCCATTTTACGTTCAATTTTTCCCATAATAATCGTGAAATTTTATATATATCACTATTTGCATCAGGATCACTGCCACCTCGGCCAATCAGCAATATTGCTGTCTCAGCCTGTTCAGAAGCTGGATCGAATCCCGCTTCCTCAAGACGGTCTGTCAGGATTGTCAATATATCATGGTGGACCCCGATCGTTTGGCCATATGTGAATTTCACTTCTGGATACTTTGTTTTCCCATCCTCTATTTCAGCTGGGATATGTAATTTCGAATGTCCTGCATGCAACAAAATGATCGGTATGACGATAACTTCAGAAGCCCCTCGTTTTACACAATTATCAATGCCTTTGGATATATTCGGTGCCGCAAATTCCAAGAAGCACGTTTCTACAAGGAAGCGCCCATCCAATGCCGGAATCATATTTTCAATAAAATGAAGGACTTCTTCGTTTCCCGAAGCCAAGCGGCTTCCGTGTCCTACGAACAAAACTGCTTTCATTTATTTTCCCCCTCTTGATTAGTCTTCACAAGGCGCAGGCTCTATGTTTATTTTGGGAGCGATGTCCTGATAAGAAAAATTCTGTATCTTTTTCGAACGTTTGAAGTATTTAAAAAGCCGCTCATTTGGATGGGCATTTTGCTTATACTCCGTGACAATATCAGTAATCAGTTCAACAAGCTGTTCAGGTTCAATGCCTTCCGCAACAGGCTGACCTGGATGGGCTGTTCTTCCAACCGGTTTAGCTCCAAGAAATAAGTCAAACTTCCCTTTTCGAAAGACAATCCCGATATCATCCATCACAGCACTATAACAAGCCATTCCACACCCATTAAAACCGATGTTAAGTTCCTTTGGCATTTTCATTCCGCCAAGCACCCGATGTATTTCATCCGCATAAGGAATGGATTCGGTTTTTTCACCATCACAGAAATCACATGCTTTTAATGTCAGTACATCTCCAATCGGTGATAATAGAAAGTTTGCTGATTGCAATTTCCCCGTAATGACTTCCGGATCCATTGTCGGAATCTTTAATACGATTTTATGATTTGGCGTGTATTCCATCGTGCCCTTTTCCCCGACAACTTCCGCAAGTGTCATCATTTGTTTGGGAGTGAATTGTTTATTCGCCACACCTGGACTAACGGCAAGTTCGAATACCGACTCCATTTTTTGCTGAACGATCGGCTCAAAGGATTGCTGAACGGTTTGCCCCTTGACTCTTGACAGTGCTTCCATTGCCATTTCAAAGGAATCTGGCTTCTTTTCAGGTGCTTTTGTAAGTAATCCAACTCCTCCAGAGGATTCGGTGAAGGCTTCTTGATCTAATGCCCACGGTTCCGCTTCTTTTTGCAGACGCTGATGCGGCTTCAATGGTTGCTTTTCCGAATTCAAAGTATATTTCCTCTGATACCCTCTTGGTGTGATGATTTTGTCATCATATAAAAAGGTGGATGAATTACCAATAATAACGGTGGTCAACATTCCAATATCGTGATTCAACATATCTTTCAAATTGGTTATGACAATATCCTGCCTATCTCGATATGCACTTTTCACCAACCCGACAGGTGTATCGGGCGAACGGTAGCTAAGGAGAATGTTCTGTGTTTCAACAATTTGTCTCGTCCGCCTGCCGCTGCGCGGATTATACAGGGCAATGACAAAGTCTGCCATTGCAGCTGCTTCAACCCTTTTAGCGATCAGTTCCCAAGGAGTTAAATGATCACTGAGGCTGATTGTACACGAATCGTGCATGACTGGTGCCCCAAGTAAAGATGCACAAGAGTTTATTGCAGAAATGCCAGGAATGACTTCAATGCCCACTCCAGTTTCTTCTTTCCAGCCTTTTTCAATCAATACTTCATAAACCAACCCAGCCATCCCGTAAACTCCAGCATCCCCGCTGGAGATTACCGCAACTTTCTTACCCAGCTCCGCTTGTTTCACTGCTTCCTGAGCACGTGATACCTCTTCAGTCATCCCCGTACTAATAATCGTTTGATCTGTAAGCAGTCCCTGAATGAGTTCAACATAAGTTTTATAACCAATGATGTAGTCACTTTCTTGAAGGGCTTCGACAGCACGTTTGGTAATGTGTTCAAAATTCCCTGGTCCAAAGCCCACGACGAATAATTTACCGTTTGTACTCATTAAGACATCTCCTTTCACGCTTTGTTCTTTGAAATACCCGTATGAGCAGGAAAATTTGGATTGGGTGCCATTTCCCCATCATTGAATTGGTAGATCATTTGTGGAACAAACTCCCCATCATCGATATGGCTGACAATTTGGCGACCGAAATCAGGTGTCTCCACTCGATACCAGTTTCCTTGAGGATAGGCAATCACAACGCAGGCATCCTTACATCTTCCGTTACACCGTGTCCTGGTTGTATGGATTTTCATGTCCAGTCCTTTGGAAGTAATTTCATCGCGAATCGCCTGGGTTACTTCTTCCCCGCCCTTTTTCATACAGCTGCTTCCATTACAAATCAACAGATGTGTATTTGTACCCATTAAGTTCCAAGTAGTCATGTTCTTCCTCCTGCGTTCAGGGAAAAGGCAAAATAAAAAACCTTAACATAAGAGTCAAGGTTTAAAAAAACTATATGGATGAGGAGCCCCAGGCAAGAATGCCCAATCTCCCAAAATCGTCATAGTCCTTCTACCTTTCCCTCCGAAAAGTATCATGCAATTTTAAAAGCAGGTTTCCTGGCTTACGCTTCATTTTACCTTGTCCCTTCCCGGCAACAATGCCAGTGGCTATCGACAATTTCATCAGCGTTTACAGTAGCGGGGGCTGCATCGGATTTTCACCGATTTCCCTATTATCCCTTGCTTATTCACACAAGGGCACTTTTAAAATGAAATATTTGGTTTTATTATACATTTCTAACTAACTTTATCTATCATATAACAACTTTATCAAAATTCAATAGTTTATTCCGACTGTTTAGAAAAGTTTAATAGTGTATATCCTGTCAACAAGCCTTTCCTTGCAACAAATTTAGTCAAAAAAAAAAAGATAGTGTAGCTGGAATTATTTCTTTATGGTACACTATACGAGAATTTTCTAAATAATTACATAAGTTTTATGGTGTTGAATTTTTCGGAATTCAGCTTAAAAGGGAAGCCGGTGAAAATCCGGAGCGGTCCCGCCACTGTAAAGGGGAGTCCTATTACTTTAACTATTCCACTGTCAAATGAGATGGGAAGGATGTAATGGGATGATGAACCAAAGCCAGGAGACCTGCCATGAAGCGTGAAACTGTTTCAACCTACGAGGATGGGTGTGCGGATCAGGCAGAAAGGCCCATGGTTGGTTTATGCTGCAAAATTCCTGTTCATTACGCACTTCTTTCCTTTGAGAGAAGTGCTTTTTATGTTGGGCGCGCCTTTCTTCTCAAGATTGATCAGAAAAATTAAAAGTTTTGAAAGGAGAAAGAATGAAAAGAACCAATTGGAAGACCATTTATTTTGTCATTTTACTGCTTTTCGTTCCAAAACGGGCAATGGCCATGCATATCATGGAGGGCTTTTTACCCATTGAATGGGCTATATTCTGGTGGGCCGTGACGCTTCCATTTTTAATCCTGGGTTACCGGTCCATTAGATCCAAAGTAAGGGAAAACCCAGAAACAAAAATGATGCTTGGCTTATCGGGTGCATTTGTATTCATTTTATCTGCCCTAAAGATTCCTTCCGTTACCGGAAGTTCGTCACACCCTACCGGAGTTGGTTTGGGCTCCATTTTATTCGGACCATTGGCCATGAGTGTCGTTGGCTCCATCGTTCTGTTATTTCAAGCCGTTTTACTGGCTCACGGAGGATTGACGACATTAGGGGCCAATGCATTTTCCATGGCCGTTTGCGGACCGCTCATTGCTTACTTCGTCTTCAAGGGCGCAACTAAATTAGGTTGGTCCTTTTCATTTTCCGTGTTCTTGGCTGCTGCTTTTGGAGATTTGGGAACCTATGTGGTAACTTCCATTCAACTTGCTCTTGCTTTTCCATCCGAGGTAGGAGGGTTCATGGCCTCTTTCAGTAAATTTGCAGGGATTTTTGCCCTGACCCAAATTCCCTTGGCAATCAGTGAGGGGTTATTGACAGTCGTCGTGATGAATTTCTTAAAAAAATACAATCTAGGCGAATTGAAATTGCTGCGAGTTTTATCTAAGGAGGCCCGTTAACATGAAAAAAAGTTTACTGTTGCTTTTCCTGGTCGTCGTTCTTGCTACCATACCGTTACTCACCCAACAAGGAACGGAATTTGGCGGTGCCGATGGAGAAGCTGAAAAAGCCATCACCAAAATCCAGCCGGAATACAAACCATGGTTCAACAGTATTTGGGAGCCGCCAGGTGCGGAAACCGAAAGTTTATTATTTGCGCTGCAAGCTGCAATCGGAGCCGGTTTCATTGGTTATTTCATAGGTGTAACGAGACAACGGAATAAACAAACCAAACAGGAAATTCCCGGAAAATCGAAGCATGTTACTCATTGATAAATATGCCTATTTCAATGGGCTAAAGGATGTACATCCGTTGGAAAAGATGGTTTTTGCACTCTCCCTTATGCTATTTTCGTTAACGGTAAGGGATATGACCGTTTCGCTCATCACTTTTACGGTGATGAGCGCTTTAATCATTTTTGCGGCAAAAATCCCGCTTTCTTATTATCTTAAATTACTTCTATTACCGGGATTTTTTATACTATCAGGAACAATTACCATCCTTTTTTCTTTTACAAGCAAATTTACTTCGTTTTCGAATATATGGTGGTCCTGGAAGGTCGGGAACTGGCAAATATTCATCAGCGATGACAGCATAGGAACAGTGATCAATTTGATCACTGTCGTATTAGGCAGCATCAGCTGTTTATATTTCCTTACCTTAACTACACCCATTACCGTCATACTATCTGTGATGCGAAAACTTAAAGTGCCTTCCTTATTGGTCGATTTAATAGAATTGACCTATCGCTTCATCTTTATTTTTTTAGAAACGGCTTTGGCCATTCACCAATCACAAGCTTCACGGCTGGGGTATGGTTCGTTAAGGAAAGGCATTCGATCTCTCGGATTACTAACCTCATCATTATTTTTAGGAGTATTGCAGCGCTCTGGACATTTGACGATGGCCATGAACGCAAGAGGCTATCAGGAGAACCTTTCCTATATCGAGGATACTTACACCTATTCCTCACGCAATTGGCTGATCGCGATTGTAATACTAGGAAGCTTAATCTTTATTAATGGATATTTGTAAATTGGAGGCAACCCAAGAATGGACGAGCATATTTTTCATATAGAAGGCCTCACCCATCAATTCGCGGATGGAACGTTTGCTTTAAACGACCTTTCGCTAACGATCCAACACGGTAAAAAGATAGCATTACTAGGCAATAATGGTGCCGGCAAATCGACTTTATTCCTCCATTTAAATGGGCTTTTACAACCTACGGCAGGAAAGATCAGATTTAAGGGCAAGAAAATGAAATATGACCGTAAAGCATTATTATCATTACGAAAGCAAGTCGGGATTGTTTTTCAAGATCCCGACTCGCAGCTCTTTTCCGCTAATGTACAACAGGATATATCGTTTGGACCGATGAATTTAGGATGGGATAGAAAAGCAGTCCAGGAGAAAGTAAATTGGGCGATGGCTGAAACGGAAATAACGGAACTTAAAGACAGACCCACCCATTTTTTGAGCCTTGGGCAAAAAAAACGTGTCGCCATTGCAGGGGTACTCGCCATGGAACCTGATGTCTGGCTCTTGGATGAGCCTACAGCTGGATTGGATCCTTATTTCTCAAGACAGATCATGGCTCTGCTGGACAATATCCACCACCATGACAAAACGATAATCCTATCAACTCATGATGTTAATTTAGCATATCAATGGGCTGATGAAGTGGTTGTCATGAACGATGGTAAGGTCATATACCAAGGGGATCCCGTATCCGTTTTCCATGATGAAGACGTTTTGCTGCAGGCACATCTGGAGAAGCCGTGGGTTTTTGAAATGTTTCAAGCCCTTCTTCAATCAAGGGAACCGTCTGAACGGGACCTTTTCCCAAGAACGAAGGAAGAATTGCTTCAAATGTTGGAGACCGAAAGGATTTATTAATTAAGCATCCCCTAGCTATTGTTTCCTCTTTCCAAAAGCTAGGGGATCTTTAAAATAGCAGGCGATCATTCTTGTTCCTAAAAACCAAAAATCTTATTATTTATTACTTTTCTTCCTCAGTTCTTTTTTTTGCAAGCTCAATATCTCTTCCGTTCACATCATCAACGACTGCTTTTACCTCCCCTTCCGCATAAGTATCCGAAACTTGTTCGTGTGTTGTAGCCAGTCCAGAAGATAAATTATCTTCCCGTTTATAATCACTAACATCATATATTCTTCCGGCAATTTCTGAAGATTCATTTTTTGATTGCTTGCTATCCATTTTTTTCACTCCTGGTTTTTAAATTTTCCAATCATCCATTGACAGCAGTATTAAGACAAAGGTATTTTGTGTAAAAACTGAAGCAATATTCAATAATGATTAAAAAAGGCAAAAAAAGCTTACAAGTAAAATCCCCTTTCAAGGACTTTACATGTAAGCTTATTGAGAGCTTAGGCTTCCTTCTTCACATCCACATTATCGGATGGGTCACCCCAACATTCCACATTCTTCAAGCCTTTGATATTGTTCACATGGAAGACAGGATTTTTCCCACTTTTCTTTTGCTTTTGATAATCCGCCAATGCAGCAAATGCTATCTTCCCTAGTAATGCTATGGCAATCAGGTTGATAATGGCCATAAGGGCCATCAGCAAGTCAGCCAATCCCCAAACAAAATCCAGTGAGGCAAGAGAACCGAATATCACCATCCCTACGACTGCGATACGATAGATGTTTAACCAAACCTTATTTTCATTGATGAAGCCAATGTTCGACTCTCCATAATAATAGTTGCCCACAATGGAGCTAAAAGCGAATAACAGTACAATGATGGCAAGGAAAATACCCGCCCAAGGCCCCAATGCCGTTCCAAGGGCATTTTGGGTAAGGACGATTCCATCCGTTTCCTTCGATGTATAAAGACCTGAAAACAAAATGATGAAGGCAGTCGAACTGCAAATGATGAGCGTATCGACAAAAACACCCAGTGACTGAATGAGGCCTTGCTTGACGGGATGACTGACATCTGCCGTCGCGCCAGCATTAGGTGCACTACCCATCCCGGCTTCATTTGAAAATAGGCCGCGCTTGATTCCTTGCATCATGGCTGCTCCCAGTACTCCGCCAGCCACTTCTTTTATGCCATTAAATGCACTTTCAAAGATCAGAACAAAAACACCCGGTAACTCCGTAATATTCATGATGATGATAATCAACGCCACTATCACATAGGCTCCTGCCATGATCGGAACGATGACCTCAGAGACCTTTGCAACCATTTTGATCCCGCCAAAAATGATGACCGCCGTGACGATTGCCAGGATGACAGCCGTAACCCACTTTTCAATCCCAAACGATTCGTTGAATGCGCTTGTAATCGTATTGGCTTGTACCGAATTGAAAGCTAGTCCAAATGTCAGCGAAATCAACACAGCGAAAGTGATGCCCATCCAGCGGGCATTCAATGCTTTTTCCATATAATACGCAGGACCGCCGCGGAATGCATCCCCATCCTTGACCTTATAGATTTGAGCAAGTGTACTTTCAATGAAAGCCGAAGCAGATCCGATCAGTGCTATTAACCACATCCAGAAAACGGCTCCAGGGCCGCCCGTCGTGATCGCTATTGCAACACCTGCAAGGTTACCCGTTCCTACCCGGGAAGCCGTGCTTATACAAAATGCCTGAAAGGATGTCACACCTTTTTTTTCCGCAGTGGCCCCTTCGCCTAATAGCCGGAACATTTCCCTTATCATTCTGAATTGAACAAACTTCGTACGGACGGAAAAATAAAGACCCAATCCAATCAACATGATGATCAATATGGAAGACCATAACACATCATTTGCCTCACTAATAAAATTTTCTAAGATCTCCATTAAAACAAACCCCTCTACTTCACGCTAATTGTTATTACAAAAACATATACAGCTATAATTTATTTCCCTATTCATTTAGGAGATAAACAAATGAAGCCATAAAAAAAGGAAATTCCGTAATGAATCTCCAATACCATTATATATTATATCCTAACACTCTATTTTTTTCATTCATGAATTAGTGTAATCTATCGAAATATATAATATTTCAATATCATTTCCTTTATATAATAATCTTTCATCCTCACTTCATTTAACATTCACTGCAACGTTATTTAAATTCCTAATCAAAACAACCTGGATATAGAAAAGCCTCACACGACCTGTTTCCAGATTAACGTGCGAGGCTTATTTTGCAATTATCTGATTCAGGATTGCTGTAGGTCCCAATGTTGAAATTAAATCTTTTATGATATCCTTTTTTCTGCCTCTCCTATATGGTTAGAATACCTTGTGCAAACATCTTCCTTAATTCTTTCTTATCAATTTTTCCAATCGGCGTTAATGGAAACTTATCTAGAAAATAGACTACTTTAGGAATCATATACTTTGAGGTTCTTTGTTTGCAGAAATCAATTAATTCCTCACTAGTACAGTTCAATCCATCTTGCAGTGATGCAACGATACACACTACTTCTCCCCAATCTGGGTGTGGAACACCTATGCAAGCACTTAATGCAACAGAAGGGTGCAGGTTCACCACCCGCTCAACTTCTGAAGAATATACGTTCATCCCGCCTGAAATGATCATATCTTTCTTTCTATCCACAATATAAAGGTAACCGCTTTCATCCCATTTGCCAATATCACCAGTGTAGAACCAGCCATCACGGATGTATTCCTGGGTAAGATCAGGTCTTTGATAATAACCTGCCATCATCGCTGGCGATTTTACGATAATTTCACCAAGCTCGGAAGGTTTTACATCATTTCCTTCATTATCGATCAGTCGAACTTCGGTAAGAATGCACGGTTTTCCACAACTTTTCAAAATTTCCGAATTGTTATGATAAGCCCATACATGAGCGCTTTTCGATAGTCTTGTAATGACAATATTACATTCAGTCATGCCGTATTGCTGGCGCATGATAGGCCCGAATACTTCAAAGGCTTCTTTAAGGCGCTTTTGTGAAATTGGTGACGCGCCGTAGAAAATATTGCGCATGGAGCTCATATCATATTCCATCTTCTTTGTCTGATCAAGCAGTCTGTATAACATGGTCGGTACCATGAATGTCGTCGTAATTTCATGTTCCTTTATCGCCCGTATGAATTCTGCAGCGTCAAATGAGCCCATCACATAGACATGGACGCCCGAAACAAGGGATCTCCAAAGTAAAGAACCGGCTGAATGCACAATAGGCGTACTTAGCAATACTCGGTCTCGGTCGTCAAGTGGGTCTTCGATAGCGGCAGAAAGTATGGCGGCGCCGAGTCCTTTCTGGGTATGCATGACGCCTTTCGGTGTACCCGTTGTCCCGCCTGTATATGAGAGAAGGGCAATGTCTTCCGCTTCAGCTAATGGCAAGTCTAAATCATTTATTTCATCGGGCCATTGAAACCGTTCAAACTCCTCTGGATAATTAATAGCAAAGCCAGGAAGCCCAATGACATGGACATTTTCCTGCTTCATTTCTTCCAAATACTCAAAGAAGGTATCAAAGTGCGTCTTTGTAGCTATTATGACCACTTCTGGTTTTGCTTCCTTAAGGATGAATTGTATTTCTCGTTTCCCCAGTTTTTCACTTAATGGCACTAAGGTAGCTCCACATTGCTGGATGGCCAAACCAAACATCACACTTTCCAAGCTGTTTGGAATGATGGTCGCTATGCGGACACCCCTTCCTGCACCTAAGCGAAGTAAATAAGAAGAGATAAGGTTTGTTTTCTTCCATAACTCGTCGTAGGTTATCGTTTCCCCGGTTGGCAACAAGGTAATTGCGGGCAGTTCGCCGAATCGTTTCATTCCTTTATTCAACAGTGACTGAAATGTCAACTTATGCAGCATGTATTTTTTCCTCCTTCGGTTTTACCCTTTTAATAATGCTTTGGCAATTGTATTTTTTTGAATTTCCGAGGTTCCGCTCAAAATCCGATACATCCGTGCGCTCCTGTACATTTTTTCTACAGGATGGCCTTTTACCAGGCCTTTGGAGCCAAAGATTTGGATGGCCTTGTCAGCCACACGGCTATTTACTTCTGAAGCAAATAGCTTTGCCATGGATGTGCCGGCGCGATCCTCTTTTCCTTGATCAATTTTTTCAACCACATCATAGACCATGCACTTTGCTGCATAGATTTCCGTCGCCATTTCTGCGAGCATATGCTGAATTGCCTGGAAGTCACCAATGGGCCGGCCGTGCTGGACTCGCGTTTTAGCATGCTCAATAGATAAATTGAGAAGGTGTTGAGCCATTCCGATAAAGCCGGCCGCATGGGAAGCGCGATTTGTGTTTATTCTCTTCAATCCGAGCAGCAACCCTTTTCCTGGTTCTCCGATAATATTGGCGGCAGGCACTCGACATTGATTGAAATTCAATTCAGCATGTATGCGCTCCCCTGATAGGGGAACTTGAATGTCTCCTAGTTCGAACCCCGAATGTTGGGGTGTTTTTTTATCTACTAGGAAAGCAGTGATTCTTTCTTTCTCTCCTTCCTGAGATTCTTTCGCTATGACAATGGCGAAATCAGCATAGGGTGCAGCACTGATAAAATGTTTTTTTCCATTCAATATATAATCATTTCCGTCTTTAACGGCTGTTGTTTCGATAGCAAAGGCGTCCGATCCGGCATTTGGTTCTGTAAGGGCAAAGCAGCAGCTCGCTTCCCCCTTCACGACGGGCATCACATATTTTTCTATTTGCTCCGTTGTAAAGCTTTCCAACATCTGACCAATTCTTAGTGGCCCGCCAATCTCGCCGATAACCTGCCCCCATAACACTGCTCCGGAACGGGCCAATTCTTCCTTGAACATGCATAATCCTTTTAAGCTAACATCTTGTCCACCATACTTTTCAGGGAGGTTAATTCCGTAAAAACCCAATTCCCTGGATCGTTTTCTTGCCCATCGTATGGCTTCCATCGGGATATCCTCTTCAGCGTTCAATCCATGCTCCTGTTCAAATGGAAGCAATTCATCTTGAATGAAAGCCTGCAACTTTGTTTGAAGTACCTCTAATTTCTCTTCCTGCGTTGTTACCATAAGTTTCCCCTTTCATTTCTTGTTTTTGTCAAACTGTTCAAATATTTAAAATGTTATAAAAATAATTTTAAAGGTAAATAATATTTAAGTAAAATAATGAAATATGATATACACATAAGAAAAATTGATGTAAAAAAAACACAAAAAAATATTAGTTCCCTTCATCATGGGAAACTAATATTTAAGAGCAGTATAGAATTCGAGACATTTTATAAACTCCCTGGCAGCTTTTGAAAAATACTGCTTCTTAGAGCGAACATAACCGAATTCCATTGTATTATTTTCTAGCTCAACCAAAGGAATGGCCACAAGTTCCCCGCTTAGGAAATAGGGGTCACTGTTCACTCCAATATCATAGGAAAAGGCAATGGCTAATCCCTCAGCGACGGTTTTTTTGATGATTTCTGTATTATTTGTGAAAAACAAAATATTCATCTCACCGTAATGATCGAAAAAACCTTTGATGAACGCCTTCATCCTTGGTCCATTGTAAACGACCAGATTTTGGTCCATTAGCTCTTGTGGGGTTATGCTTTTACGGTTGGCTAAAGGGGAATTCTTACTGACCGACACAATCACTTTTGCTTCCATTAAAGGTTGAAATTCCAACTCATTTTCTTTTGGCTTAATCTTTGGAATATTCAAGAGCCCGATGTCTATCTTAGCATTCAGTACTTCTTCGGTTATCTCTTGTCCCCCTTTTTCTTCAATCACGATTTTCACCTTGGGATACTTCTTCTTAAATAACGCCAATGATTTAGGCAAAACCGTAAGAAATAAACCTTGTGTAGAGGATAGGCGTAACTCTTTTTCCATCGTATCTGAATGTATTTGCGCACTGTCTCTTATTTCTTCCAATTTGCTTAATACTTCAAGAGCTTTCTGGATGATTTCCTTTCCGTCCTCTGTAGGTATGGTTCCTAACCGTGACCGCTTAAAGATTTTTATACCTAATTCCTTCTCCAGACTGGTAATGGCCATGCTGATTCCAGATTGAGAGATATGGAGGCTCTCTGAAGCCATGGAAATCGAGTTTACCTCGGCCACTTTTATTATATATTCCAATTGTTCAATATTCATGGTTCATTCTCCTTCTGGCCTATTACCCATATCATACCTCGAACAGAAAGCCCTTTCAATTTTAGAGAAGGAGATTCAGGCCCCCTCGAACTGTCTCCACAAAGGCAGAGTGCCGGTTTCATACAATGGTAGTTGTTTTTTCGTATTCTTTAGCGGGTTGTGCCCGATTATTTTTAATAGAAACGGCAACAACCGTTCCCAACAACGCCATTATCACCAAAAACAGGAAAGCTGCGTCATAGGAGTCATTAAACAAACTGATAATCAAACCTAGGGCTAAAGGAGAAACCGCACCTGCAATTTGACCGGCAAAAGTTACGAGTCCGGAGGCAGAGCCCGTAAGTTCCTTTGGTGAGTATTTTATGATAATCGTATATAGAACGGTTCCAAAGAAAGACAGCGCTATGGAGTTAAGAGTGAGATAAGTGATGAAAAGTGCTATGGATGTGGCGTTAGACATTAAAAAGAGAAAAATTGCCGATAATAAAGCTCCTGCAGCAGCAAGATACTTCTCCCGGTTAGCCATATGCTTATCCAGAAGCCATCCGCTTACATTAAACATCAAGAAACCAAAAACATAAGGGATTGCCAATAAACCCCCAGCGGCTATTAAATCAACCCCTTTTTCCTTAACCAAATATATAGGCATCCAAGTGATCAGACCATAGTTGATAATATTTGAGATAAACTTGAAAGTTATGAGTTTCCAAATATTTTCGATTTTAAATAATAGTTTCAGAGCTACCTTTTTTTGTTTCGGATTGTCTGTTTTAACCTGAGTTCCTTGAGGCTTTAGAATGAACCAAATACCGAAAGAAATTAATATCCCTAGAATCCCGGCAATGGTAAACATGCCCCGCCAACCGAAAGCTACAACCATCGAAGCGGCAAGAGCGGTACCTAATATCCCGCCAATATTCTGGGCAGACAGGAAAAATGAATTTGCCCGGCCCCGTTCTTCTTCCGGGAAGTTATTTCTTATAGTGGACATACTGGCAGGATAGAAAGGCCCTTCACCTAACCCGAACAGAAAACGAATGAATAATAAAGACATGAAAGACCAAGCAAACCCGGACATAACAGTGAACAGTGACCAACTAAACAAAGAAACAGTAACCATGACTCTTGCTCCATATTTATCGGTCATCCATCCGCCAAGCGGTTGCATGAGTGAGTAACTAACAAAAAATATACTAATTAAAAACCCTGTCTGGGACGTATTGAGATGAAACTCATCTGCAATGGGAATAATTCCGACATTAATGGCAACGCGATCAAAAAAGCTTAAAATCATTCCAACAAATAAAAGGCCGCTGATCACTAATTTTCGTTTCTTACTTGCATACAGCTGCATTCCTCATCACTCCATTTTTTAGATTTTCACAAAACTTTTGGATATATAAGGGAAGCGCTTACAATCCCTTTCAAAATGCCCAAGACTGAAAATTTACTTTTTACTTATTGATTTTTGTTCTGTGACTATTAGGAGCGTTTTTTCATTAAAAGACAATAATGATTTTAAAAAACGAAACTGGAATGCCTACAAGATTATTAGATACATTCAAACCCACGGGACTAATAAGTAGACTCGCGGGTAGAAACATTGGTCACTTGATCCATCATGCTATAAAGTAATTGATTATCATGGAGTAACGATATTGACCTTCGGTTGAAATTGATCAAGCAAAGACAGGAAATCTTCGAACTGTTCTTTATCACCGGAAATGGAAACTTTACCGGCCGCTTCCATTTTGGATAAATCTTCACGTCCTAGAGCAATCTGATAAAAGGTCATACTATCTAATGTTAATGTTGCATCAGGGTTGGACGCCATTTTCCCTTTTTCGAAGTTCAATACAGAATTATCCAGATCAAACATGTAATTGGTTTTCGAATCTGTAAATGTCAAATTGAATGTCATAATTTTATTTTCCGCTTTTGTTCCATTTAACTTAATGGACAAGAATTTCATGAAATCATCCATTGGCATATTGAGCAGCGTATCGAGATTCATCATTCCGCCAGTTCCTTTCGTGTCTGCCACTCCATTCCTTAACTCATCTGCGCCGGTAAGATAGAAATTACGCCACACAGAGGATTCAGCGGTGTATCCTAATTGTTCATAAGCATTAGCCAGTAAATTTTTTGCTTCTGTATTTTTGGGGTTAGCCATGACTACATGCTTTAAAACTTGAGCCACCCAGCGATATTCCCCTTTTTTATAATCAAGTTTTGCCCGTTTAATGACCTTCTTTTCCCCACCCATATACTCCACATATTTAGCGCCCGATTCTTCTTGTGGTAAAGTATCCAAGTCGGATGGATTACCGTTGAAATATCCTAAATAAAAGTTGTACACCGCTTTTACGTTTTGTTTCAATGTTCCGTAATACCCCCGATTGGCCCAAACTTTATCCAACTTTTCAGGAAGCTTCAACTTTTCCGCGATTTCATCAGGTGTGAGTCCTAAATTAGCTAATCGTATCGTTTGGTCATGAATATATTTATACAAATCACGCTGACTTTCCAACTGCTCCAGAACATGGTCTTTTCCCCATATGGGCCATGTATGAGCGGTAACCATGGCATCTATATCTTCATTTCCAAACAGATCGACTGTTCCATCAAGTGCTTTAACCCATTTTAAGGTATCTCTGGTTTTAGCTCCCCTTAATGTATAAATGTTATGTAACGTGTGTCCGGTGTTTTCGGCTACCACTAAAGTTTTGTAATCTTTGATGTAATAATGCATCTCAGATGGAGCTTCTGAATCCGGCGTCAATAAAAACTTAAAAGTTATTCCGTCTATTTCCACCGTTTGAATATCATCCTTTACTTCCATTGTTGGAGGTAAATAGCTAAAAGTTCCGTTACTTAATCCCGGGCCAATACCAGAAGTAACAAACCCTCTTTCATTTGCGGGTAAAAGATTTCCAAACATATAACCTGCACGGCGAGACATTATATTACCTAAAAGAATGTTTTCACTTAGCGCTTCATCGTTAAAACCTTCGGGAACAATGATGGGCACATTAGCTGGATTTTCAGCGTACTGAGCAATGCCCTTTATACCACCAAAGTGATCCGCATGACTATGACTAATAACAATGGCACTTACCGGTTTTTTGGATCGATGTTCAAAATAAAGCTCCATCGCTGCTTTGGCCGTTTCAATTGTAGAAAGTGTATCCAAAACTATTAATCCTGTTTTTCCTTCCACAATGGTAAGCACTGATAAATCCTGACCCCGAACTTGATAAACGCCATCTACCACTTTAAATAAGCCTGTTATATTTTGTAATTGTGCCTGTCTCCACAAGCTAGGGTTTACAGTATTACTTGCCGGCTGATCTTCTTTGATGAATGAATATCGATTACTATCCCATACTACGTCACCTTTTGAATTTTTTATTGGATTCATATTCAAGGGTGCAATGAACCCTTTATGTGCATCCTTGAAATCTTCCTTGTCTTTAAAATTCAACTGTTCATAAAATGCTTTATTTGCTGAAATAGTTGCATATGTTGCGGGCATTGGCTCACCAGATGAAGCATTTGTAACAGAAGATCCTGCGAGCATAGCAAAAACAATGGGAACGGAAACAATGCCTTTAATAATAGATACTCTGGACATCTCATACCCCTTTCTCGTTTGAATAAGCAGATATCATGTCTATATTCCTTTTGTCGAAGAAGTAAACTTACTCTTTTTGTATAAATTTTTAGAATAATATGAATTTATTTTATAATTAATTAGCCATTAAGTATATTTCCTATTTCTAATAGTAACTTCAATTTTATTTATATATAAACTACTTATTAACGAATGTTAGTTCGTATAGCGGTGAACTGCACATCCAAATACAAAATGCCCCTCCCGATAGAGAAGAGCTTTTATGAATAATCATGCGGTATATTCAATTTTCCATGACTTTTTCAGGGTAAGGGGCCTTGGGCACATCTTTAACCACGAAATTGAAAACGCTGAAAAATTGTAATAGTAAACCAAAGTGGCTATCCTTCCTTATTATTGAAGGAAATCAACAAATTTAGACACCCCAATTTTATTAAAACGATTGTTTTTCCTGACTAGCCATAAATTTCTAGTTATATCTATTCTTGAAATACCCACTTCCCGCAAAAAGCCCTGCTCCAATTCCCTGGCCACTGTCAACCTGGGCAGAATGCTGATTCCAAGTCCAGCTTCAACCGCACTTTTTATCGCTTGTGTGCTACCAATCTCCATGTAGCTTTCTATTTTTTCTAAAACCCCATGCTCCCTTAACATGTTTTCCACTATAAGCCGTGTTCCTGAAATGGATTCACGCCAAATCATTCTTTCATTCCCCAATTCCTCAAGCTGGATTTCTTTTCTGTCTTTCCAGGGGTGGTCGGATGGACATACCAATATCAATTCGTCCTCGGCGAACTTGTCTACAATAAAATCGCTGTTTTCCACAAGCCCTTCTACCAAGGCCAAATCAATGACATCGTTTGTAAGATCCTGCAGAACCCGGGGGGTATTTTTTATCGTTAATGTCACTTTTATTTCAGGCTGTTGTTTTTTGAATCTTCCAAGCAAGCTCGGCAACAAATACTCACCAATAGTCAAGGATGCCCCTACTATGAGGTTTGCATTGTACTTGCCAGTCGATTGCTGAATCACTTCTTTTGAATGGTTGAAGTCATTTACAATAGCTTTTGCAAAAGGGTATAACAACTTACCTGCCTCTGTAACTCTCAGCCTTCCTTCCTCACGGTCGAATAACAAAGTGTTATAATAATTTTCCAGTTGATGGATTTGTCTTGTTACAGCGGGTTGAGATAGGAAACTTAACCTCGCTGCCTGGCTTATGCTTCCTTCATCCACCACTAAACAAAACATTTTTAGATTTTCTAATTTCAAGAAAACGACCTCCATGTTTTTAGATAGTTCATTAAAATGATAGCATCATAAAGGTAAATGGTGAAATGAAAAAAGAGTGCTGCTTCCCTGATAAGTGAGGCTATTAAATTATTGGCGGCATTCTTTATAAAACGGATAAATCTTCTGGGTATAACGTTTTGTTATACCCGATGATTTTGTTGCAATTTACCCATTCCTTTTTCTTTGATATGTTAGTAATAAGATTTAAACTTAGCGGCAAAGGAAGGTGACTGATGTAATGAAAGGACAATGGAAAACTCTATTCCATTTATTTTGGACCTTTTTTAAAATAGCACCTGTCACATTCGGAGGCGGGTTTGCGATGATCCCTTTAATCGAAAAAGAAGTGGTCGAAAAGAGGAAATGGATGAATAGCGAAGAAGTTACGGATGTTTTTGCGTTATCTCAGTCCGTACCGGGAGCTGTCGCTATTAACTCCGCCACCTTTATCGGCCATCGAATTGCCGGAATGAGGGGGGCAATGGCAGCCATGATCGGTGTTTCATTGCCTACCTTTTTAATTGTCCTGCTCCTAGGCATTTTGTATTTTTTCATCCAGGATAATTCGAAGATAGAATCCGCATTCATATCGATCAGAGCTTCCATAGTAGCGATCATCGCCTATGCGGCTATCAAGATAGGAAAAACGGCTGTTGTAGACAAATCAACTTTCTGTATTTTATTAGCAGGAATTCCAGTTCTCTTCTTTCTTCACCCTGTGATAGTTATAGTGGCAGGAGCTGTAGTGGGTATTGTGACAATCTCCATCAAGAAAAAATTAGGATACGATGTCAAGTTGGACAGAAAAGATATGACAAAAGAAGAAAATGATTTCGAACCTTACATGGGTGCTGGCATATAGGTAAATCAAAAAGGGTCTAACTAATTTTCAAGAAAGCGTGTGGTAGAATGATGGAATTGTGGGAGTTGTTTAGCACCTTCTTTATTATCGGCTTTGTATCGTTCGGAGGCGGATACGCCATGATTCCCGTAATAGAATCGGAAGTCTCACAGCATGGATGGCTGACGACGCAACAATTTACCGATATAATCGCCATTTCCGGGATGTCCCCAGGACCTGTCACAGCCAATAGTGCCATTCTCGTTGGCTATTCTACTGCTGGATTAGCAGGAGCCATATCATCCGCTCTCGGAATCTTGCTACCTGCTATAATATTCGTGACCGTTATAGCCACCTTCTTCAGCAAATTGAATCATTATCCAGTTATTCAATCCATGTTTTATGGATTAAGACCCATTGTCACTAGTCTAATCCTCTTTGCAGCAATCAGTTTATCACTTTCCAATCATATGATAGCCCCTAACTTTTCATGGCATACGATAAGCTTATTACTCGTATTTGGATTATCGTTATTTGCCCTGATGAAATTACGCTGGCACCCAGCTTATGTAATTATACTTTCTGGTTTAGTTGGTGTTGTCCTCTATTCATGACAAATGCCGCACGCAAAACCATTATCAATATGGACCGGATTGAAGCAGTTATTTTAGTTATAAATAAAATGGTATACCATAAATAAAAGAAATACCAAACAGATGAATTGAAAACTGCCTTGATTACTTTTTGAACACTGATACTGACATGAATGCGAAGATTTCACCCATACAGAAAACACCCTGTATCCAATGATTCAGGGTGTTTTTTTCATTTTTGTCCTCTTTTTAAGAAGTCCGTTTCTTCGTTTCATCCGAGTGAAACCGTGGATAACCAATCAAGATGGCCACGACTCCACAAAGTCCAATTAGTATCGGGTAATATGAATACGGCAAGATGCTTATCGGAGAGATTTTTGCTACCCCTGCTGCAACAAGCAGTTGTGCCCCATATGGTATCAACCCTTGGATACAACAGGCAAAAACGTCAAGTATGCTCGCCGATTTACGCGGATCAATCCCATACCTTTCAGCGATATTTTTGGCAAGTGGCCCGGCAATGATAATCGAAATCGTATTATTTGCCGTGGAAAGGTTCGTCAAGCCAACAAGCCCGGCAATACTGAATTCCGCCCCTTTTTTTGATTTGCTATTTCGGGTCACGAGCTGGAGTAGATAATCAATGCCACCATTATGTTTGATTACAGCAACCATACCTGCAATTAATATGGCAAGGAAGGATATTTCATACATTCCCGCCATTCCTTCACCAACTTTTTGAATGACACCCAACGGTTGATAACTTCCATCAGCCAAGCCGATGATTCCGGCAAAGACGATTCCGCTGGAAAGGACCAGGAACACATTGACTCCTGCCAATGCAGTGATCAATACGCAAAGGTATGGAAGAATCTTCACCCAATTATAAGAATTTTGGGTGATGTCGGCTTGTTCACCCATCGTTAATATTCCTAGGATAGCACAGGTGATGATGGCCGCAGGTAAAACGATGAAAAAATTCACTTTAAACTTATCCTTCATTTTCGTTCCCTGTGTTCGAACTGCAGCGATGGTCGTATCTGAAATGAAGGATAGATTATCCCCAAACATCGCACCACCAATAACGGCCGCCATTGAAAGGGCAAGCGAAATATCGGTTTGCTCGCTAATTCCGACCCCGATAGGTGCTAGGGCTACAATCGTTCCCATGCTCGTCCCCATAGATAGAGAAATAAAACAAGCGATAATGAATATCCCTACCATCAAAAGATTTTGCGGAAAAACGGCTAAGGCAAGATTCACCGTTGATTCAACCGCCCCCATGCCATTCGCAACTTCGGAAAAAGCGCCGGCTAAAAGGAAAATGATAACCATTAACATAATATTGGCGTCCCCTGCACCTTTACAGAAAATATCAACTTTTTGATTGAAACTTTCTTTCCGATTCATTGCCAATGCAGCCGCTGATGCAATAGAAATGGCTACAATCACCGGAAAAGAATAAAAATCTTTAGTGATGATCCCGGACCCTATAAATAAAATTAAAAATACGACAAATGGAATCAACGCCCATGGATTCCCTTTATTGTTTGCACTCATGATGTACACCTCTTTTTATTTTTCCCATGACATGTGTCATAGCCTTTATCCTTTTAACAGTTTTCGCAAATAACACCAACTTGAACTTGATTCTCCAGTCATGGAGCTATAGCTAAAAAACTGCCGGCATAAAAAAGACCCCTTCTATTTAACAACAAGAAGAGGTCTTTTAATTTATAAAAAACACCCTCCTTATCTTTCAGGCGAAAATCAGCCTGCTGGATTTGGCACAGCACTCCCATTAAGTCCGCTGCCGAGACATCTTCGGGCCAGTCCCTCCGTCTCTCTTGATAAGAAGATCAAATTTATATAATTTATCAAATATTACGATGCCTGCCAGAAAAGCACCAGGTTGGAAAGTTGCCGAAACCAATCTGAGTTTTTGAAAGAGACATCGAAGTCGTTTTGAAAAGCAAATATAAGAGTACAGCATTTTGTCTATTTTCGCAAGGTTTAGTTTTAAAGTATTTCCATGCACTTCTTAATGATTAATTAGGAATCTTGACATATGCAGTTAATCGGGACGGAATTAACATAAAAAGAGGTCTAATGACCTCTCAGCAAATTTGTTGTATTAGGTTAGGTGAATTTTTTTTAGTCGAGTTCACATCAGTCGATACCTCAAAAGCTTCCATTTGTTCCGAATCGAATGACTTTAAATACTGCTGCAGATATGCAGGATCATTAATGGATGGATTCAACCAATCTTTTTCATCTTCTGGTTTAAGGATGACAGGCATACGATCATGAATGCTGGTCATCAGCTCATTAGGAACGGTTGTTATAACGGAGCACGAGTAGATGCTGAGGCCTTCAGGAGATTTCCAGGATTCCCATATACCGGCCATTCCAAATGGAGCATCATTCTTCAGTTTTATTCGCATCGGTATTTTTCTTTCTGGTGTCTTCTTCCATTCATAAAATGAGTCAGCGATTATCAAGCATCTCTTCTTCTTATACGCATTCTTGAAGCTTGTTTTCTCTGCAATGGTTTCCGCTCTGGCATTGATCATTTTATAGCCCACTTTTTCGTCTTTTGCCCAGAAAGGAATGAGTCCCCACCGAAGATATCCAAGTCGATTCCTTGCCCCGTCATTAATGACGGATAGCACGGATTGGGAGGGAGCAATATTGTAGCTGAATTGGTATTCCTCATCAAATGATCCTTGAATATCAAACCGATCTTTTATTTCCTCAATATCAGTGAAAAGGGTGAAACGTCCACACATAATATCGCCTACCGTATTAAGATTTATTACAGTGTAACAAATGGAACAAGCAGGCACAAATCAGCGTTCTAAAATCCTGATGTCGGTAAATGGCTGATTAAATAATTCGCTGGAAATCAAAAGGGTGCCAAGGACTTCTCTTTCATCTTCAGCTTTAATGATTTCCGACAAAATCAAGGTACTACCATTCCTTACCGTTACTTTATATTCATTCATGGAATCCCCCCTCATAAGGCTAGATGCTTGTTATTATAAACCAAAAGACCACAAGTATCAGTATTGAACTCTTGCAGATTCATGGGTTAATCTACTAATGAAGAGGCCGCATGTAGGTTCCTTTACACATTAAAGGGTTAGTCGAACAAAGCCCGGGAGCATAAATCCTTGAATTGGCGGCATAAAAAAGACTGCCCATGAATGATTCATGGACAGTCAGGCGCTGTAAAAGGTTTTTCGCTTCAATACAGATAGTTGATTACGGAGATGGCATTTTAGTAAGGCCATTCATTATTTAAAATGAAGTAAAACCTCATTTATTAAATGTGCTGCCAATGTAACGGTTTTATTATTTTCATCCAACGAAGGATTCACTTCCGAGATATCAAAGGAGAGAATCTTTTCATTCGATACGATATGCCTGATAATGGCACGGACCAATTTCGGATTCAGTCCAAAAGGCGATGGAGCACTTACCCCAGGTGCGTAGGCTGAATCAATAACGTCTGTACATAATGTAAGAATAATGTAGTCATATCCCTTAGCGAATTCATTTATCCGCCGCTTAGTTTCATCCATTTCATTCAATGACAAATCTTCTTCCAATATGTAATCGACCTTACTTCTCTCGGCAGTTTCAAACAGTGCCTTCGTATTCCCCTGCTTCTGAATTCCGACACATAAATAGCCACAATTTTTATCTTCGTCCAAAATTTGCTTAAACATCGTTCCTGATGAACTTTCTTTTTCATAAGGCCTCATATCAAAGTGAGCGTCAATATTAATGATTCCCAAGCTAGCTTTTGGTCCAATGGATTCCCTAATCCCAAGATAATGGCCATACAGGGTTTCGTGCCCTCCGCCAAGTATGATAGGAATCGCTCTACTCTCCAATATCCGGGTAACAGCCGAACCCAATTGGGATTGAGCGGCCTCCATCTCTGTACCTTCACATATTACATCACCAGCATCCAACAGCTCGGTTCGGGAAGGTAAATGACAGGGTAATTTCGCCAATGACTGCCTAATATGATCAGGCCCTTCTGCCGCACCAATCCTGCCTTTATTCCTTTTGACGCCTTCATCACATTTGAAGCCAATCAATCCAAAGGTCCTGGATGAATTGGAAGAGATGGCTAATTCCGAAATCGGTGCCAAACGTACTCTTTGGTGGTATCTGAAGCTGTCCATGTCAGATTGGGAATCAATTCTTCCATTCCAATAATTTAAAGTCGGATTTGTATACATAATTTCTCCTTTATTTAAAAAATTCCGAAATATCTTTTTTCAAAATTATAAATGAGATAATATATAATTACCAATACAAAATTTCAATATATCTATAGCTTAAAGCTATAGAAAGGAGAATATATGGATCTTCGTCAACTTCGATATTTCACTACAATTGTCCGGGAAAAGAATTTCTCAAAAGCAGCAAAAACGCTGCATATATCACAACCTTCCCTAAGTAATGCCATAATGAAATTAGAAAATGAAGTTGGTTTTCAGCTTTTGGAACGCAATACAAGAGGGCTTGAGCTCACGGAATCAGGGGGGATTTTCTATACGAGATCTGTTGATCTGTTAAGAAGATTCGATAATATGCAGGTGGAGCTTAAAGAAATGAAGGATGTCGGAAGCGGAACCGTATCAATAGGTTCCATAGAATCATTCAAATTTTGGTTCCCGAAGATCATCAGGAATTTTAAAATCAATTATCCTAAAATTCATATAAAAGTCAGGGAAATATTAGGGGAAGAGAAGGTTTTCGATTCGTTAAATCGGTATAATGTTCATTTCACCATCACGAACCAGCCCATCAACAACGATGAAATTCTGTCCACACCCCTTTATAATGAAAGATTCATGCTTTTGATCCATAAAGATGACGATTTAAACGGAAAAGAGTCCATCACCTTCCAAGACATAGCAAAGAAAGAATTGATCATCAGTACAACTGGATTTCAAACAAGAGATGATATCTTAAAAGCATTTAAGGATGAAAATGCAATTCCCAATATCCTATACGAAATAGAAAGGCTTGAAACGGCTTGCAGTTTGGTGGAAGCAGGGATTGGGGTTACAATTTTACCGGAAAACTATATAAGATCCGCTGCAACAACCAATACTGCAATTCGCTCGATCGATTCAAATTATTTGGAAAGGACTGTTTACCTGGCTTATTTGAAAGATCGATATCTGTCTCCTGCGGTATGTAGGTTAATCGAGGACATACATAGCTTTTTTAAGAGTGATGTCAGGAACGGTGACTAAAAAAATCAAAGGTAATGACAAAAAAACATTCCCCAAATGCACATTGCACAGGGGGAATGTTTGATTTTATTGCTTTGGCCATTTCCCTCGATTTCCTTATAAACTGCTTGCTAGAGCAGTTTCAGTCTAAATTCGTCAGGGTAAATTAATTCGTGACACTGCCATCATCGTCTGGATCTCCAATATCCGCCGAATCTTTTTCCAATAGTGCCTCTTTGTCTTTTTCATTCCATTTTGTTTTATATCCTAATGATTGCGCAACCCTTAATACCGGTAGATACGATTTTTTATCTGGTTTGAATGTTTCCAAGTCCCCTGTTCCAATTGCACCCAAACCTAGTAACAATTTATCTGATTGGATATAGGGTTTTTCATCTATCAGTTTCATTTGTTCAGCTGAATAAGGATAAACGGCTCCATTCACTTTTAAGGTAAACGGTCCCTTTTTTTCTTCTTTTATTTCTTTTGGCTTTTTCGATTTATAGGAGACATTATACACTCCTTGAACAGTTCCTTCTCTCGTATTATCGGCTCCCCCATACATTCTCCCCTTTTCATAATCATAAATAACAGCTTGCACATTTCCGATATGCTGGGGTTTTTCTTCATAAACATGGCCTTTTGCCATTAACTCCAACCTTGTATTTTGTTCAATTCCCGGTTCCCATCTAACTGTCGGATATCCAGCGGAATAAATACGTGGCGCTAATATTGCATCTTGGATTCGCATTTTATGATCAAGCACGTTCATAATCGTTTCAGATACAGATGCTATTATCGTCGCTCCTCCTGGTGAACCAATGGCCATGAAGGGATTGCCATCTTTTAATACGAAGGTCGGTGACATACTGCTTCTTGGTCTTTTTCCTGGTTCCACCTGGTTAACTCCACCCGGTGTTGCATCAAAATCCGTCATTTCATTATTTAGCATGAATCCATATTCAGGTACCATGATACCCGATCCGAATACTTGCTCGATTGTAGTCGTATAAGCAACCATATTTCCCCATTTATCCATTACAGAGAAATGGGTTGTTTGACCGATCGGTGTTTTCTCCTCTTTTACCTTCTTCATTGAAGTAGGTTCTTTGCCCTCATACTTCCATGGATCGCCTGCCTTGACATCAGCTGTTGATCTTTTTGGATTGATGAGTTTTCGTCTTTCTTTAATATAATCTTCATCCAATAGTCCTTTTGTAGGTACATCATAAAAATCTTCATCTGCCATATAGGCAGCTCGATCGGCAAAAGCAAGATGCATGGCTTCCGTGAGATAATGAAGATACTCAGGTGTGTTCGCCCCCATCTTTTGTACATCGTATCCTTCCATAAGCTTCAGGATTTGTAGAACAGTCAAACTGCCTGAGCTTGGTGAAGCTGCCCCTACCACTTCAAATCCCCTATATTCCGATTTAATCGGCACTCTTTCTTTCACTTCATAGTTTTGCAAATCCTCAGTTGTCATCGTTCCTTCACGCTTTTGAACTTCTTTGGTTAGGGCTTCCCCGATTTCACCTTTATAAAAAGCCTTGGAACCTTGTTTTTTTATTAACTTAAGAGTCTTTGCCAGATCTGGCTGAACAAGGGTGTCTCCCTCTTCCAAAGGCTTTCCGTCTGGTACAAAAACCTTTGCAGCCGCTTGGTTATTTTTAAGCTTTGTTACATTTTCATCGATATATTGTGCTGTTGCCCAATTGACTTTTACCCCTTGTTCAGCTTGTTTAATGGCCGGGCCTATGACTTGTGATAAATTCAATGTTCCATATTTCTCAAGAGAAGTCTCTACACCCTTCAGAGTTCCAGGAACTGCAACCGCTTTACCAGATGTGTGCCGCTTACTAAAAGGAACAGGTTTTCCCTTTCCATCTAAAAAAAGTTCAGGCGTAACATTTTTCGGTGCCATTTCGCGATTTTCAATCATCGTTATTTTATTTTCCTTTTTATTATAAATCATGATAAAACCGCCGCCACCGATTCCAGACATCATTGGTTCAACTACATTTAACGATAATTGAATGGCTGCTGCTGCATCGACTGCGTTTCCACCTTGTTTTAGTATCTTTATACCCGCTTCAGCTGCTAACGGATGAGAAACTGATACGATTCCTTTTGTTGCCCCCTTTCCCATTGACTTATCCACTCCAGGGACACTTGCAAAAGCTGGTGTGATCATACAAAAGAAACTGAAAGTAACTAAAATAAAACTTTTTAAAAATTTCATGAATTAGTCTCCTTTCAAAAACAAAATTGGGATTTCACCATACGGCAAGTGGATTTACGGATGACCCTCGATCTGCAAGTCTGGAATATGCCGGTTAATCTCTAAATTGAAGCAGTATTCACATTCCCTTTGGCTGTTGGGTAAGTTCTCTCAAATGATGATTCAATTCAAAAAATCACCTCCCCAATTTTCAGCATGACTCTTCAACTAACCTTTACATCCCGATGATAATCGAAGCCTCAACTTTTCTCTATACTTTGCTTATGTTCCAAGATATTGGGGCTGTCGTATTTGTCGCTCTTCCAAAGATACTGTAAAGCCAGCAATACGATAAATGTAGTTAACCCAACGATGTCCGATATCGTTTCAGGATAGATTAATAGTAAACCGACGATTATAGCGAGGATTCTTTCTATCCAGTGCATCCCCCTCATCCAGTAACCTATAACTCCAGCACCGATTGCAATCATACCTGACATCGCTGTAAGAACGACCCAGGCGACCTCCATCCAAGTTGTATCGATCATAAGTAATTGTGGAGAGAGAACAAAAATATACGGAATGATAAATGCAGCAATAGCAAGTTTTGATGACTGTATCCCCGTTCTTATCGGTTCACTGCCCGCTACCCCCGCCGCAGCAAATGCCGCTAATGCAACTGGAGGAGTTATATCTGCTATAATGCCAAAATAGAAGACAAATAGATGTGCAGATAAATCAGGGACGCCAAGCAAAATGATCGCAGGTGCTGCAATCGTCGATGTGATTACATAATTGGCGGTCGTAGGTGATCCCATTCCCAAAATAATTGCCGCTACCATCGTTAGCATCAGTGTTGGAATTAAATATCCACCAGAGAAATCGATTAATCCATTTGCCAATTTCAGCCCAAGCCCCGTTTTCGTAACGATTCCTACAATAATGCCGGCTGCTGCGGTTGCAGCTGCAACCGCAAGTGCTGTCCGGGCTCCATCCACCAATGCATAAATGATATCGATGAATTTCATGCGGACATCCTTGTTTATGAATCCTACAAGAACCGAGATAAGAATGGAATACAAGGCTGCATGTGTAACCGTTATATTCAGCATGAGCAAGAAGATAATGGCGATGATTGGAATTAACAAATAAAGTTTGCTGATCACTTCCTTTTTATTTGGCATTTCTTCTTTCGTTAATCCACGCAATCCAAGTCGTTTCGCTTCAAAATGGGTCATGATCCAAATTCCTGAAAAGTAAAGGATAGCTGGAATCGTAGCTGCCTTTGCTATATCCCAATACGTAATCCCATTCCCAATGAATTCAACCATTAAAAATGCCGCCGCCCCCATTATCGGAGGCATTAATTGACCGCCAGTAGACGCGGCTGCTTCCACTGCCCCGGCGAATTCCTTCTTGTATCCAAGATTTTTCATCATCGGTATCGTAAAGGATCCAGAAGTGACAACATTAGCCACAGAGCTTCCGCTGATCGTTCCTTGCAGAGCACTGGAAAAAATCGCAACCTTCGCAGGTCCCCCTATCCTTCTACCGGCAATAGACGTTGCAAGATCATTGAAATATTGACCGACACCCGTACGGACAAGAAAGGAACCAAATAATAAAAACAGGAAGATGAATGTCGATGAAACCGCTAGAGGTGTACCTAAAATGCCCTCTGTCGAGAAGAACATCGTTTGCACCAAACGTTCCAGCGTTAAACCTCGATGAGAGAGGAAGCCTGGCATATACTGACCAAAAATCCCATAGAAAACGAATAATAAAGCAATGATCATAATAGGAAGCCCTACAGCACGCCTAGTTGCCTCTAAAACTAGCAGAATGGCCATTAAACCAACCGCAAAATCCAATGCACCCAGACGTCCTACATTCATGACGATATCCTCGAAAAATAATGGCCAATACGCACCTACGCCTATACTAAGGATTGCTAAAATGATATCGTACCAAGCAACTTGAAATTTTCCTTTCTGACGCTTCTTCCGGTTTGCAGGAAAAAGTAAAAAAATCAAGGAGAGTGCAAACCCTAAATGTATCGTCCGTTGGATTTGTGCTGTAAAAACACCAAAAACAGCAGTATATAATTGGAATAACGAAAAAGCTAAGAGTCCAAAAAATGCAATGTGGCCCAAGACACCAGTTAATTTCCTTGTCCCGGCTTCAGGATCATATTTTTCCAATAACTCCTGTTGTTCTGCTTCGGTTAAATACTTCGTTTTTTCTTGATCAGCCACTAATCTTCACTCCCTTCAACTGTTCCCATAATGAAATTCTTTCTGATGAAATCCTGACCCATGTCCCTGGTTTAATAAAGTCTGCCAATGTGTATGTTTTTTCATCATATATTAACCGATGGTTAGCTCTAACTTTTCCTACTCGTAAATCTATATAAGCGAAATTGCGATTCATATTTTTTATGAAGTAAGTACCGTCTTTCTCTTCGAATACTTCTTCCCCCTCTGCATTAGAAGGCATACCGACAGCAAAGTCATTATAAGCAAGTTCGGTTTGTTCGATTTGTTGATCTGATAAACGATATGATTCCAGTACCTCCGAGAGGTGGATGGAGTGTGTATACTTAATCTGGAAGTTTTTCTCTCTTTTCAATGGCAAGTATGCGACTAATTCTCCTTGGTCCTGGTAGGAAAATGCAATTACATGCTTATACGGAAAAAATAATAGAAAAGCGATGATCAGAGGTGTACCAAAAGCCATGAATCTCTTGAATTTCATAGGTACCCCTTTCAAAATCTGAAATCCCATTCAGAAAAAACGAAGCCGATAGGCCACATATAGCGAGCTACCGACCAAATTGCATTACTTGGAAACACCTTTTTCTTTAAAGTATTTTGCTGCGCCAGGATGAACTTCCATATCCCCTAATCCTTCAAGTGCAGTCTCTGCTGTAATGAACTTGCCCTTGGCATGTGTAATTTTATCCGTGTTGTCATATACCGCTTTTGTCATTTCATACACTAAATCTTCATCAAGATCCTTTGTAACCACTAACATTGCTTTAACAGCAACTGTTTTCACCTCGGATTTGATTTTGTACGTCCCGCTTGGAATCGTGTCTTCTGCATAGTATGGGTATTTTTTAACCAACGCTTGAATCTTGTCCTCTGCAATAGGCAGGATAATAATATCATTTTGTACGGATAGCGCATCAACCGCACCAGTTGGTGTACCGGCCGTAATGAAAGCTGCGTCAATACTTCCTGCTTGGATTCCCTCCGTCGACTCATCGAAAGAAAGATTTTGTCCTTTAATATCTTTCTCAGTCAATCCATGGATCTCCAGGATTTGCATGGCATTGATGTAAGCACCAGAACCCGGTGCACCTACCGATACCTTTTTACCATTCAAATCCTCGACTGATTTAATTCCACTCTTTGCCGTCGTTACAATTTGAACCGTTTCAGGATATAAAGAGCTTATCGCTTGTATATTGTCTATAGGTTTCCCGTCGAACATTTCTTTTCCTTCAAGTGCATATGCGGCAATATCCGTTTGCGAAAAAGCTATTTCAGCTTCTCCAGCTCTTAAAGTTTCCATGTTTTCAGCCGAGGCACCAGATGTCTGAGGTGTTATTTTCGCTTTTGTTTTATCGGAAATGATTTTTCCAATTTGTCCCCCAAGTGGATAGTATGTACCTCCCGTTCCACCAGTCAACAAACTCAGGTCTTGGTTTCCGCTTCCGGATACCTTTTCCTTACTGTCTCCGCAGGCCGTGATAATACCGGTGACCGTCAAAATCATGACCAATAAAAAGTACTTATTAAACTTTTTCATAAAACTCCCTCCTTATGTGTTTTCTTCATCCGCAAGAGATGATAGTGTTATTATTCTACCGAACACCTTGCTTTTCCTTTTTTTACAAAATAAGACATATGAATCTAAAGCACTAGTAATTGACTATAAAATTTTTATAGAAATCGAAATAACAAGCATAAATGTGTAAAAAAAACTATTAAAAACAAAGAAAATCCGTTATCATATAGTAATATTTTACCCTTTATTACCTATTTCCCCTTTCTTTAAGGATAATATTGACTCTTCCATTTTAGAAATATATTATTGTTATAAACTTATAAGTCTATATTATAAAATGATTTTCCTAGCATCTTTCTAGCCTTTAATTAGTTATTTCCCGCTTTTGTTTGAGAGGGAATATTAGAAGTCAACCCTTTCTTTTACCGGCCATTTTAGCCTTTCACTTTCAAATCCAACTGAAGTGGGTGATTGTTTGAATTTCCTATCCCTCCGCTATTTCATAGAGGTTTCTAACCATCTGAGTTTCAGTGAGGCTTCAAAAACCCTGCATATATCCCAGCCCGGACTTAGCCAACAGATTTTATCCCTCGAAAAACAATTAGGATTTAAATTATTGAATCGAACGACAAGAAAAATTACATTGACGGAAGAAGGAGAGTACATCTATAAAAAACTAGCTCCTTCCTTTGAAGATATTGAGAAAACAGTGAATTACATAGTTGAAAATAAAACCATTCCCAAACCTAAACTGAAGATTGCCACCGTCCCCTCTGCAGCTAGCATATTTATCCCTAAGCTATTGAAAAAGATTGTGGGTGAATACCCGGAAACGGAATTTTACGTGCATGAAACAACATCTTCAAGGGCAGTAAAACTCGTAAACCAACAAAACTATCACATCGGTTTCATCCGAACGCCCATCCACAGTAACATCATCGCCAATGAAGGATTAAGCATGATTGAATTCATGAGGTTCCCTTTACAATTAGTCGTTTCCATTGATCATCCCCTAGCCCAAAAAGATGCCATACAATTATTCGAAGCTAAAGACGAACCTTTTATCCATTATGATGCCGTTCAAGCACACTCCCTTCAATTCCTTTTAGAAAAGGCTTGTCTAACTGCGGGATTTTCACCTAAAGAATTATGTAAAGGCTCAGAATTACTGACGATCGCCAATCTCATTTCCAATAACTTAGGCGTAGCCCTCATGCCGGAAGATATGGTGAGTTTGTTGGGAAAAAGCCAAGTCAAAGCCTTAAACATCGATAATTCGGAATTATTCAGTTCCATATCGGCAGTTTGGAAAAACACGGATGCATCAAATCTGACTAAGCATATTTTGAAAACGTTAGAGAATGATCATGATTTTAAAGACATATGAGGTAGTAAAAATGTTGCGAATAAAACTCGGAGTGAAAAAGGGTCAATTATAATTAAGAACTATACTAATCGGTATTAAAAAAGCCCCATTTCTCTTGTGACACTGAGAAATGGGGCTATAAAAATTGTAATTTCATCTCTTAAACTACTTATTGGCGTTTGGCGGGACCCCTTCCATCACTTATTAAAACCTTGAAATTGCAAATTCTTCTTTTAGATAGTGGCTAATTATATCCATGCATAGCATGCTTTGACTTAAGAAAATATAAATACTCCATCCCCTCAGCGGTGATCTTAGTGCCGGCCCTTCCTCTGCCTTTGACGACAAATCCTTCGATTTCCAAAATATCCAGGCGGCGACGGATTTGCTGAGGGGACAAGACAAAGGCCGATTCTTTACTCTGACTAGCAATAAGTTCTCGACTTGCCGCTTTTCCTTTATCGTTGTATTGCTTGATTACTTCCAAGATGAAAATTCGCTCCTGAATTTCCAGTATACTTTCACAGACGGGATAATCTGCCGTAACACTTTCTTCCCCATGCCCGTGCATGAACGGAAGGTCACTCTTCGTCAAGACATTCCCCTCACAAACCGTCAGCATGTAATCGATCGTGCTTTTAAGTTCCCTAATGTTGCCGGGCCATTCATATTGCATGAAAAACTCCATAACGTCTTGCTCCACTTTTACCCACTTCCCGCTTTTTGTGATGAGGTGCTTTATCAAAAGTGGAATATCCGCTCTTCTCTCTTTTAGTGACGGTATGTAAAGATTAAGTACATTCAGACGGTAAAACAAGTCTGTTCTGAATGAACCGTCCCGCATCTTATCGTGAAGATTTTTATTCGTCGCGGTGATTACCCTAACATTTATGGGAATGATTCTCTTGCCGCCAATTCTGCGTATTTCACCCTCCTGAAGAACTCGAAGCAGATGGGATTGAACTGTGAGACTTATATCACCAATTTCATCCAAAAAGATCGTCCCGTTATCCGCCATTTCAAACAGTCCTTTCCTGCCTCCCCTTTGTGCTCCTGTAAATGCCCCTTCTTCGTAACCAAACAATTCACTTTCAAGTAAAGTTTCTGTTAAAGCGCTGCAGTTGACCGCTAGAAACGGCCCGTTCTTTCGCAATGAATGCTCATGAATCGCATGAGCAAACAGCTCTTTTCCGGTTCCTGTTTCTCCCTGAACCAAAATCGGATGCTCAGACAGGGCAAGCTTCTTGGCAATCTGCTTACGCTCTTTCATTACTTCATTTTCGCCAATAATATCTTCAAAGTTGTATTTTGAATAAAAGCCTTGATTTCGCATTTCTCTTTGTGCAGTCTTTTCTATTTCGAAAGCTTGGTGTACGCTTTTGAAGGTTGCGACGATTGTATTTTCTTTCATCATTTGCAATCGAAAAATCACGACATCCACTCCGTCTATGTTGAAGAACTTGCTTTCATCATTACTTCCCATGATGAAATCGATAATATCCCGGCGATTCAATACATGCTCTAGATACTGATGAACTACATCTTTTGCATCAACATGGAACAATGCCGCAAGCTGGTTATTGAATACCGTTATCAGCCCTTCCTCGTTAACGACCAATATGCCGTCATCGACAGTCCCCAACACATTTTGGATATGATCGCTCATTTGCTTGGCATCACGCTCTGCATATAACAGCTTACGTTGTAATTCAATGATATTGCTAATATACCTTTCTGAAATCTTCGAGGATATATCCTTGTGTAGACCACAGCATTCTACAACTTCCAAAATTGTTGTTATATCAAAAAGACGCACACCTATATCGATTACTTCTTTTATGTAAGAGGGACATAGGTGAGTTTCTCCTGGTGAAACGGCGATTTGGACATTCTCATAAAATAATATCCCCTTCCTGAAAGGAATAAATTGAACATGATCGACACCAAGCTGATATAAGGATTCAATAAGGTTTATAGTTGCATCATCATCATCATTCACCAAAAGAACGGCCGAACCCGCTGGTATTCTTAATAGCTTGTCAATGTATTCATGATTAACCGTTCTCTTTCCGACGATTATTTTCTCGGGATTTACGCTATACATTCCCTCTTTCTTGTCATAAGCGGCATCTGATGAAAACAAGATCATTCCATCTCCCAGAAAACGAGGTATTCCCTCATCGGTAGAATGGCTTTTGACATGCACGTAGTCTCCAAGCAGTTGTTCCAGTTGCTCCTGCAAGGCTTCCTTAGTTTTTGAGCTTCCCGCTATAAGTGTAAGTGAGGATTTTGACATAAAACACCTACCTGTCTTTAATTGGTACTATTATATCACCAAAAAGAACCAATAAAGACCTAAAACTTCAATTCAACCATTAAGTTTTCATAAAAATCAATTACCCCGTATTGGCACAGATTTTGCATATCTATTGACATTGATGACATTGACGTCCGTTGACATGCCTATGGTTTTGAAAAGGAGGAAAAAGCAGAATACTAGAAAAACAGATGAAGGTGATAGGCCGGCAATATTTTGTAAGCATATTAGTTTCATGCACTCATTTTATTACAAAGGAGAGACACTTATGAGCCGATTAGAAGAGAAAGCTGTTTTGCTGGAAACAGCGGGGGAAAAAAAAATCAATGTTTTTGTATTGCTGCTCTGCATTCTCGCAATAGCAACCCTATTTACTTACATCTTGCCGGCCGGGGAATATACACGGATCGAAGCAGATGGACGGACAACTGTTGACGCCACTTCTTTTAAATGGATAGAATCTGCTCCGGTGGAATTGTTCGATATGATAAAAGCTATTCACACAGGAATGGTTGAAGCCGGCAATATCATCTTTTTCTTGTTGATTATTGGAGGGTTTTTCGGTGTTTTAAGAGCAACAGGGACGGTTGATGTGCTGATCGCCACAATGGCTCGGAAGTTGGCGACACGTGAAAAGCTATTAATTCCTGTCGTGATGTTGTTTTTTGCTGTAGGCGGCTCCTTAATGGGAATGGCGGAAGAAACTCTAGCATATCTCCCTCTTATCATTCCGCTAGCGTTGGCTCTCGGATTCGATACAATTACAGGAACCGCCATCGTCATTGTTGGGGCATTGTCGGGATTCACGACTGCCATCATGAATCCATTCACAGTAGGACTTGCGCAAGGAATTGCTGAATTGCCGATGTTTTCAGGAATAGGGTTGCGCCTTATTTTATTTATTATCGTCTATCTTGTTTCCGTTCTTTATATCCATCGTTACGCAATGAAGGTAAAGAAAAATCCTTCCACCGGAATCTATGGAAAATATACAAAAGAAGAATCGAAAAAACTGCTGCAATCAAGTGTGAAGTTAACTGCGAGACATAAGTTCATCTTAGCTAGTTTCTTAATTAACTATATCGTCTTGGCGTTTGGGGTCATCAAGTTCCAATGGTACATGACAGAAATCGCTGCCTTATTCATCATATTGACAATTGTCATTGGAATCATCGGAAAATTGTCTGCCGATCACATCGTCAGCTCCTTTACCAATGGATCTGCAGCCTTGCTGGGCGGTGCTTTGATTATTGGCGTATCACGCGCCATTCTTGTTGTATTGAATGAGGGACATATCGTCGACCCTATGCTCCATCAAATATCTGAAGCCATTCAGCATATTCCGGCCTATTTAAGCGTTGCCGGCATGTACAGCTTCCAAACTCTCATTCATTTTATTTTAGCTTCCGGCACCGGTCATGCGATGTTGACCATGCCAATTATGGTCCCGCTCGCAGACTTATTGGATATTACACGTCAAACTGCAGTGTTGTCTTTCTCTTTTGCGGACGGAATTGGAAATATGATTTTCCCGACCGCGACCACCTTGATGGCGGGCTTGGCAATTGCAGGCATACCTTGGACAAAATGGGCGAAGTGGATCCTGCCCCTGGTACTCATTCAATATCTCATCGGATTAATAGCAGTCATCATGGCTCACTTCATCGGATATGGTCCATTCTGATAAAAATCATGAATTAATCACAGGAGGAAAAACACATTGCTTACTTTAATCAAAAATGGCGAGATATACTCACCCAATTACTTAGGACGGAAAGACGTTTTGATCACAAATGATAAAATTGCATTCATCGATGACAGAATCGAAATTCCTAACAACTTTGCTCCTATTCATATCATTGATGCGACCAACCTTCTAGTTGTTCCAGGTTTCATAGATTCACATGTTCATATTATTGGCGGAGGCGGTGAGGGCGGATTCAAAACCCGCACCCCCGAGCTGATGCTTACGGATATTACGACTTCCGGCATTACAACCCTGGTCGGCTTGCTCGGTACGGACGGAACTACGCGTAGAATGGAAAGCCTCCTTGCCAAGGCCCGGGCGCTTGAAGAAGAGGGTATTTCCTGCTTCATTCATACAGGTTCCTACCAAGTGCCAGTAAAAACATTGACAGGAAAAATCGAAGATGACCTTATTTTCATCGACAAAATCATCGGTGTCGGAGAGATTGCCATCTCGGACCATAGATCATCAGAACCCACTTTTGAAGAATTGACCAAAATCGCCGCAGCGGCACGCAACGGCGGTATTCTGTCAGGAAAAGCAGGTATTTTAGAAGTTCATGTAGGAGATGGAGATGGCGAGCTCTCGTTGTTACATGCTATTGCTGATAAAACCAACATTCCGATTCGGCAGCTCCACCCGACACATATCAACCGAAATGAAGAATTATTCAAGGCGGGAATTGATTACGCTAAGCGCGGCGGGTACGTAGACTTTACAACAAGCACCATTCCTCAGTTTCTGGATGATGGCGAAGTGAAGTGCAGCATTGCCTTGCGAATGATGCTTGAAGAAGGGATACCAGTCGGACACATTACCTTCTCTTCTGACGGACAGGCCAGCCTCCCGTTTTTCAACACCCATGGGGAGTATGCGGGCCTTCAAGTGGGAAAAGTATCTTCGCTATATCAGGAAGTGCGTGATTCTGTTTTAGAAGAAGGAATCCCCCTTGAAACGGCACTGAAGGTCATCACCACTAATCCCGCACAAGTGCTGAAACTATCAAACAAGGGAAGTATCCAAACCGGGAAGGATGCAGATATCGTACTATTGCAAAAGGAAAATTTGGCAATCAGCACGGTAATGGCAAGAGGACAAGTTATGGTAGAAAAGGGCATTCCTTTGATAAAAGGAACATTTGAATGAGTTTAGACAAGATACCCGTTATCGAAAAATTTTCACGACTCGCATTTTTTAAGATTTCGTATTAAGTATCACCTATCCTTTGGTCCGTATTTCGTAGAAGTCCATCCTAATTTAATCATATTCATGCAATGTTAAAAAAGCATTGTCACTGGCCATTATGAATATTTTGTTGTTCCGATCGATTCAGCTCTTAAATTATTTGTTTCAGCCATCATAGGGGCAATGGGATCTTATTTCACCAAAGGTATAACCGAACCGCCCCATGTGTGGCAGAATTACCGTGGATGTCGTTAGAAACTAACCCACTATTTACCATTAACAAGCATGATCATTTCTATCATTTACTTGCAAAAATTAATATTGTGAAGAATCGCTATAGGGGCGTTACTTAAACAAACTAAAAAGCCGAATTCCTAACCGTGAAGGAATTCGACTTTTATTTTTCAGTCATCTTGGCCTGTCTCCTTTGCTGAACTATCAACCTGTTAGTTCATAAGGCAACTAAACCTGTAAAGCCCCGATTTCTGCTTTAAGGTTCATCTCCATCCAAAATCAGGACTATCGAGACCCCTATTCATCACTTTTATTCTGGATTCTCGCTACGTACTTTCATTTCTTCAGAAGAGTCTTGATGCCAAATATATCAACCAAATAAGGAAGTACTATGCAATGGCTGAACTTTCGCCATGGGGTCAATATAGGCTTTGGCATTATTAACTGCCGTAGGACCTTCACCAAATCCGGAAGCAATTAATTTAACCTTTCCATCATACGTACAAATATCCCCGGCCGCGTAAATGCCTGAAATGTTCGTTTCTTGTTTGGAATTTACGATAATTGCATTTTTATTGATGTTTAGACCCCACTCTTTAATCGCTCCAAGAGAAGAGACAAAGCCGTAATTAATAATTAAATCATCTACGTCAACCACTTCTTTTTGTTGAGTCTTTGTATGCTCTAAAACAATTTGAGTAATTTGATCTGCTCCAACCAGCTCGGAGGGAATATAAGGTGTTTTGACCTCAACGGAGGAATTCACTAATTTTTCTACACTATGTTCATGGGCACGGAATTTATCTCTTCTGTGAATCAATGTTACCTTTTTTGCAATCGGCTCTAACATAAGGGCCCAATCAACAGCAGAATCCCCCCCGCCTAGAATCGCCACTTTTCTTCCTTTAAATCGGTTCATATCATTCACGAAATAATGCAAATTCTTATTTTCGAACTGTGTTGAATCTTCCAATTCCAGTTTACGGGGTTGAAAGGCTCCATTTCCAGCAGTAATGATTACTGATTTAGAAAAATGAGTATCGAGGTTTGTGGTGATCTTAAATGTTCCGTCTTCTTGCTTTTCCATCTGTTCAACTGCTTCTTCAAGACAAATGGTTGGTTCGAATACTTTCATTTGTTCTTTTAAATTCTCTATCAATTCCTGCGCCCTTACTTTTGGAAATCCAGCTATATCATAAATGAATTTTTCGGGATAAAGAGCCGAAAGCTGTCCTCCCAATTGAGGAAGACTTTCAAGGATTTTCACCTTTGCTTGCCTCATTCCGCCATAGAACGCCGTAAACAAACCAACTGGGCCGCCGCCAATAATTGTTATGTCATAGACCTTCTTATCTTCTGTCAATGTAATCACTCCTTGTTTTTCTAAGTTGGTTGTTCTTACTGAACATGATCTACAGGTTGTAAGGGATTGACTTGTAATGTCTCCACAAGTATTTCTTCCTTTTCCTCTTCTAATAATGATGGAGAAGATCGGTTAAATATCCACCCTTTCAAAAGACAAACTAGTGACTTCAATTTCCTTAGTTTTAAAATCTTTAAATCTATAATCAGTAGAAACGCCCTCATTGAATATATTTCTATATATATTATTCAAATTTATTAGGATTACCATCAAAGGATACTTGAGCCACTTTTATAGAATCGGTTGGACATCCTTCTGAAGCATCTATCATATCTTCCACGAGTTCTTCAGGTATAATCGCTGCCCCGACATTATTATCCAATATAACATACGCAATACCTTCTTCATCGTAATCATAAATATCCGGAGCTGAAGCACCACAAGCTCCGCAGGCAATACAAGTTTCTTTATCCACGATTGTAAAATTAGCCATTTTCACTTTCCATTCCTCTATATAATCTAAAACCTTTTTTCCTAAGGCATTTAGAGAAGCCTTAAGCAATCGAATTTGTTTTTTCCTTACTCAATATCGTTCAAAAATTCCAAAATGCTTGAATTAAACTTTTCAGGATTTTCCTGGTAGCACAGGTGACCGCCTTCTGGAATTATCACTAGCCGGGAGTTTATTAACTCTTCATGAATTGCTTCCGACTCCTTAATTGGAGTTACAGTATCCAACTCACCGCAAATTACAAGAACAGGAACATCTATATGAGATAACGATTTCATTTGATTTAGATGATAAAGTGAATATGCTACCGAACGATATCCTGCTGGTCTTATCTGTGTCATAATCTCTTTTACTCGTGTATGTACTTTTTCTGAAGCATGGGGGGATAGCAGTGCATGTATCCTCTTTTCCGCTATCTCCTCAGTAGATTGGTTTTCAATTGAAAATAATCGATTTTTCAATTTTGTCTCATTCTCTTCCGGAGTTAGAGCAGCAGCCCCTCTTGTCGAATCGGCTAATATTAGTTTATTAATCTTATCTGGGTATAGGCTACAGTACTCTATCGCAATTGCCGCTCCCATTGAATGGCCGAGCAGGTGGATTTTTCCCAACTTTAGCTGATCCATCATGCCGTTCAGAATACGCGCAAACTCTTTAAAACTTCTAAATTCTTCTGCTGGATCTGAACTTTTCCCATAACCCGGGGCATCCCAGGCAATTACTGTATAATGCTCATTTAATTCCTGGATCTGTTCCTTCCAAGACTGTGAATTATTGCTCATACCATGTAATAATACTAAAGGTTCCCCAGTGCCCTCTATTTCATAATGAATGTTTAAATCTTCTACTTTTACGTATGGCATGCTATCAGTCCCCCTTATTTGTTTTTGGCAAAACTTTTAACAAACAGTTTTGAAAGCTGTAATAACTTGAAATATATACTTAAACTAGAAAATGATTTACTAAATTAATATTTCGCCTGGAAAAAGCTTTCGTTTTGATTTGATTAAGAAATTGCTTCCTTTTTCTTGAAGATAAGCAGGGAAATTGACTTTCGTTCCCGTCTTACAACTTAACTTAAACAGTATTCAAAAACTGTGCCAGCTTAGCCAAGTCCTCGCACTGACAATCCGCCGTCGCTGGAAATGATTTCACCGGTGATTGCGCGTGATTCGTCAGAAGCTAACAGTACATACGCCGCAACGTGATCTTCCGGCATCTGTGCAAGTTGAAGAATATTCCGTTTTTTAATGCTGCTTGCTTTCGTATCATTATCGACGATTTTCACAAATGGGCGCAGCGGTGGAATCACCGTGAGTGCTGTCAATGTCCCCCCTGGGGCTACCGCATTTACCCGGATGGAAGGAGATAGTTCGAACGCAAGCTGGCACATCAATCCAATTTGGGCGTGTTTGCTCGCTGTGTACCAAACACCGCCGCCATCTGGATAAAAACTTGCACCGGATACGGTAAAAATAATATTGCCATTTGTTTTTTTCAGTTCTTCAAGAGCGGCTTTAGCCCCGAAAAAAGAGCCTTTTACGTTAATGTTTAGAAGGAAATCATACGCTTCGGAAAGCGCCTCAGGAGTCACATCGGCAAATTTGGCAAATCCATCGAACACGCCGGCATTCGCAACGAAAACATCTAACTTTCCGAATTGCTCAACAGTAGCTTGGACCGCTTGCTCATTGTCTTCGTATTTGCTTACATCTCCCTGATAAGTAAGGATATTTTCACCAAATTCTTCTTTCATTTTCGCTAACTTGTCTATAGAGCGGCCGATAATGCTCACTTTTGCTCCTTCTTGTATAAAACGGCGTGTGACAGCTTCCCCTATTCCAGAAGCTCCCCCTGTAATCAATACGACTTTATCTTTTAAGGCCATGCCCATTGTCTCCACCCCTTCTGCTATCTTTCAACCGTGATGAACGGTTATCCTAAGATCCATTCAAGCATACGACTTGTACGCGAGTGTAGTTTGTTTTATATTCAAAACAATGTTTCTTCATATAAACAATTCTAAAATGTAATCGCTTTATTGTCAATGTAAGCTGCAAAAAAACTGAAGCCATCGTTCGGGAAAAAACGTTACTTGTTCTCTATCAATCTGTGGTTATCCTTACTCCTATGTACCCTTCAATGAGTATTCAAGATTTCATAGTGGTTTCTCAGTAAGAATCCAGCACTCTTCTTACTGAGAGACCCTACTAAAAAAAGGATTATATTAACTTTTTGCTCTCTATAAAGTTAATTTGTTTCCTGTCGTATTACTTAGGTGATATTCGGCAACTTCTTGTTTAATCATAAACAAGTACGCCACAAACCCTAGAGTGGCTGCTACGATCAGCATAGCAATGGATGGACCAAAATCACCTCCGGACATATCGCGGCTCCACCCCATAATATAGCTTGAAAATCCACCCATAATATTTGTGAACCCCATTAAACCGGCTGCGCGACCCGCTGTTTCAGGCGTTGAAAACTTGATGATGAAGAAATTGGTTAGATGGAACATTCCCCCCTGAGTTCCCATTGCGAGCCCCATGGAAACGCCGGCAAAAATAGGATTTGGTGCAATGACAGCGATCGTCAAAAATATAGCTGTCAGTATGAACAGAATCGTCGCAAGCAAACTCGGGCGCTTCGTTTTGTCCGCCAGAAATCCTCCAGCCAGGACAAATCCGAGCGCGAAAAGCCACGATAATGAAGTAATGCCAGTCATTGCTTCCCTTTCAAAGCCTTTGGCCTCAACAAGATATGTAGGCAGCCAAATACTGATTCCAAAGAAAAGAAAGGACGACATCAAATTGCCGAACCAAACAATCCAATAACGATAATCCTTTGCGAAGAATTGCTTCGACTGAGCAGCATCCGCTTCGTCTTTTTGGCGAATATAGGAGACTTCTTCCTCACTCATGCGTGGATGTTCTTCTGGCGTATTACGAGTCAAAAACAGGAACATGGGAATATTTATAAACAAGTTAAAGGCGGCGAGAGCAAAGAACGCGGCCTGCCAATGAAACGTTGAAATAATTAGAATGAGCATAACAGTACCCACTGCCGGGCCAAGGTAGTTACCTGTGATCCAGAATGACTGTGCCCTTCCTAGCTCTCGTTTATTAAACCAATTCGAGATGAATTTACCCGATATCGGGATCATCATACCTTCCCCAATTCCGAGGATGACCCTACTAATCAAAAACATTTCGTATGAAGTGGACAGCCCTCCCATGACCATTGTCGCTGTCCATACCAGTAAACCCAAAACGGCTGTTTTCCTTGCCCCTAACTTGTCGATAATAACTCCCCAAAAAATGTTGGAACAGGAGTATGAAATCATGAATATAAAGGAGATCAAGCCAATTTTCGCATTTTTATCCAGGCCAGTTAAACCAAGATCACTTAAGAATCCCGGATCTGTTTGGATAACAGAGATACCTACTTTATCAATCTGGCCGAAAAACCAGAAGAAAAAAATAGGAATCGCAATGTACAGCCATCTTTTTTGACCTTGTAACATGTTATTTCCCCCTTTTAACAGGCTCTTTTGAATGCGCTTTCATGATTTCAATGAAGAAAATGTCTATTAAACTATTAAACTTCATCAACTCCCCCTTTCCAAAGACAGCAGCAACTATTGTTTTATATAAAAAACAATGTTACCGATATTTAATGTTATATTTAATTTTCATAATAGTCAATAATATTCAGTTTTATATTTTTCCAACAGAAAAAGTAGTTTTATATACAGAACAAAATATGGTGTTGTTTCGATGAAAACAACCCGAAAAAACACCTTAACCGAGCCTTAAGTAATGCACCTCAATAATTTTTTTTGAAACTTCATTAACCGAAGCAAGAAAATGTCCATCATGTCCAAAATCCGGGGATACTACGGACTGAAGACCTACTTAGTCTAGGTCCATTCAAGTAAAAGGTTTTAAACGTGAAAAGTATGGCGGTTTCTCCAAGCAGATAACCTTGGATTCCTGTCCAACACCCCTATATATGCTGCCGCTTGAGGTGATAAAGCATATGATTCGTCAACCGCAATTCCACAACCCCTTCGATGGGTAACACCGTTGAATTATGATTCTCCCACTATATCCTTCCGTTCATTGTCGTATTTCCTTTTATAACGATTCTTTATAAATATATAAAAATTAACTATTTTTATTATTTATCACTCAATGTTAGCATTTTGTTATAAGTTATTTGAAAGGATGAGAGATGAATGACAATGCAATTTTCTGAATTCGCAGTATTCGGGCTGGGTCCCATCGGTATTGAAATTCTACGCAGTGCTTATCAAACGAATCCTCAATCGATTATCGGTGTTGTCGATATTGACCCCGAAAAGGCAGGAAAGGATATTGGCTTACTAATCAATGAAAAGGAAACGAACAAGTTTGTAGTTTCCCATATACGAGAAGTAAATACGGAAGCTGACCACCCTATCGCATTACATGCAACCGGTTCAAATGCACAACATGTTTGGCCCCAGATCAAAGAGCTTCTAGATCACGGCTTTTCAGTGGTTTCCACCTGTGAACAGCTTTCTTTCCCTTGGCATCGCTACCCTCAACTTTCAAAGGAAATTGATGATTATGCTAAAGCAAAAGGGCTTAGTGTCATTGGGACCGGAATCAATCCAGGTTACATCATGGATACTATGGCCATTTCTTTTACAACAGTATTGACCACGGTTAACCAAATCAAGGTCAATCGTAAAGTTGATGTTTCGAAAAGGCGCCTCCCCTTACAAAAAAAGGTCGGAATCGGGATGACCAGAGAAGAGTTTGAATTTTTAGCTGAACGGGATAAAATTGGGCATGTAGGTCTTGAGGAGTCTGTTAGGTTAATCGCTTATGGGCTGAATTGGGAACTTTCAAGTGTTGTCAATACCATTGAACCAACGATTGCAAGCGAAAATATGACCGTTCCGCTAACTACTATAAAACCTGGGGATGTTAATGGGCTTCATCAAATCTCCACGGGCAAGACCCTGGACGGAAAGGAAATTTTCTTGGATTTAACGATGTCTGCAGGTATTAAACAAGAAGATGAGATCGTTATTGATGGGAACGAATCCCAAAGGCTGATTGTTCCCAATGGAATTTTTGGAGATACCGCAACTGCTGCGATGATTATCAATACCGCTAAACAAATGGATGCCCTCCGTAAACCTGGTTTACTTACAATGGCTGACATCGGGGTGCCGAGAAATATAAATCAATCTGACTTTGTGCATATTTAATGGCTAACCATCACTCTTTCGTATAAGTCTTACTATATTAAAAAAGGTGAACCGCGAATGGTTCACCTTTTCGTCCTGGCTCAGATAGTATTGCATACCAACATGCCAAAAAACCACCATATGCGGTGGCTCTGCTTCCTGCATATAGAATCCACTATCTTATGTACATTATCTTATTTCAGGAAAATATGTTCCGAAAATGACATGATTTTTCCATTTTCATTAATGTGTTTGAGAACCCAGTTTCACGGAAATGGCCTTGGCGGCTTTCGTTACTTTATCAATCAATTCAGGCAAGCGATCTTCCTGAAATCTTGCTTCAATCCCAGCCACACTAATACCGGCTACTATTTGACCTTTACCATTGAGTATCGGTGCACTCACCGCTTTTGTATAATCCTCAAGTTCTGATGAAGTTATCGTGTAACCATCCACTCTCGCTTCATCCAAAGCATGACGGAGTTTAGTTTTATCCGTTATCGTTCCAATGGCGATTGGTTTTAATTGAACGCTTCCCAAATAATTGTCCCGCTCTTCTTCCGGCAAATACGCTAGGATGATTCGAGAATCGCCAGCGTACAATGGCGAACGTCTACCAATGGAGGTATAAAGGCGAACAGGATGCAGGGTGTCCACCTTTTCAATATACATCGCTTCATCCTTATCCCTCACAATTAAATTCACTGCTTCTTCAACATCGTCCCGAAGGTCTTTCATGATGGGATAGGCGATAGACCTGATATCCAAACGTTCTCCTACCAGTTGGCCAAACTGCAGGAATATCAGTCCAAGTGAATAATGGCCATCATCGTCCTTTGTTAAAAACCCCATTTCCTCTAATGATCCCACCATACGATGTAACGACGTTTTCGGCAAATTGGAAAGTTCCATCATTTCATTAAAAGTCAGTTTCGGATGATTTATGAAAAGGGTTAGGATTTGCATGGATTTCACGACAGTCTTGTTATGTGCCTGCATACATTTTCTCCTTTCATGATACATGTTTTCCTTAACTATCATTCTATTATAAAACATGGAAGAAAGGATGTAATGCGATATAACCGTATTCATTGTTTTTTCGTAAATGCTCTGACTGTATTCTCATTTGATTTTCCTTCTTTATTTTAATCGTAATCGAATAAATTTTAACATCCTGCAAGTTTCCATATTAAGAGCGTTAATGGGAAATGCTTAAGCAAGAGGAATAAGTTTCTTCATCATTACGAAAACCCATTCACTATAAAGGCATTTTCAATATTACTTTTGTCCCTTTTCCTTTACCAGAATGAAGAATAAGGTTGGAAATATGCCCAAACCGAAGATGCTACAGTGACAATCCGGGAAATAGAAGAAGAAGTTCGTGTGGAAATAGAAGATAAAGGAAAGGGCTTTGATATAGAAAAAGTTACCCGCGGAGTCGGCTTATTCAGTATGGAGGAGAGAGCCAGAGCTTCCGGCGGATTGAATAATACAGTAAATGGTAATTCCTTAGCCTTATTGTAAGGTCTTCCCCGATTGTTCTATATCGGGGAACTTCCTTACTCCTAAATTCCATTATTACCCTTTTGAAAATTCCTAATTGGAAGTTAGGTAATAATAGAGATAAGTTGGCATGGGGATGTTAGGTTCAAGATTTTTTGGGTAAAAAATGTATTTCAGCTTCTCCCCTCTTCCGAAAAAAAGCCAAATTCAAAAGTATCATAGGTAAAGGGGAAAGAAAGGAAACCTCTTATCGTTTACCTTGTATAATGAAACAAAAAAGAAAGCCTCTTAAAAAGTACTTTCTCATCGTTTGCGACCGGAATTATATATCCAGCCACTTGTTCAGGGCTAAGGAAATCGAAACTTGCAATTCCTTCAATTGCCGTTCTTTTTGCAGCAAAAGCTTTTCAGCCTCCTTTAAGTTCACCCGTGAGAACTGAATGGATTCACCTGGTTTGACCTGCGCGATAATTGGTAAATCTGCCGTGATCACCTGTGCTATCTTAGGATATCCACCCGTTGTTTGGCTATCCGCAAGGAGAATGATCGGGTTTCCATCAGGAGGAACCTGAACGGACCCATTTGTGACCGCTTCAGATAATAATTCCCCATTATCCTTTAATTCCAGTGTCGGTCCTGATAATCTATATCCCATGCGGTCGGATTGATTGGAAACTTTAAATGCCCCCGCAACAAAACTATCTTTACTTGAATCTGTGAAGCTTTCATATTGGCTTCCATCGATGAAACGGATGAGAGGTTTTCCTCTTGGCATGAACTCCTTCTCATTGACAAACCACATTGGGAAGGAAAATGAACCTTTGAACGCCCGATCACCAATAATTTTCGAAGGTTCATTAAACTCCAAGACATCGTCAGCCTTTAATGCCCTCCCCATATAGCCGCCAATCCCAGCCCTTAGATAGGTGCTTTTACTCTCCATAACTTCAGGAATGGCGAAGCCACCCGACACTGATAAGTGCGCCCTGCAACCTGATTTACACCCTTCAAAGCGAAGAATCGATCCTTTTTTCACTAGAATAGGCTTCCACATCGGTACAGAGTGATTATCGATTGTAGGTGATAAATTTCCACCCGTTATCGAAATCAGGCAATTCTTCTCGATTTTAATGGTCGGACCCATTAAAGTAATTTCCAATGCCGCTTCTCCTTCTTCATTTCCAACCAACATATTGGCAATTCGTAAAGAATGTCCATCCATTGCCCCGCTTACAATCACCCCATGTTGCTGAAATCCTTTTCTTCCAAGATCCTGTATACTAGTCAATAATCCCGGTTTGATTATACGCAGGCTCACTGTAATCCCTCCTTAAGGATCATTTCTTTAAATTCTTGATCCGAAATCGGATGGAACTTCACAATGTCTCCTGCTCGTAATAGACTTGGAGGATTTACATTTGGTAAAAATAGTTTGGATGGCGTCTGTCCGATCAATTGCCATCCACCAGGTGTTGATATAGGATATACACCCGTTTGCATACCGGCGATTCCTACTGCCCCTGCCGGAATGGTCATTCGGGGAGAGGAACGCCTAGGTGTCGCGATTTCTTCCGACATTCCGCCAAGAAACGGGAAACCAGGTGCGAACCCGATCATATAGGCCAAATACTCCCCGGTTGAATGAATGTGAATGACTTCATCAGTAGTCAAATCATTATAACGGGCAACATATTCCAAATCCGGTCCATATTCCTTCCCATAACACACGGGAATGGAAACTGTTCGATGTGAGAGTTTCTTAGTTTCTTTTAAACACTTTAATTTCCTTTCCAGGATGGAACGGACCACTTCATAAGGAGATATTTCCGTATTCTTGCTTTGTTTTTGATCCTTATAAACAACAAGTGGGTCATAAAACACCGTCAAATTAGTAAAAGCCGGTACACATTCTATAAATCCTGCAAAAGGTTCCTCTTCAAGTAAATCCATTAACAATTTTATTTTTTTGTGTATGCTGTATTCCATTCCAATCCCGAATGTAATCACGATTGCGGAATCGCCCAATGGAGAAAGTGTACATGCAGTTATATTCAATAGCTTTTCCGGCATAGGGACTCATCTCTTTCTGTCAGTTATAAAACTCCTAATTTTTCATCACGAATGTCCGTTATGAACATATGTCCAGGTGCATGCGTGATCATGATCTCCGGTTTGGTCTCCATAGCAATGGATTGCGGCGTTACACCACATGCCCAAAAAACCGGGACTTCCCCATCACGAATCGTGACCGGATCTCCAAAATCGGGATGCTGAATGCTGGAAACACCGATCGCTTCAGGGTCACCAATATGGATTGGAGCCCCATGAACTGCTGGAAACCGCGATGTCACTTGAGTTGCCCTCACCACATCCTTTTGTGGAATCGGCCTCATGCTAGCTACCATTTTCCCATGAAAGATCCCTGCTTCAATGCATGGAATATTGGTTTTATACATAGGTACATTGCATCCCTCTTCAATATGGCGTATCGATATATCATTATTCAAAAGGGCGTGTTCGAATGTAAAGCTGCACCCGATCAAAAATCCAACCATATCGTCTTCCCAGTAGTTTGAGATATCCGTTACTTCTTCCACTAATTCTCCATATTTATATACCCTATATTTAGGTATATCGGTGCGTATATCCCCAGACTTTGCTGCAAATGCGGGAATGGGTGAACCAATTTCCGTAACGTCCAGCAATGGACAGGATTTAGGGTTGCGCTGACAGAATAATAAAAAATCAAAAGCATGCTCTTTTTTTAAGATGGCTAAGTTCGCTTGTGCATAACCGTTTGCCATGCCGGCAGTCGGTTTAATCAATTCATTGTTTCGAATCATGGAACGCAACTCAGCCGGGGTAGCTTGGGAAAGATCGATCATTAGTATTCATCTCCTATTTTGAACTGGCAAACCACTTCAACCTATATTTAATGGATATTCGTTCATTAATCGTTAAAAAAGTGCGGGCAGTTGTTTCATTAATGTATATACGCCCATTAACGCCATGATGACTACCACGAACACACCGGAAATCGTTAGCCATAAAGGATGCTTATAATCACCCACGATCTTTTTCTTATATGCAGCAATTAGCAATGTTCCAAGAGCAATTGGTAAAATGAGTCCATTGATGGCCCCGACTACTAGCAGTACTTTAACCGGTTGACCAATGAATAGAAAGCAAATGGTCGAAACGACAATAAAACCAATGATTATCCAGTTCGCCTTCTTATTTATCTTTTCGCTGAAAGTTCTGATAAATGAAACGGAAGTATATGCCGCTCCGACTACTGATGTTATTGCGGCAGCCCACATGACGATACCGAAGATTTTATATCCTACATTACCAGCTGCGAGTTGAAAAACGGATGCTGCAGGGTTATCGGGATTAATTTGTAAACCTTTCGATACAACGCCCAATACGGCTAGAAATAAGGCAACACGCATGACCGTCGTTATGAGTATCCCCATTACCGAGCTCTTCGTGACCTGTGGTAATGAGTCAACGCCCTTCACCCCTGCATCCAAGAGACGGTGTCCCCCTGCAAAGGTAATATAGCCACCTACAGAACCACCTACTAACGTTACAATTGCTATAATATCGATTTTATCAGGTGCAAAAGTCCTCACTACCGCTTCCCCGACTGGAGGAGAGGTTGTCCAAGCAACGTAAACCATCAAACAAATCATGAAAAATCCGGCAATTTGCGTAAAACGGTCCATCGCTTTTCCTGCTTCTTTCACCACAAAAATCAGTACGGCGATGACTGCACTTATTGCCGCCCCGGTCGTGGGGGATATTCCCGTCATCGCATTCAGACCTAATCCAGCTCCTGCGATATTTCCAATATTAAATGCCAGCCCGCCCAAAACGATCAGGGCTGCCAGTACATAGCCCAACCCTGGTAGGACCATGTTTGCAATTTCTTGCCCCCTTTTTTCGGATACAGCAATAATGCGCCATACATTTGTTTGGGCAAATATATCAAGAATGACCGAAATAAGAATGACGAATCCGAAACTTGCCGCAAGACTTTGGGTATAAACGGTTGTTTGCATTAAAAAACCGGGTCCTATTGCCGACGTTGCCATTAGGAATGCTGCACCTAACAATAAAGTGCGGTTTGTTTTTGGCTTATTTGGATTCTTTTCCTGTGCTGTTGTATTTTTAATTGGCTCCAATGGAAACTACCTCCTGATGGTTTTGAATTTTCAAGAAAAGGACTTGACTGTTATTTCAGATAATTGTAAAGATTCTTTAATATGCCGAGCAAAGGATAAAGCATGTGCCCCGTCCCCATGAATACAAATGGTATCTGCTTTTAAAGCCACATCCGATCCTTGTTGAGACAGAACCTTTCCCTCCTTCACCATGCGAATGACTTGCGCAATGGCATCATCATCGTTTTCGATCAATGCGTCCTTTTCCAATCGAGAAGTCAATGAACCATCATGTTGGTAGGTACGATCGGCAAATACTTCACTCCCGGTTTGCAATCCGATAGCCTGTCCGGCACGTATTAATTCACTGCCTGACAAACCAAATAAGATAAGCTCGGGATTCACTTTATATACCGCTTCGGCAATGGCCATGGATAACTCTTTATTCTTTGCGGCCATATTGTACAAAGCCCCATGCGGTTTCACATGCTGCATATTTCCGCCTTCGGATTGCAGAAAGCCATTTAATGCACCAATTTGATAGACGACAATATCATAAGCTTCCTGTGGTGAAATATTCATATTGCGCCTTCCAAATCCTATTAAATCCTGTAAACCTGGGTGGGCTCCGATTTTGACATTTTTCCCTAAAGCAAGCTGAACCGTTTTTCTCATGACGGTCGGATCACCAGCGTGGAATCCACAAGCTACATTGACAGATGTTACATAATCCAAAATCTCTTGATCATTACCAATACGGTAAGCGCCAAAACTTTCTCCTAAATCACAATTCAAATCAACCGTGTTCATACGACCTTCTCCTTTATTAACGAAAATTTCAGTAAATAATCCATATGAATATGTAGGTACTCTTTCATTCACTCAATACTATAAGTTCCGAAATTCGGAATTTGAGTTTCGCATTTCGGAATATTCTTATCCTATCATATTCTAATTATTTCGACAATACTTTGTTAGATAACCTAACATTAAAGTTGGATACAAGAAGAGCTCTTCATAAATATTAAGCAATAAAAAAAGCCGTTGTTTCCTTTGGAACAAAGCAACGGCGATGATTAGAGCATTAAGGTGTGAAGCATATTATGACATTCAATTATTGAATCGATTAATAGAAAACAATGAAATATCTTCCTTGCTAGTACCGGAGATAATCAAGTCACTCAAAATTTCACCCATGACACTGCTGAATTTAAAACCGTGTCCAGAGAACCCTGCTGCTATAGCAATGTGTGGATAATAAGGATGTTTATCCACTATAAAATGCTCATCAGGGGTCATGGTGTAGATGCAAGTTTTCCCAAATTTCATTTTTTGATCAGCAGGCATATATTTCCTTAAAAAATTCACCAAATCACCCTCATCATCATCCAATTCACCAAACCCTTCAATACAGCCATCAGGATTTATACGGTTTCCTCCATCATGTCTCCCTATCTTCAATCCAGAACCATTTATACTAGGAAAGCCATAGTATGTACCAATTGAAGTATCAAAAGAAAAAGCCGGAAAATCATTATGATTATATAATTTTTCATTTGCATGAAACCAAGCAAATGTTTTTCTAATGGGTTCTAGCGGCAGGTCTAAATTTAACATCGCCAGTATTTTCGGCGCCCATGCCCCAACTGCAACCACTAAAGATCCTGAGTGGAATGTCTGTTCATCCGTTTTAACCGTGACCCCATCACCATGCACAACTATCTTCCTTACTTCACTGTTTACAATGATGTCGGCACCATTAGATTTCGCAAGTTGTTGATAGGCACTTATGCACTCTTCACTTTTCAACACGCCAGAAGTCGATTCATAGCAACCAATGTAATCTTCTGGCAGTGTTATACCAGGCCATCTATCATGAATTTCATGTGAATCCAAGAATTCCATAGGTAAACCATATTCCATTGCCCCAGCTTTCACTTGTTTAATGAAAGTGGAATTTTCGCTTCCAGCATTCAGGACCCCCGTTGGAAGAAATAATTGTTCCCCCGAATTTCTTTCCAATTCACCCCATAGCTTTTGGGCTTTAAGTGCCAACGATACATACTCCCTTCCTTCACCATAAGCATGTCTAATAATTCTTGTTTCCCCGTTATGGCTGCCCTTATTATGAGGAGGAGCAAAGGAATCCAATAATAATACTTTTTGTCCTTTTTTTGAAAGGTAATATCCTGAAGACATTCCCATAGATCCAGCTCCAATTACAATTACATCATAGTGCATCTTGCATCCCTCCTCTTTTAAATATGAACCTTCTTTTTTAAAAAAGGAAGCCACTTTACCTTATAAAATAAAGTAAAACAGCTTCCACATGGTTTTTTAGAACTCTATTTCCCCGATTTTCATTTCAACGAGCTTCACTATTTCTCCTTCATGAATTTGCCGATAAACCGCTTCAATGTCAGGATGGAAAAAGCGGTCTTCTTCAACCATCGGGACTTCGCTCCGAACTAAATGATATACCCCCTCCGTGACCGGTGACGGTTTCAATGGCAGATGAAAATCCATTGCTTGCGTTGCCGTCATCAGTTCAATGGCTAAAATATATTCAAGTTTCTTCGAAATCCGATAGGCTTTCTTCGAAGCGAAATAAGCAAAACTTATCACGTCTTCTTGATTTGCGCATGTAGGGATATTATCGATAGTGGCTGGATGCGATAACACCCTGATTTCATTCAGTAGCCCAGCAGCTGTATATTGTGGAATCATGTAGCCACTATTCAATCCTGGATTAACCACTAAGAAATTAGGTAATTCACTAAGGTGATGGTTTACAAGCCGATCTATTCTGCGTTCTGTTATTTTTGCTAAGTTTGCTAGCGCTATGGAAATCGCATCCGCGTATATCCCAACAAATGAACCATCAAAATTTCCAGCCATTAGTGCAATTCCATCTTCCTCTTCCGGAAAAATCAGAGGATTGTCACTTACGGAATTCATTTCATTCTCAATCGAAACAGCTGCGTCTTTCAATACTCTTTTTATCGCTCCATGGACTTGTGGGATGCAACGTAAGCTTAGTGCATCTTGTAATCTATGATCCTGGTATCTTTCAATGATTTGGCTGCCTTCAAGAATCCTTGTTACATTTCTGGCTGTCATTGCCTGTTCCTCATGTTTTTTCAATGTATGGGGACGGGGATCAAATGCTTTTATTGTACCTTTTAGCACTTCTAAGGACATAGCTCCCGTAATGTCCGCGGTTTTCGCTGCTTGCATGCTATTGTATAAAGCCAGAACGGCCATCGCAGTGACGGAAGGAGTTCCGCTTATAAGAGCCAGTCCTTCTTTACACCCAAGCGTAACTGGCTTCAATCCAGCTTGCGCTAACGCATCCTTTCCCGGGAGAAGCTCATCATTGTACCACGCCCGCCCCTCCCCGATCACCAATAAAGACATGTGTGCTTCAGGAGACAGATACCCCACAGACCCCTCACCTGGAACATAGGGAAGTATATCGTGATTCAACAGTGAAGCGATCAGATTTAAAACTTGTAAACGGACTCCTGAATAGCCCTGGCCTAAATTCACAAGGATCATCAATTGAATGGCTCTTACGACTTCTTTTTCAAGAGTATCCCCTACTGAAACAGCATGTGAACGAACAATATTACGTTGAAGGGTTTCTGCGTCCTGTGGGGAAATCACTTCTGTCATATTACTGCCAAAACCAGTCGTTACACCGTAAATCATTCTATTATCATCTAAAAACTTTTCTATTAAGCTTCGTGATTTATTTACTCTTTCACAATATGACTCAGTGAAAGTAACTTTTGCACCATATCTTGCAACCGCAATTACCTCTTTGATCGAAATCGCACCATCCCCTAGTGCCACCTCTTTAATATCCATAGGATGTGAACAATTAGTAGTTGTCATCCTTACACATCTCCTCTCATATGACTCATCAAGAAGGAGAAAAAGTTTTGGTCCTTCTCATTTATTTGCTTGAAAATTAATCTTATGTTATTTTTTCTTTTTTAGTAAAGGGAATATCTGTTTCCATCGGAGGGTGCCCCGCTTCAAGTAAAGGATTACTGGCATCATTAAGTGAAAGCGATTTTGTCTCAGGCGCCCAAGCGATCGATACGATCAAGCCGACCAGCAGAATGGCTGCCATTCCTGCCATTGAGGCACCTAATCCAAATGAACTTAAAGAAACAGGCAGCAGGAATGTTCCAATCGCAGAACCAATTCGACTAATTGCCGTAACCATGCCTATTCCCGATCCACGAATCTCAGTTGGAAAAAGCTCTGCTGGGTATACTAGTGTAAGGTTCGATGCTGCTGACATGAAAAAAGTAAAGATCAAAAAGGCTATCAGCATTAAGAATTGAGAACTATTGTGTAAGAAGCTGAGTGAAAACAATGAAACTGTAAGGATTGTAAATGCCCCGATGGTGAATCCTCTACGAGAAAATTTTGCAAGCAACCAAAGACCAACAATTGCCCCAACAAGCAAGAATAAATTCAGCATCGTATCGGCAAAAAAGTTTTGTTCAAAACCCATTGTACTTAGTATGGACGGCAGGAAAGTGTAAATGGCAAAATACGGAATAACAAGAGTTAATTTGAATATTCCACCAAAAGCCATCCGCTTACGAAGCTTTTTACTGAAAAGTCCACGAAATCCTAAAGTCTTTTGGTTTTCAGTGCCAGTCGTCATTTCTCCCATTTCAACGTTCGGTCCAAGGTGTTTTTTTACAATTTGGCGAGCTTCTTCGACACGCCCCATGCTGACAAGCCATCTTGGTGATTCAGGCGTTCCTATTCTTAAGATTAAAACCACAACAGCTGGAATGGCAGCGCTGACAAGCATCCAACGCCATGAGTCTGAACCACCCTGTCCCAGGTAATGACCAACAAAGTTCGATGCTACATATCCAATCGTCCATACTACGTTTATGGACGCGAGGAGCGAGGAGCGGTACTTTTTTGGTGAAAACTCGGCGAGTAAAGTTGTACCGACAGCGTAATCTCCTCCAAGTCCAAAACCGATTAGCAACCGTAAAATTAACAGCTCTTCTGGACTGCTGACAAAAAATTGTAAAATGGTAGCTACCGTAATAAGTAAAAAGTTTACGAGAAAGATTTTCTGTCTGCCTACACGATCGGAAAGTCTTCCAAGTATTAAAGATCCAGCAAACAGACCGATTAAAGCAGAACTGCCGATCAGCCCTGTCCACATCGCATTCATATTCATTTGAGGCCCGAATACTGTCAGGGCCATCGCGATAATCCCTAGGGAATAGCCATCACAGAAGCTTGATCCAAAGGTAAGTCCAGCAATTCGAAAATGAAACTTTTTAAATGGGGCATCGTCTATAGTGTATTTTTGTTCGTTCAAAGAATCCCCTCCATTTTTTGATTTATCAGATTTGTGGATCAAAAAAAATTTTACTGCAATACTCCGGTATTGAACCTGAAATGAAATGACTGGATTTCAGTTCACACTAAATAATGAGATTTTCTGACCTTCAAACATGGAATGTACACCTCCATGTTTGTTAAACATCTAGCACTTACAGGTAGTTTTCATTTTATGGTTAAGACTCGTACTAAAATTCACCAAAGAATATTATGAAATAGTAATCTTTTTATGATTTATATCAACCCATTATACCTTTTAATTACTATTTCATTTTGAAAATATAGTTTTAGGATTGGATCAATTGTTTATCATTGAAATAAATGACTTCACTAAGGATTTTACAGCCTTCAATTATCTCAAATTTTTCCCTAGCTTCCTTTTCTGTGGTAAATTCAAACATTTTTATGCCATTTTTCGAATGGATAGTAATTACCCACATAAAATTCCCTCCACATGGAAGATTAATTTCCCGATTTCCTGAAACACTTTCATTTAATTTCACTGTAAAGCAGTAAAGCATTGAACGCTGCCAATGGGTAGGATGATAAATCACCATCCTACTATTCAACACCATTACATGTGGATAAATACTTCTAAAAGCCCAGTTCATCTGCTGAAATGGAAGTTCAAGACCTTATTTTATTAAATGATTCTTAAAGGCCATTCAGGCTTTAGTAATCACTCTTCACAAATGGCGTTAAAGAGAGTTTTTACTCGACAAATTCATGCTCAAGGCCTTTATTATCCTTTGGAACCGCACGGGCTCTCTTAAAAGCAGGAACTAGATCATCGGAGGCTCCTCTTGTAAACTTCTTCTGAAAGTGAAAAGCATAATCCGTAATCAATGTACATCCATTTGCCTTATCTTAGCTAACCATATTAGTGGTGGTTTCCGATGAATTGCCTTTTTTGCCAGGCTTCACGAATACCATGGCTAACATGCCAATCGTGACGGCTATTGATGCTGCAATAAACATGGCATTATATCCATATATGGCGACAAGACTTCCAGTCAAGGTAGGGGCAATTATGGTAGCCAGATTCGCAATGAAATGAGTTACCCCGCCAAATGTTCCAGCTTTATTCGGTTCTGTATCCAGAACCACGATCCAATAAATGGAATTAGGCAAATAATTAAAGGCATTTCCTATACACATTAAAGCAAGTACGGCCGCCGCACTCTCGACAGTCGGAATCAACATAAAACATACAGCTGTACAAAATAAGGAGACTACTGTAAACCAAGATCTTGCAATACGTAAATTCCCTGTTTTCCTTCGTAATATATCCGAGATTTTACCACCTAATAATCCAGTGATAATAGCTCCTACCCAGGGAATCATACCAATATATGAAAGAGAAGAAAGTGAATAATTAAATTCATCTTGCAGATATTTGGGGGTCCATGTAAGTAATAGAATATTTACATATAAAAAGGCAAAATATCCAATTGCATTAAATACTAAGGTAGGGTTTTTAAAAAAGTGGTACCATGGTACATTTATTTGTTCGTCTAATTTCGTCTCACCTTTTATTAAAATATCTGCTCTTCGAATTTCTTCTAGTTCGGTTTTCGAGACTCTTGGATGATCTTCAGGTAAGTTTGTAAATACTTTGTTCCAAATTGCTACCCAAATAAAACCTAATATACCGAGAATAACAAAAGTTACTTTCCAGTTAGTGAATGTTAGAAGACCTACTACGATGGGTGCAGTAATCAATGCTCCAATTGGTGTCCCCACTAATCCAAGAGCTACAGCAAACCCTTTTTCTTTAGGAGATACCCAGTTTGCCATCGTTCGGTTCATCGTTGATAATGTAGGTCCTTCAGCTAAACCAAATAAAACACGAAACACCGCAAATCCTGCCAAGGCAGAGCCTCCAAATAATGCTGCACCTATGTGACCTGCGAATATTGTCCCAATTTCAAAAAAAGACCATGTAGTTCCGGCAATGATCCACATGAATTTAGGACCTTTCTTATCTGCTAAAGCACCACCAAATAGTGCACCGAATATATATCCATATCCAAAATACCCCAGGATTGCTCCCCAACTTACTGGATCTAAATTGAACTCCTTGATTATTTCAGCTTGGGCATATGAAAGTGCACCTCTATCAATATAATTTATGATTGTAATAACAATAATCATAAAAATGATAAAATAACGATAGTTATTTCTCAACATGTAATCACTCCTAGATGTTTGTTAGAGAGCAGCAATACTGACTGATTTTAAACATAAAAAACAGTAATCTTAAGACCCTAAATCTAGTTTGCATTATGCAGCCTGTAATAAATTACAGCCATGATGACAATCGAATACTGGCTTAATTCTAGTAAACTATTAAAAAACCATCAGCGGGCATTCCACCATGGATAGAAGCATGTATACCAGTGCAACTGAAATATCAGATACATCTCTTGCTTTGGCAACTCGGAATACTGTTAGATCATATTGTACGTATCAAAGCCTTTTTACATCCGCCAAAATTCCAGCGGATGTAAAGAGGCTCCTGATACATAGAAGTTCATTTAATGGGCGTTTCATGAGAGATCCGGTCAACCTAATGAAGGGTCGATGGGTATAGCCTCTCTTCTTTTAGTGAATTTTATAGACCAGTCAGGCTTTTGGAATCAGTCTTCACTTTATCATTCACTACTTGCACACCATTTTTCCATACAGATTTAACGTGATTGACCCCAAATAAATATTGCAGCTCCTGATAGTTTTCAACATTCCATAAAACGACATCCGCTTGTTTTCCGACTTCGAGGGAACCGACCCTTTCTTCCCTGTTGATTGCACAAGCAGCATTGTATGTCGCCGCCGTCAGAGCTTCTGCAGGGGTAAGCCGCATCGAAATGCATGCCAGATTCATGACAAGCGGCATGGATGTCGTCGGTGAAGATCCGGGATTGCAATCTGTCGAAATGGCTACAGCCACACCTTCATCAACCATTCGTCTTCCAGGGGCCGCTTCTTCTCGTAAATACAAGGCGGTGGCTGGAAGCAAGCAGGCAATGGTGCCTGACTTCGCCATAGCAGTAATCCCCTCATCGGAAGCTTTTAACAAATGCTCAGCTGAAATGGCTCCTATCTTCGCAGCTAATTCAGCTCCACCGTATGGCTCAATTTCATCAGCATGAATTTTAGGGATCAAGCCGTACTTTTTCCCCGCATTTAAAATCCGCTCTGATTGCTCAGGGGTAAAAACCCCCTTTTCACAAAAAACATCATTGAATTCAGCAAGCTTTTCTTCAGAGACGATTGGAAGCATATCATTAATCAGATGATCGACAAATTCATCCTCACGGCCTTTATAATCCTTTGGAACCGCATGGGCTCCCATAAAAGTAGGAACTAGATCGATCGGATGCTCTTCCTGTAACTTCTTCATCACCCGCAACTGCTTCAATTCGGTTTCCAAATTCATTCCGTAACCGCTTTTACCTTCTACTGTAGTCACGCCATGAGCGAGAAACGAATCAAGTCGGCGCATGGTTTGCTCCATCAATTCTTCTTCACTTGCTTCCCTTGTCATGCGGGTGGTGGCATGAATGCCCCCACCTGCGTTCATAATGTCCATATATGTTGCGCCTTCAAGACGCATTTCAAATTCACGTTCCCGACTCCCGCCATATACAACATGCGTATGTGGGTCAACTAGCCCAGGTGTCACCAAATGGCCAGTTGCATCAAAGACTTCAGCTTCATGCATTCTATCTGCATAGAGTTCTTCCAATTCTTTGGTCGTACCGATCGCTTGGATCAAACCAGATTCCATCCATATACTTCCATCCGTAATCAACCCAAGCTCTGACATTGCCTCTTTAGAACGAGGACCTTTCCTATCAGAGGTAAGGGTTGCAAGTTGAGCGGCATGTTTTATCCAAATTGGTTTTGTCATTTTTTATCAATTCCTTTATCAAGCATCGGGATATTAATACCTCTTTCACGGGCTGTTTCCTCTGCCAGTTCATATCCTGCGTCAACATGACGCACTACACCCATCCCAGGGTCAGTTGTCAACACTCTTTCAATCCTGGCTGCTGCTTCTTTTGTGCCATCTGCCACAATTACAACGCCTGCATGCATGGAGTAACCCATTCCTACGCCGCCGCCATGATGTACGGAAACCCAGGTTGCACCGCCAACTGCATTCACCATTGCATTTAAGATCGGCCAGTCAGCCACTACATCGGAACCATCCTTCATGGCTTCCGTTTCACGATTCGGCGAAGCGACAGAGCCAGAATCCAAATGGTCACGACCAATCACGATTGGGGCCTTCAATTCACCGCTTGCAACCATATCATTGAGGATTTTACCAAAACGGGCGCGCTCCCCATAACCAAGCCAGCATATGCGGGAAGGCAGACCTTGGAACTGAATTTTTTCTTGAGCCATTCTGATCCAGTTACATAAATGTTCATTATCAGCGAATTCGCGTAAAATGGCTTGGTCTGTTTTATAAATATCTTCTGGATCCCCAGATAAAGCCACCCAGCGGAAAGGACCTTTACCTTCACAGAATTGTGGACGGATATAAGCAGGAACGAAGCCCGGGAAGTCAAAAGCATTCTCTACCCCTTCATCTTTCGCAACTTGACGGATATTGTTGCCATAATCAAATGTCACGGCTCCTTTTTCCATCATTTCAAGCATCGCTCTTACATGTTTGGCCATTGAAGCTTTAGAGAGTTCAATATACTTTTCTGGGTCCGAATTTCGTAACTCTGCCGCTTCCGCCATTGACAGGCCTGAAGGAGTATATCCATTTAGCGGATCATGGGCCGAAGTCTGATCCGTCAAGACATCAGGGATGAAGTTCCTTGCGATCATTTCCGGTAGAATATCTGAAGCATTCCCAATCAAACCAATCGATAATGCTTTCCCTGCAAGTTTAGCTTCATTGGCTAAACGAATGGCTTCATCCAATGAATCCGTTTTCACGTCGGTATAACGAGTCTCAATCCTCCTGTCAATTCTTGTCTCATCTACATCGATCCCGATACAGACACCACCGTTCATCGTAACTGCCAGCGGCTGTGCCCCTCCCATTCCGCCTAAACCTGCCGTTAGTGTAATGGTGCCTTTTAACGAGTTATTGAAATGTTGTTTTGCAAGCTCGGCAAAGGTCTCGTATGTACCTTGTACGATCCCTTGAGATCCGATATATATCCAGCTGCCCGCTGTCATCTGCCCATACATCATCAATCCCTTTTTATCAAGTTCATGGAATGTTTCCCAGTTCGCGTATGCAGGGACGATATTTGAATTTGCAAGCAGGACACGTGGTGCATCCGAATGCGTTTTAAAAATGGCCACCGGTTTCCCTGATTGGACAAGTAAAGTTTCATCTTCTTCAAGCTCTTTTAGTGATTTGACGATTGCATCAAAGCATTCCCAGTTACGAGCTGCTTTCCCAATCCCTCCGTATACCACCAAATCTTCCGGACGTTCAGCAACTTCAGGATCCAAATTATTCATGAGCATTCTAAGCACTGCTTCTTGTTGCCATCCTTTAGTATGCAATTCTGTTCCAGTATACCGGATAACCTTGTTTGTAATCGTGTTCATTTTCATTTCCCCCTTGTTTTTGTTATATATTCATTCTATAAGGAAAATTCAGAATAATTTATTATAATTTAATGATTATTTTATAATTTATTTTAAGTTTTTGTAGTTAGCTTTATTTTTTTATGAATAATTTCAATAATTACATTGTTATGAAATAAATAAAAAAGGACGATTCATTTATTGAATCGTCCTTTTTTATAATCCAGACCGATATGCTGATGGTGTACACTCTTCAAGCAGTTTGAATTTGGCATTAAAATAAGTTTGATGTGAATAGCCGGCTAATTGTGAGATTTCCTCCAATGATAAATCCGTTTCCTTTAATAAACGTTTAGCTTCCCTAATTCGAACTTGATGCAGAGTATTTCGAAAAGACTCGCCGGATTCTGCCGCAAAACGACGGCTGAGTGTGCTTTTATTGATACGCAGAGTATCTGCACAACTCGCTAGATTCCACTGGGCGTCCCAATAGTTGGACTCGATCAGCTCCCTTGCTTTTTCGCTAAGTGTGCGTGCCCCTTCCTGTAATTGTCCATGATCCTGCAGAAGCATATGGGTGGTGAACGCATGCAGCTCTTTTACTATTTGATGGATGACAGGTTTATGTACAATTTGCTGAAATACATCATAGTATATTGCTTCTAGAGAAGCATTTTGCAAGTTGTATGATTTCATATGCCTACGAATCTGGGCGAGTACACTTGTAAGGCGGATACGAACGATTTCCGGGTCGGGGTATGGTCGTTCAAAAGTAAGGAATTCACGCTCAATCCAGTTCCTGATGGCTTTCGCATCCCGCCTTTCGAGCATTTCTATCCAAAGTCTTTGTTCAAGAGGAGTGAGGAATGGGTCCATCTCTTGAGGAGAAGTCTGTTGACTTTCGGCTAAAATGATATCATATCCATCGAAAAAGATTTGTCTCGTAAATTCACGTGTTTGCTGATACATCCTTTTTAAAGACTCATTTGCAGTTGCCGCTTTTATTATGATGGCAAGGGGCTCATCCATTCTTTCTTTCCAGTGAGCAAGGAACGCTTGGTACTCTTCCTTATATACCTCATTTTCCTTTATTTCCTGGACACATAAAATAAAATCCGATAAAGCGAAGATTTGATTCTTCCCAGTAAAAGAATATCGTTGCAGTTCATCATAAACTAAAGGAAGGGTCCTGTTATCAGGTGTCAAAAAGGCGACCATGGTTATTTGACTTTCATGCCCCCGGTCTGTCAAGAAGAAATCCGGATATCCAATATCCAGAGCATGCCCATCATCCATTGTGTTTGTCGAAAGAAGACCTGGGCCATTTCTCAATTGAAAACGCAATTGTTGGATATGTTTTACCAAATCCGCCGAAGAAAAAGGACGGAATAAAACATCTTCAGCACGAAAGCGTAAGGCTCGATAAGCCGTTTGAAAGATTCGCTCAGAGGAAATGCCTAACCATCGAATTCCCCTCCGCTTTAACGAAACACCCATTGCCTCACTTTCATCCGTCCAAATATCCATATCCAAAATAACGAATTCCGGTTGCTGATTGCGCATGCCCTTTTCAAATTCTTCAATCGTTTTCCATAAGATCAGTCTAACTCCCGTTAGGTGGGACTCCACTATCCAACGAATTCCTTGAGCCTCAATCTCATCTTTCGCCACCAAATGAATTTCCACATCATCACCTCATTTCTGCTGTTATTCCTGTAATGAATAAATTGAAGTCAGTACATGAAAAGAAAAGGACTCCCCTATCTTTTCGAAAACACTTATATCTCATCTCCATTCTAATCCCGCCGAAAACCACAAACAAGCCTTATTGGGCAGAACCTTCGATTTAGATTGAATTTTGACATGCTCAACCAGTATTTTCATCCCATTATATGTACTTCCTTACTTCCTATATGAAAATATAAAAAACATCATGGAAACCTTATGATTTCCGATGATGTTTCGTTTATAGTCACTTTTAATCTTCCATACATTTACGACCGTTAAAATTCATTAATATTGACTTCGACTTCTTTTACGATGTTTTCATCTGAAGCACTTGTCAATTTTAATGATAATAGGGTGATGACACCCATCACAAGTAATCCGGATAAAATAAACATCCCTTGAGTAAATGCAACGGTTCCGTGAATCATCGGTCCTACAAAACCACCTAAGGCCGCAAATGAATTGACTATGGCTATTCCAACTGGCACAGTGGACTCAGTGAAGAAAAATGTCATATAGGCAAAGAAACATCCACTGAACCCGTATAACCCGAAAGATGTAATCGTTAACATAAGCACCATCATAAAGACACTATTTGAAAAACCGCACCCGATAAATCCGACAACTGCTATCATGGGACAAACGAGCAAGTGTGATTTATGTTCATTGGTCCGATCTGAATTCCAGCCTACAAACATAATGGCAGGTATACCGACTAACGATGGAATCATCGCTAACCATCCAATTTCCAAATTGGTTGTGGCATTTTCCGATAAAGATTTTATGATGGTTGGCATCCAGAATGATAATCCATAGATTGATGTGTACCCTGCGAAATAAAAAAGGGCCAACTTCCAGATTTTCGAATCTTTCAGCATATCAAGCTTAGTAACTTTATTTATACTCGAGCTAACTTTTCTTGCCGCACTCAATTCCCCTTCTAGCCAATCACTTTATTCCTTAGATAACCATTTAGCGTTGGCCGGTCTATTAGTTAAATAGAAAACAACAATGATTCCAATAATAATGACCGGAATGCCTTCAAGGATGAACATCCATCTCCACCCTGCCATACCCAACCAGGAGATATTGTCAAGAATCCATGTCGATGCAGGTGCACCAAACAATCCGCCAATCGGTAGGGCTAAAAGCAAAACTGCTGTGGCCCTTCCTCTTTCGCGGGCCCTGAACCAATAAGTTAAATACAAAATTATACCAGGAAAAAAACCAGCTTCGGCGACACCTAATAAAAAACGGAGAATATATAAGTGCATCGTTGTTTGCGCAAAACCTGTCAATATTACCACGAGTCCCCACGAAATCATTATGCGGGCAATCCATAATTGTGTAAGTACCCATTAGGCTCCTATGTTTAGTACGTCTCGTGAAGTTAACAGGAGAAGACCAGATAAACTTCTCCTTTATCATTTAATCCTTTTCACGATAATTGGTTCTTTTCTCTCCAAGCAGTTTCGCAGCTTTTTTAGCCTTCTCCTGCTCAGGGTTTGTATAGAGGGCAGCCGTTGTGGTCGACGTATGGCCCAGTTGAGTCATCAGCAAATGAATATCTCCTGACTGCTCCATCAAGTTTGTCCCATAGGTATGCCTAAGTTTGTGTGGCGACATCGATTTATTGGACTTAAAGGCCTTCGTGTATTTCTTAACTAAAGCCTCGATGGCACGGTTGGAAAGAGGGGTCTCTCCATCATTCATCCTAGTCAAGAATAAATAAGCCGTATCATCGTTTGATCCACTATAACGTTCTTTTCTCACTGCTAGGTAATCTTTAATGTCTTGCATAGACGGAGGAGAGACTGCCACTACATCTTTTTTTCCACCTTTACGTAATACGTGTATTTGCTTTTCTTCAAAATCCAAGTCTCGTAGCCTTAAGTTGGATAACTCATTCACGCGGATACCGCTTCCTAAGAAGAGGGATAAGATTGCAAAATCACGTTCCTTGTCCCTTTTAAAATAAATGAGTTTCCTGGACTTTTCAGGTAGCTCCTTTTCATAGTCATGCTTCACGAATTCAAGAAACCGAGCATCCTCATCATTGTGGAAAATCTTCGTCGATATTCTGGAAGCACGCGCCCCCAAAGTCTCTTTCACTTTATTCACTTCAATTTTCAACATGACATTTCGATAGAAGTAAGGTTCGCCTTCCTCATTTTCCGTCTGGGTCGTTAAATACTTGAAAAGGGAACGCAATGCCGAGATTTTCCGATTGACGGATACCTTTTCCGCTTTTTTTGTTTCCTGCTTATTGATGGGGATGTTTCTCCGTTCTAAAAATTTGATAAAGGATTGAGCTTCGATCAACTTCAACTTTTCCAGAACTGACAGGGGGATATCCTTAATATGCTCCTGCTTAGCAATGCCTTCAGCTATCAGCCACTCCAAAAATAATTTATAATCAAGAACGTAATTCAAGAGGGTGGAAGGGGAGCGGGTATCCAATTTATTGTCAACATATTCAACGATATAGAAAGGCATGGACTTAACCAGCTGTTCCAGTTTCTGCTCATGGACTTGATGTTGTCTGGTATTCGCCATTGTTTTACTCCTTTTTTAACATTAATTTATGCGTAAAATTCATATTATGTTCAAGTTTCTAACTACTAACGTAATAGGTCCTGCACAGAAGGATAGGAGTGAAATTATTAACTTTTAACAGGAACTTTTACATACTCATATTTTTCTGGATTTTTAAGTTTATGATTTTCGATAGCAGCTTCAGCAGCATCCTTCGTTTCAAAGATTTTATCTACCTTGATTATTTCTTTGTTTGTATGGAGATCATAAACACGGATTTTGTAATTCATCATAAAACCCCCTTTATTAAAATTTAAGGATTTGTTTTGTATAGTCAGTGAAATCCTCAAGATGGTTCGTAACAATTTGCTGCAAAATGTCTAGATTAACCGTCTGGTAATCATGAACGGCTATGTTTCTGAAACCCACCATGGCCTTTAATCGTTTGACCGTATTTTTGTCAATAATTAAAGCCCCATGAAGCATATCAAAAGCATCTCTGCTGGTTTGAGGCAATCCTAATTTCTGTTCAGCTACAATATGCATAGCCAAGTTAATTGACGCTTCGCAGGCCCTTTGTATATTGAGTATGATGGAGTCTTGTTTGGTATAGTCCTTTAGGTTTTCTGGATTGTTTTCGTAAACAACCTTAACCCGGTTCATGCAACGTTCTATAACACTGATTTTGTTCAATATCACATCATTCTTCATAGATGGTCCCACTTTCTCCTATTTTTTTCAAGATATTTTCGCGTTCCTCGTTCAATTTAGCGTACATGCTTAGTGCAGTCATTTGGAGGTTTTTAAGAAGAGTGTCGTTCGCTGAATATATAAT
>NZ_JBNNIU010000008.1:0-120832 GCF_050269675.1 Peribacillus sp. NPDC076916
GTCACACCCGTTCCCATTCCGAACACGGCAGTTAAGCTCTTCAGCGCCGATGGTAGTTGGGGGTTTCCCCCTGTGAGAGTAGGACGTCGCCAAGCAGGTTTCATATGGAGGATTAGCTCAGCTGGGAGAGCATCTGCCTTACAAGCAGAGGGTCGGCGGTTCGATCCCGTCATCCTCCACCATTTTACACCTGCCGGTGTAGCTCAACTGGTAGAGCAACTGACTTGTAATCAGTAGGTTGGGGGTTCAAGTCCTCTTGCCGGCACCATTTTAAAATAGTACAAGCACGAGCCATTAGCTCAGTTGGTAGAGCATCTGACTTTTAATCAGAGGGTCGAAGGTTCGAATCCTTCATGGCTCACCATTTTATATGCGGGTGTGGCGGAATTGGCAGACGCACCAGACTTAGGATCTGGCGCCGCAAGGCGTGGGGGTTCAAGTCCCTTCACCCGCATCTTTCATGCGGAAGTAGTTCAGTGGTAGAATACAACCTTGCCAAGGTTGGGGTCGCGGGTTCGAATCCCGTCTTCCGCTCCACTTTTCGTATGTGCCGGGGTGGCGGAACTGGCAGACGCACAGGACTTAAAATCCTGCGGTAGGTGACTACCGTACCGGTTCGATTCCGGTCCTCGGCACCATCATAATATGCGCCCGTAGCTCAATTGGATAGAGCATCTGACTACGAATCAGAAGGTTGTAGGTTCGACTCCCGCCGGGCGCACCATGTTTTTATTGCGGGAAGTAGCTCAGCTTGGTAGAGCACTTGGTTTGGGACCAAGGGGTCGCAGGTTCGAATCCTGTCTTCCCGACCACGTGATTTTTAATGAATGGGGCCTTAGCTCAGCTGGGAGAGCGCCTGCCTTGCACGCAGGAGGTCAGCGGTTCGATCCCGCTAGGCTCCACCATTTTTCAATCAGAAACTTATATTATATTGGCGGTGTAGCTCAGCTGGCTAGAGCGTACGGTTCATACCCGTGAGGTCGGGGGTTCGATCCCCTCCGCCGCTACCAATAAATATAAGGACCTTTAGCTCAGCTGGTTAGAGCAGACGGCTCATAACCGTCCGGTCGTAGGTTCGAGTCCTACAAGGTCCACCATATTCACTTTTTAAAAGCCATGGAGGTATACCCAAGTTCGGCTGAAGGGATCGGTCTTGAAAACCGACAGGGGAGTCAAATCCCGCGGGGGTTCGAATCCCTCTACCTCCTCCATTTTTTCAAAAAGCAGCAAGTTGTTTTGAAACACCCTTACATAAAGGATGCGGACGAAACGTTATACACGAAAACTTGATGCAAATCGTTTCATTATTACCGTCGCGGGGTGGAGCAGTCCGGTAGCTCGTCGGGCTCATAACCCGAAGGTCGCAGGTTCAAATCCTGTCCCCGCAATTATTAGGTCCCGTGGTGTAGCGGTTAACATGCCTGCCTGTCACGCAGGAGATCGCGGGTTCGATTCCCGTCGGGACCGCCATTTTTAAAATTCAATACATATGTGGCTCAGTAGCTCAGTCGGTAGAGCAAAGGACTGAAAATCCTTGTGTCGGCGGTTCGATTCCGTCCTGAGCCACCATATTCTAAAAAATTACGGCGATTGTGGCGAAGTGGTTAACGCACCTGATTGTGGTTCAGGCATTCGTGGGTTCGATTCCCATCAGTCGCCCCATTTCGCGGGTGTAGTTTAGTGGTAAAACCTCAGCCTTCCAAGCTGATGATGAGGGTTCGATTCCCTTCACCCGCTCCAAATATGGGCCTATAGCTCAGCTGGTTAGAGCGCACGCCTGATAAGCGTGAGGTCGATGGTTCGAGTCCATTTAGGCCCACCATATTCATTGTTCCGCAGTAGCTCAGTGGTAGAGCATTCGGCTGTTAACCGAACGGTCGTAGGTTCGAGTCCTACCTGCGGAGCCATGGGGAAGTACTCAAGAGGCTGAAGAGGCGCCCCTGCTAAGGGTGTAGGTCGCGCGAGCGGCGCGAGGGTTCAAATCCCTCCTTCTCCGCCAGTTGGCCCGTTGGTCAAGCGGTTAAGACACCGCCCTTTCACGGCGGTAACACGGGTTCGAATCCCGTACGGGTCATAACAAAAAGGGAAGCATACATGAATGTATGCTTCTTTTTTTTCATTTCTTTTCATTGATATAACTATCTTTTTGTTTATAGGGAATGTCTCCAAGATTGGATTCTATATTTTCTTCCTCCAGTGTATCTTCATATACCTTTTGCTTTTTGTTCGGTATGTTCACTCTATTTTTTCCTTCGATATCATTTGCGGCATAACCTTCATAGTCTTCAGGAAACCCGTTCGTTTCATCCTCGGTTTTATATAGATCATTATAATTGTCATGATCGCCTGTGTAATCGGATGGTGTTTCGGATGTACCGAATTTGGCAACTTCACCAAAGCTATCTTCTTTATCCACCATTTCGATTCCATGACGATTTTCAAAATGATCACCCATGGATGGGATTAGTATATCCTCTTCCGCAGGCCGGTCTTGTGAAATTGACCGTTCTGGAGCATGCTCGACACAGTAGAGGGTGCTTGGGATCGCTTCAAGCCTCTCGATGGGGATTTCCCTATTGCAGGTTTTACAATGGCCATACGAGCCTTCTTCCATGGCTTTCAAAGCTTCATCGATTTTCTCCATTTCGGATTGTGCATGCTCATCGAGTGCTTGATTCCGTTCCATCTCGAATAATTCGGTACCAAGATCAGCAGGATGATTATCATAGGATGATAATTCCCCTACGGATTCAGTCTGGCTTTTATCCAGAACGGATTGTTCATCATTTTGAATTCTATTAATTAGCTCATTTTTTTCTTGAAGCAGTTCTTTTTTGAATTTTTGTGTTTGTTGTTTCGTTGCCATATCGGATTCACTCCTTCTAAAGTCTAAATTTCAATTATATTGGTAAGATGGTTGTATTATCTATTACCCGAATCGGAGTATAGGAAAACAATAAGGAACGGATTATAGAAAAAAGGACTGAGCAAATGAGCTCAGTCCCAGGAGATTATATAAGATAGCTGATGAATAATCCAATGGCCATGAGTAAGCCAAAGAAGGTGTTCGTTTGGGCCGTGGCTTTCATTGCTGGCACCATCGTGATCGGCTGCGTTTTACCTACGAAGCCTTTGATTGCGGCCAGGGCTTTCGGGATGCTTAGGAAGGCAAGGAGGATCCACACCGTTACGCTTCCGGTAAGGACTAGCCCAACTAGCCATAGATAAGAGAATGCGAACATGATTGCCATGAATGTCAGGGCGTTTTTCCGGCCCATGACTACCGGCATCGTTTTGCGGCCATGTGCCTTATCTCCGTCATGGTCACGTAGGTTATTCGATAAGTTGATCAACCCGACCAATATTCCACTTGGAATGGCAATTAAGATGGCTGTTGAAGAAACATCACCGGTTTGAATGAAAAAGGCGATCAGGATTATCAAAAAGCCCATGAACAAACCAGAAAAAAGTTCCCCGAATGGTGTATATGAAATGGGCAAGGGGCCGCCTGTATAAAGATAGCCGACAAGCATGCAAACCAGTCCTACTGCAGCAAGCCACCAAGATGATGCAGCACAGATATAGATTCCAATTATCAAGGCGATGGCATACATGCCAAGGGCCAAGTTCATGATTAGTTTGGGGGTCATCCCATGACGGACGATCCCGCCGCCGATGCCTACGGATTCCTCCGTATCCAAGCCTCTCTTGAAATCATAGTATTCATTGAATAAATTGGTTGCAGCTTGTATCAGGATGCTTGCAATCATCATGGCAGCGAATAATAACCAATTCACTCCATCCTCCAAAAGTGCAATAACAGTTCCAAGCAAGACTGGAACAAAAGCTGCGGTTAGTGTATGTGGACGAATTAACTCCCACCAAATCTTCCAGGTCCGTTTAAGGGGAAGTCCGTCGTATTCTGTTTGCATTATTTCTCTCCTCAAAATCATTATTGGTTCTCTCGAAATTATAACAAATATTGAAATGTTGCACAAAAGGTTATCCTAATAAATGCAGGAAAAGTAGGCAACGGTATATTTAGAATCCATGGATGGTACATTTCCAGAATCAAGGATATTTCTCTACATTCGCTAAGATTCATATAATAAGGAAAAAAGCAGGAAAGAATCGTTCGGTAAAGGGGCGTTTTATTGACATGAGGTTCAAGGGAGGTGTATCTTTAAATAGGTTAAAAAGCTTTTAAAATGTACATTTGGGGGGATTTTTTTGGCTATCTCAGAGGAAACTGAACAGTTTCAGGGACTGGCTTCAGCTATACAAAAGGCGAAGGACTTGAATGATCAAGTTCTATTCAGTCATATTAAGAAAGTTAATTGCAACAACCCCCTTTCATTTTATCAAGCTGGAAGAGAACGGTACGCGGGTGAACGCTTTTTCTGGGAGGACCCTGCAAAGGATATAACCATCACCGGTTTAGGCAATGTTAAGAAACTCAAAGCGGCATCGAATGCCGAACGTTATAGAGAAGTCGAAAAGAGCTGGATCAAACTGCAGAATACTGCTGTCAAAACAGGAGTGACCGATGTAGAAGCGACAGGTCCGTTACTGTTTGGGGGCTTTTCTTTTGATTATGAAACGGACAGTACGCTCCTGTGGAATCAGTTCGGGGACAACCTGTTTTATATACCTGCCTTCATGCTGACAATAGTGGGGAAACAAGCTTACTTAACGACAAACTTACTTTGTTCGCCTGATGATTCAGAAAAACTCTTCATAGATATGATAAATGAACGGGAAGCTTTCCTTTTCGAAAGCTTGGATGGAAATGGATCGGGTGTAAATTCCCTGGTTATGCAGAGGGAAGTCGAACCTGAGGAATGGAAGCGGACGGTCGAAGAGGCTGTTCAGGAAATCAAGACGACAGATCTCGACAAGATCGTTTTGGCAAGGGAGCTTCGACTTGCTTTTGAACGTTCCATCGATTCAGGGAAAGTGCTTGAACAATTGATTGCTGAGCAGCCTTTAAGCTATATTTTCAGTTTGGAGGCTGGCGGTGACTGTTTTGTAGGTGCCACCCCTGAACGTTTAATTAAGAAACAGGGAAATGAAGTTTTTTCAACCTGTCTTGCCGGATCGATGGGGCGAGGGAAAGATGAGCAGGAAGATGTTTGTCTTGGTGAAGAATTGCTTCATGACCAAAAGAATTTACAAGAGCATCAATATGTCGTGTCGATGATATCCAATGCTTTTGATTCTGTATGCGAAAAGGTGATGGTTCCTGCCGAACCGACACTTATGAAAAACCGTCATATCCAGCATTTGTACACACCGGTCCGCGGTATATCCAAGGATGGCGTCACGATTTTTGAATTCGTCGAGAATCTCCATCCTACACCTGCCATGGGCGGACTACCAAAAGAAAAGGCCGTTGTCCGGATCCGGGAAATGGAAGGTCTTGAACGCGGCTTTTATGCGGGTCCTTTAGGTTGGGTGGATACGTATGGAAACGGGGAATTCGCTGTAGGGATTCGTTCTGCCCTTATACAGAACAATGAGGCATCCCTCTTTGCCGGATGCGGGGTAGTCGAAGATTCGACTCCCGAAAGTGAATTCCGGGAAACAGGGATTAAATTCAATCCGATGTTAAGTGCTTTAGGAGGAAATCTTAATGAATGACCGAGATGCATTGACAGCGTATGCTACTTCATTCGTCGATGAGCTGGCACAAAATGAGGTGAAGCATGTAGTGGTGAGCCCAGGTTCACGATCTACGCCCATAGCTTTGTTGCTAGTGGAGCATCCTGATATCAAAATTCATATTAATGTGGATGAGCGTTCGGCTGCTTTTTTTGCCCTTGGTTTGGCTAAGGCCTTAAAAGAACCTGTCGGACTTCTTTGTACGTCCGGTACAGCCGCAGCAAACTATTACCCAGCCGTCATTGAGGCTTTCTATTCAAGAGTGCCGCTCATTGTACTTACTGCTGACCGCCCGCATGAATTGCGTGATGTCGGAGCCCCGCAGGCGATCGATCAGATACATCTTTACGGAAGACATGTAAAATGGTTTGTCGAAATGGCACTTCCTGAAAGCACGGATGGGATGATGCGGTATGCCAGAACGGTCGGTGCAAGGGCGGTGGCTACAGCGGCAGCTGAACCTGCAGGGCCTGTACATTTGAATTTCCCGCTTCGTGAACCATTGATTCCGGATCTGGAGAAAGCAAAGGAGTACAGGCAAAATAAACTGACGCCTGCAGTGTTGATTGACAGTGGAGAACGGTCACTGTCCGCATCACAAATAGAAGCTGTTGCAACTACATTGTCACAAGCTAAGCAAGGTATCATCGTATGTGGCGAGTTAGCGCATCCCGAGATGAAGGAAGCCATCGTCGCATTAGCGGAAAAACTTGCTTATCCTATACTGGCTGATCCCCTTTCGCAGTTAAGGAGCGGTAGTCACGACAAAGCCGTCATAATTGATGCGTACGATACATTTCTGCGCGATGAAACGGCAAAAGCGGCTTTCAGGCCGGAAGTGATCTTGCGTTTCGGGGCAATGCCTGTTTCTAAACCCTTATTGTTATTCATGAAAAAACAAAAACAGGCAATCACTTTGGTCGTCGATGGCGGAGCAGGCTGGCGTGAACCAGCCGGATTGGCAACGAATATGATTTACAGCGAAGAGAAAGATTTTTGTTTGAAAATGGCTGATAAAATTATTTCTTCCCCTGATGATGATTGGCTTCGTTTATGGCAGACCGTCAACGGAGCGACGAAGGATGCCCTGGCCTCCGTCAGGGATGAATCGGAGTTAAGTGAAGGCAAGCTGTTCGCCCTGCTTGCTGATATGATGCCATTGGAATCGACGCTGTTTGTCGGGAATAGCATGCCCATACGTGATTTGGATACCTTCTTTTTGAATAATGGAAAAGGAATCAAAACCATGGCAAATCGAGGTGCGAACGGGATTGATGGTGTCGTTTCCACTGCTCTTGGCGTAAGCACGGTATCGAAAAATACAGTGCTGGCAATCGGGGATTTAAGTTTTTTCCATGATATGAATGGCTTGCTTGCGGCAAAACTTCAAAAACAAAATATCACGATATTGTTGGTTAATAATGATGGCGGCGGCATATTCTCCTTCTTGCCGCAGGCGAATGAGAGGGAACATTTCGAAACGCTATTCGGCACGCCTCATGGGCTTGATTTTTCCCATACTTCAAAGCTTTATGGCGGTAAATACAGCAAGGTCCAAAGTTGGAATGAGTTTGAGAAGGTATTTACGGAGTCATTTGAAATCCAAGGTCTGAAAATCATCGAAGTACCGACAGAAAGAGAGTCCAATTTACAAAAGCATCGAAATTTGTGGAGCTTTGTTTCCCAGGAAATAAAAATGGTGTTAGATAGGGAAATATCATGAATATTGTCAGCAAGGATGTAAAGTATGCTGTTGAAATAACGGGAAATGGAGATCCTCTTGTACTTTTACATGGATTTACGGGAAATCGGGATACATGGAAATTCCTCATTCCGCTACTGAGTGACAGGTATACCATGATAATGGTCGACATCATCGGTCATGGCATGTCTGCGTCACCAGCCGATCATCGAAGGTATGAGATGGAGCGTGTGGCTGAGGATATCAAGTATATTTTGGATGTGTTACATTTCCCGAAAGCCCATATCCTTGGATACTCGATGGGCGGAAGGCTCGGATTGGGATTTGCCTGTTTGTATCCCGAGTATGTTGATACACTGATATTGGAGAGCGCTTCACCAGGCCTTTCAACAGAAGGGGAACGGGAAATCCGAAGGGAAAATGATAGGAAGCTTGCCGAACGGATTCTTGTAAATGGAATGGAATCATTTGTGGATCAATGGGAAAACATCCCGTTATTTGAAAGTCAAAAACGGTTGTCGGCCAAAACGAGGTCGGCCATTCGGGAGCAGCGGTTGGCAAATGACCCTGCCGGCCTTTCCAAAAGCCTTCTTGGTATGGGGACAGGCAGTCAGGCTTCATACTGGGAACAACTGCAAACTCTTGATTTCCCTGTGCTCCTTGTAACCGGTGAACTCGACCGTAAGTTTTGTGACATTGCGGACTCAATGATGAGAAAGCTGAAGCGGGCCGAGTGGAAAATAATAAATGATGCGGGACATGCGATTCATGTGGAAGTTGGAGAAAAGTTTGGTAAAATAATAAGTGAGTTTTTAAAGCGAAATATAAGGAGGAATTAAGTTGACGATACAATGGGAAACAATACGTGAGTATGATGAAATTTTGTATGAAAAATATAACGGGATTGCTAAAGTGTCCATCAACCGACCGCATGTACATAATGCATTCACGCCAAAAACGACTGCTGAAATGATTGATGCATTCGCAAGGGCGCGTGACGATTCAAGCATTGGTGTCATTATTTTAACAGGTGTAGGCGGCAAAGCATTCTGTTCAGGCGGAGATCAAAAAGTACGCGGAAATGGCGGGTATGTAGGTGAAGATAACATTCCGCGTCTAAATGTTCTTGATTTGCAACGTTTGATCCGTGTAATTCCAAAACCGGTCGTAGCCATGGTTGCGGGATATGCAATTGGTGGCGGAAATGTCTTGAACGTGGTATGTGACTTGACGATTGCTGCTGACAATGCAATTTTCGGACAAACTGGACCGAATGTGGGAAGCTTTGATGCTGGTTATGGTTCTGGCTACCTTGCACGTATCGTGGGTCATAAAAAGGCGCGCGAAATCTGGTACCTATGCCGTCAATACAATGCACAGGAAGCATTGGATATGGGATTGGTCAACACGGTTGTACCTTTGGACGAATTGGAAACGGAAACGGTTAAATGGTGTGAAGAAATGCTTGAGAAGAGCCCGACTGCACTTCGTTTCTTGAAAGCGGCAATGAACGCTGATACGGATGGCCTTGCAGGTCTTCAACAATTGGCTGGTGACGCTACACTTTTATACTATACAACAGAAGAAGCAAAAGAAGGCCGCGATGCATTCAAAGAAAAACGCACACCGGACTTTGGGCAATTCCCTCGTTTCCCTTAATGAAACGCGTGAATCGATGAGACTGACAGCTTGGCGGAAAATCGCCGGGCTGTTTTCTATATCAAAATGGAAGAGGGTAAGCAGCAATGGCGGAAGAAAAGTTGCCGAACTGGCTGAAAAATCGGGCGCATCTTTCACCGGATCGCCCGGCAATTGAGTTTGAAGGTCATACGTATAGCTTTCTTGAACTGCATACATTATCGGAGAAAATGGCTGGTAAGCTGGCAAGCGTTGGTCTGGGCGCTGGCGATTCATGTGCGGTTTTGCTCCGTAACCATATTGATGGTGTTGTCGTTATCCATGCACTACTTTATCTCGGTGTGAAGATTGTGATGCTGAATAATAAGCTAACGGCAAAAGAGCTGTCCTGGCAGATCGGGGATAGTGGATCTGCCCATTTGGTTTCAGAAGGCTCCTTCTCCGGCAAACTCTCTGATATTGGTGAGATTCTCCCAGAATTGAACCTTCATTTAATGGAAAAATTGCCGGATGGCACTGCGGAGATACTTCAAGAGTTTTACCTTGAGGATACCGCGACGATCATGTACACATCAGGTACGACAGGAAATCCAAAAGGAGTGATCCAAACATTCGGCAACCATTGGTGGAGTGCCGTCGGGTCGGTTCTGAACCTTGGATTGCATGAGGAAGATTCTTGGTATTGTGCTGTTCCCATCTTTCATATTAGCGGTTTATCCATCCTGATGAAAAATGTGATATATGGCATGAAGGTCGTTTTGGCAGAACGTTTCGATGAACGGGAGGCAAACCGGAGTATCCAGGAAAATGGCGTGACGATCATTTCGGTCGTGACGACAATGCTGAATAGGATGGTGCAGGATTTGAAGGGAGCAAGCTATCCGGCAACGTTTCGCTGTTTCCTGTTGGGCGGCGGCCCTGCACCCGTCCATTTACTTGAGGTATGTAAGGAGAAAGGGATTCCCGTCTATCAAACATATGGGATGACCGAAACGTCTTCACAGATTGTAACACTGGCACCGGAGTATAGCATGACAAAAATCGGCTCGGCGGGAAAGCCTTTGTTTCCTTCGCAGTTACGGATAGAGAAAGACGGAACGATGTGTGAACCGGTTGCAGTGGGCGAAATCGTGGTTTCAGGTCCGAATGTGACGAAAGGCTATTTTAATCGGCTGGATGCTACACAGCAGGCCATTACCGATGGATGGCTTTATACTGGGGACCTTGGTTATCTCGATGAGGAAGGCTTTTTATATGTGCTTGACCGACGCTCGGATTTAATCATTTCCGGCGGTGAAAATGTCTACCCGGCCGAGATCGAAAATGTCCTAAGTAAGCACCCTGATGTTTTCGAAGCGGGAGTAACGGGGACTGACGATGAAAAATGGGGACAGGTCCCACTTGCCTTTGTCGTCTTGCATCAAGGTGCAGAACTTGATGAGAGCGAACTGCTGGAATATTGCAGGGGATATTTGGCATCTTATAAAATTCCCCGGAATGTGATTTTTTGTAAGGAGCTTCCCCGGAATGGCGCAAGCAAGCTTTTGAGACGGGAACTGAAGAAGGAAATGGGGGAATGGCAATGAAGTTATCCTCCATTTCCCTTAAGCTCATTAAGGCCCCTTTAAAGCGGTCATTCAAGACGCATCTCGAAACGGTAAGCGATCGGGAAGTGATAATTGTCGAAGCCATGGATGAAGACGGATTGATTGGATACGGGGAAGCTGTTCCTTTTACAAGTCCTTGGTATACCGAGGAAACGATCAAGACATGCTTTCATATGCTGGATGATTTCTTAATTCCGCTGACATTGGCCAGTCAGATCAAGCATCCTGATGAGCTGCCGAACTTATGGAGCGGAATCAGACGGAATGCGATGGCGAAGTCGGCTTTAGAGCAGGCAATCCTTGATTTATATGCGAAGCAGAAAGGAGTCTACCTCGGGCGGCTGTTTGGCGGCGAACGAAGTGAAGTGGCCGCTGGAGTAGTCGTTGCATCCAATGACATAGAAGATGCGATGCGCCAGATCGAGGATTTTTCCGGATCTGGGTATCAGCGTTATAAAATAAAAATCAATCCTCAAAATGATCTGGAGTTTTTAGGGGAAATACGTCGGGCCTATCCCGATATCCCGCTAATGGCAGATGCCAATTCAGCGTACAGTCTGGATGACATCCAACATCTTCAGAAGCTTGATTCGTTTAAGCTGATGATGATTGAGCAGCCGCTTGGACATGACGACATTGTGGAACATTCTTTTTTGCAGAAACAACTGCAGACACCCATTTGCCTTGATGAAAGCATAAATTCATTTCATGATGCCAAAAGTGCACTGTCGCTCCAAAGCTGTGGGGTGATCAGCATTAAGATGGCTAAAGTCGGCGGCTGGATGGAAGCTGTAAGAATCCATGATTTTTGCCTGGGTAATGGTGTGCCCGTTTGGTGCGGCGGTATGATTGAATTTGGCATTTCACGTGCACATAATATCGCACTTGCCACATTAAAAGGATTCACCATTCCCGGGGATATATCATCTTCATCCCGTTATTGGGAAGAGGATATAATCGATCCCGAAGTCATTGTCGAAAATGGCATGATCCAAGTTCCCGATAAAGCTGGAATCGGTTTTGCCATCAATGAAAAGCGATTAAAGGAATTGACTACATATAGTAAACTGTACAAATGAAAACATCAAAAGAGGTGCATTACGGCCTCTTTTGATTAAAATATTGATAATCTTCCTTTTTACCTCCCACGTTTCATGTAACTCACTCTTTTAGTATTTTTTTGACAGGAATCCCACCCTTTTGGTAAAAGATTTAATAGGATAAATAAAATATAAGTTTGAAGTTTCGATCGGCATCCCCCCAACCATGATTTTTAAAGGGGTAAACCTAGGCCCTGATAAACCATATTTTTTCGGGAAATGGGGTTTTGTCTATTTTTTCTTTATTGGATTATTTTGTATAATGAAATCAAAAGAATGGCAAACAAGGGAAAGGGAGGGGAGCGTGTATGAAAAAACCGTACCTAATTGCGGAAATTCTACTGAGAAGAGGCATGCCTGACTATGTCATAAAAGAAGTGACGGCTTTAAAGGAATGCGAGCTGTTTCTTTTGAAGAGAAAGTGGGGCCTCTATGACCGGAAAACAGGTGCGTAAAGAATGAAGTAAAAAGGGAACCGTTCCGAGCCGGTCCCCATGCGTTTTAAGGTTTACTAAGCCGGTACCTATTGACAGGGCGGCCTATGCTGCCATACTGTACGTCAAGCTGAAGGACTTCTTCACCATGCAAGTACTCGAGATAGCGCCTTGCTGTAACTCTGGCGATACCAATCCCATCAGCCACTTCTTCTGCAGATAGCGACCCAGGCTGGGTCTTTATGAACTTTGTCACTTGCTCAAGAGTCGCGCCATTCAATCCTTTGGGAACATCATATTTCGGACTCGCTTCAGAATGTGTTTTATTTTGAAAGAGTATTCGGTCGAGCTGGGTTTGAGAAATTTGATGGTCAGGTTCAACCTCCATCCGAAAAGCGAAGTATTGTTCCAGCGTATGTTTTAGCCTATCGAATTTAAATGGCTTGATTAAATAGTCAAAAGCCCCGTTCTGCATCATTTTTCGGATCGTTTTCTGATCATTTGCCGCTGAAATGATGATGACATCCACATCAATTTGCTCTTTTCTGATTTGATAAAGTGTATCAACCCCGTTTAAAGAAGGCATGAAGATGTCCAAAATGACAAGGTCGGGTTTAGACTTCCTGATTTTTTCCAGACCTTCAAGCCCATTTGAAGCTGTATCAACGACTTTAAAAGCAGGCAGGCGCTCAATGAATTGTTTGTTGACCTCTTGGACCATTGGGTCGTCTTCAATTAAAAGTACACGAATTTGGTTAGTCATTTTGGTTCTCCTCTATATCGTGCATGGGAAAAGAAAGAAAAAAGCTTGTTCCTTCGTTAGGGCGTGTCGTGAATTTCATCTCGCCGTTCGCTTTTTTTACAATTTGGTCTATTAGATAAAGACCAATTCCTGATCCTTCCGCACCTTTTGTTGTAAAACCATACTCGAATATATCTTTATGAATGTCCTCGGGAATGCCGGGACCATTATCCTCAAGCACGATTTGACAATGACGTTCATCCTGGTAGATGGATAAATAAACTTGTTTTGTTTCCTCAGAACAATGCTTTAGCGCTGCATATGAGTTTTCGATCAGGTTTCCGATTATCAAAACAAAATCGTGATGATCCAAATCAGCGGGGAATCGGTCCAATTTCGTGTGCTTGTCCATGATGAGCTCGATTCCGAGTTCCCGTCCCAATGAGATCTTGCTTAATATCAGCCCCACTAAATTATCATCGTGAATGTGCTTCGTTAAAAACCTGGTCAATTCCTCTTGTTCTTCCGTGATCTGAAAAATGTAATGCAGTGCTTCGTCAAGATTACCTAGCTGGATCAATCCGGCTATCGTATGAAGTTTGTTCATATGTTCATGGTTTTGAACACGCAGGGCTTCAACGAATGCTTTGACACTAGTCAACTCTTCAGCTAGCTTCGTCACATCGGTGCGATCCTGGAAAATGGCTACGGCACCGATCGTTCTATCCGCAATCTTTATCGGTACCCTGTTGCTTACAATATTCCTGTTTTGAACGGAGATTTCCTGATTGAAGATGGGAGATGTCCGATCGAGCACTTCCGGGAGACGGGTATCGTGTATAATATCATTGATGTTCTTGCCTATGACTTCACCGTTGATATTGAATATTTGCTTAGCCTTTTCATTGAAAATCGTGATCGTTTCATTATTATCTATGGCGATGACCCCTTCATGCATCGCATTGAATGCGGCTGTCCTTTCAACCAGCATCCGTGAAATTTCATGTGGTTCAAGTTGGAAGGTCTCCTTTTTTATCCTTTTTGCCATGAGCCATGAGCCGCATACCCCGAATAGAAGTGTAAGGACTAGGATAATCGCGATTTCGCCTTTCAGATCCTTGATTAACTCCGGTATCGTAGGCAAGATATTCCCAACCAGGACGACGCCGATTTGCTCTCTATCTTTATCAAGGATCGGGACAAAGGCGCGGACGGAAATGCCAAGTTCGCCAGCCGCCTTTGAAAGATACTCGTGCTCAGCGAAAGCAGCGCTTTCATCACCGCTTTCCGAAGGGGTCCCCAATTGGCTGAACACCGGATGGGAATAACGTATATGCTGATTGTTGAGCACAACTATATAATCTGCTTGATGGATTTTCCTTAAGTTTTCAATAATCGGATTGAGCTGAGTCCATCCTTCGGGCTCTCGGACCAATTTTTGTACTTCTGGGAGTTCGGCAATGGTATGGGCAGTGATCATGGATCGTTTGCCGATTTCATCTTCCTTGACTGAAACGATGTTTCCGAATATAAAAATCCCGCCTATTAGTATCGAAAAAGCGACGATTACGAATGATAGCAGGGTGATTTTAATTTGAATGGGCATATGAAAGGATTTATCCATTGTTTTTCCTCCATTACTTCTATACTTTATAGTAACAGAATTTCTATTACTTTTCGCCATTTTTCGCGCATTGTATTACGACAGTAAAAAGCTGTGATAGAATAGTAATAATGTGAAGTGAGCGGTGAGGAGTTGTCGGTATGCGTGCATTATGGGGGTACTTATTATTAATTGGCCTGGGGCTGTTGATAGCAGTGTATATATCGTTTCAATCTTTCTTTACAAGCTTCGGTTTCAATTTGCCGAAGGATGAGGAGCAGGTCGGGATGAAGGATCAAATCGTGATTAAGTTCAGTCATGTCGTTGCCGAAAATACACCTAAAGGGCAAGCTGCGATCAGGTTTGCCCAACTTGTCGATGAATATACAGATCATCGTGTCAAAATTGAAGTTTACCCTAATCAGTCATTATATAGTGACCATGAAGAAATCAAGGCATTACAAGAAAACAAAGTGCAGATGATTGCTCCAACTACATCTAAAATTACGAGCATATCAAAGAAATGGATGCTATTGGACCTTCCTTACGTCTTTCCGACGGACGCTGCTTTGCAGGAAGCATTGAATGGGGAAGTGGGGGAAGAGCTGCTTAAGCAGCTGAATACCATCGATATAGAGGGACTCGCATTTTGGTCGAATAACTATAAACAGATTACAAGCAGTAAACCGATACGGCATCCAAGGGATTTTGCCGGAAAGAATTTTAGAATCATGCCAAGTGCAGTCCTGGAAAGCCAATTCAAGCATTTTGGGGCGACAACTTCTGTGCTGGAGTTTAATGAAACGTTTAAAAGTCTTGAAATCAATGAAACAGACAGCCAGGAAAATACGATTTCGAATATCTATTCCAAGAAATTATATGAGGTGCAAAAATATTTAACGATCAGTGATCATGGCTATTTAGGCTATGTCGTCATGATAAATAAGCCGTTTTGGAACAAACTCCCGTTGGACATTCAGCAGCAAATCCAACGGGCGATGGATGATACAACGAAATGGCTATGGATCAAATCAAATGAAATGAATCAGGAACAGCTTAAGGAAATCCAGCAAAAATCGAATATCGACATCTATACACTGTCAGATGAAGAAAAGAAGGAATGGATGGATGAGATGACCGTCATCTATCCGGAATTCGAATCAACGATCGGAACAGAATTGATGATGAAGATGGAAAAGATCCGTGATAAGCATTTAAACGAATAACGAAAACACGCATTAAATAGCAGGGGACAAAAAAAGAGCGGACCCAATGGGCCCGCTCTTTTTTCTATTGCAATGCAGTTTGAAGTGTCTTGATATTCTTTTCCATCAAACTGAAGTAATCTTCACCGGCTTCGATATCCTTGTCCGTCAACACGGAAAGGTTATGGAGCTCAAGTGATTTCGCTCCCATTTCCTTTTGGATGATCTCGGTTAGTTTAGAACTGATATTCTGCTCATAGATGACGTAATTCAAGTCTTCTTTTTCAGCCATGGTCACGATTTTTCCCAGTTCCTTTTGAGAAGGTTCGTTTGAAGACGTTAGTCCTGTGACGCCGATTTGTTTCAATCCATAGCGCTCCTCCCAATAACCATATGCAGAGTGGGAAACGATGATCTTATTGGTACGGCCCGACTCGATCGTCGTCGCGAAATTTTTATCAAGTGCCTCAAGCTTTTCGGAAAGCTCCTTGAAATGATTGTTGAAATATTCTTCCTGTTCCGGCATTTTTTTCGTTAATTCGTCCTTGATGGTTTTAGCCATGTCAATGGAATAGATGGGATCTAACCACAAATGCGGATTAACGCCCCCATGATCATGACCGTCTTCTTCATGTGAATGTTCCTCTTCGTGTGCATGCTCATCTTCATCAAGATGAACCGTTTCACCCACCGCGATCGTTCTGACGCCTTCTTTGCTTAGAATTGGTTCAGCCTTGGTTACAAAGCCTTCTAGATTATAGCCAATATAGAAAAATAGGTCTGACTCAGCCATTTTTACAATATCTTTTTGAGAGGGTTCGAATGAGTGTTCATCCGTTCCGGGAGGATAAACCGTCTCGACATTTACGTACTCCCCGCCAATGGCCTCCGTGAAGTACTGTAAAGGGTAAACCGTCGTATATATATCTAAGGCATCCTTGGTTTCATCTTTACTCGATTCTTCCTTTGAGTTGCCGCAGGCTGACAGAAATACCGCAGTAACAAGGAAAAGTGAGAGCAATGCTCGAATTTTCATATGAAATGCTCCTTTGTAATTCGTATTGATTACGATTTGAATGTTATGTGGTAAAAACGAAATGATTACGATTTGACTTCTGTATGATACAAAAAATTGCAATAGAAAGCAAGGTTTTTTTCTATTGGCCCTCACTTTTTTCTTTTTTCTCGGGAACAAGGTCAATGCCCCCTGGATGAAACGGATGACATTTAAGAATCCGGATGAGTGCTAACCAGCTTCCTTTTATAGGTCCGAAACGATTGATCGCTTCTAAACCATAATGGGAACAAGTTGGGTAAAAACGGCAAGTAGGCGGTTTTAATGGAGAAATGGCAACTTGGTAAAAACGGATGATTCCCATTAATATTTTTTTCAACACAAGGCTTTCATCTCTTTTCGAGTATATTCACTACCCTTCATTATAGCATATTTTCTAGGTTTCCAATAAGGGTAAAAAAGGAATAAGCATTGGGGTAATCCGATAGATATAATAAGAATTAATTTTAATGGATGAAATATATTGTTATTCAAGGTAAAATAGAGATGACATACAATTAAGGAGTGAATTAAATGCCTTCAGTTGAAAGCTTTGAATTAGATCATAATGCTGTTAAAGCCCCATATGTTAGACATTGCGGTGTCCATAAGGTAGGAACAGACGGTCTTGTTAATAAATTTGATATCCGTTTTTGCCAGCCGAATAAACAAGCGATGAAGCCGGATACGATCCATACCCTGGAACACTTGCTTGCATTCAATATCCGTAAACATTCCGAGCGCTACGATCACTTTGATATTATCGATATTTCGCCAATGGGATGTCAAACAGGATATTACCTTGTTGTCAGCGGTGAGCCGACAGTGACGGAAATCATCGATGTTCTTGAAGATACATTCAAGGATGCTGTTACAATTACTGAAATTCCAGCGGCAAACGAAAAACAATGCGGCCAAGCAAAATTGCATGATCTTGAAGGGGCCAAGAAATTAATGAATTTCTGGCTTGCACAAGATAAAGAAGATCTTCATAAAGTTTTCGGTTAATAAAAAAGTTCCTGTCTTATTGTGACAGGAACTTTTTTCATTTTTCGGGTTCTCCTTTTTCCCCCTCTTCCTTAGGCAAAGGATCGATGGGATCCACTGTATGCTTGTAGCTGTACCCTTTTCCGATTGTTAGGACCGATAAGGCCAATACAATCAGAATCACAATGATGGAGATGACTAAAACCGTAATCATACTTCACAGCTCCTAACGTTCACAATTTAGATTCATTTTAGCATAAGAACCGTATCAGATAATGTTTCAATTTTCGAATAGAGGGAATTATAAAGGTATAACCAAATTACGGAGGTAGATATTCATGGTTCAGAAAAAATTGGGAACTTTAGTAAATAAGGAAATTGCAAACTTCAGTGTTCTTTATACGAAAATTCATAATTACCACTGGTTCGTGAATGGACCGCACTTCTTTGAACTTCACCAAAAATTGGAGGAGTTATATAAAGAAGTGACATCCAACTATGATGAATTGGCTGAAAGGTTATTGGCCATTGGTGAAAAACCGGTCGCTACACTTAAAGAGTATATGGAATTAACGACGATCGAAGAAGCGACAGGTAATGAAAATACAGAAGATATGGTTCAAAGCGTCATCAGTGATTTTGAGAAGCTTTCCGAAGAGTTCCTGGAAATCATCGAAGTTGCCGAAGAAGAAGATCCCGTTACGGCTGATATGCTGACAGGCATGAAGAAAAGCCTAAACAAACATGCTTGGATGCTGCGTGCGTATTTAGGACATTAAGATTTAGGAAAAGCCCTGCTTCGGCAGGGCTTTTTTTTAGGTTAAAACAATAAAAAAGGCATCCATCATAAGAGGGACACCGGACAAAGTATGTATTAATGAATATTCCTAGGCGGAAAATGTGTAGGTTTCGTATCGTTCAAACTATTTTGGGCGAACTTCCCTTTTAACGTTTCAATAATGTAAAGGCCCATTAAATTGGTCAGTTCTTGATCATCCATCTCTTGAAGCAATTCGAAAATTTCCTTACGGTCAAGCTGTTCCAGGACCGCAAAAGTGAGCATATCAATATCTTCTTCATCACCAGTCATCTTATCGCGGTACATATTGTATAATTCTTCAATTAACTTCAAAACTCTCACCTCACATTTATTAGAATCCGTTATCTCTTTATATGTAGGTTATCAAAAAAAACTCTGGGTGCATATAAAAATCTTAAGGGATGCTTGGGCTTATTATATGTTTTACCCTTTGAAAGATACTTTAATCTATTATTTAACATCTTTGTTCTTCTGTAAACAAAATTTTCCATTGTATGAAGTAGAGAAATACGTGAAAAATAAGCGTAGGATATATGGAAAGGGTGGATGAATGTGTCCGAAAACAGGAAAAAATATTACATTTGGCTTCCGAATGGGCAGATAACACAAGATAGGGAAAGCTCTCCATGGAATTTCGAAATCGAGGCGACCGATAATGAAATCATCAAGTTACGTGAATTATTTGATTATAATTATTCAATAGGCGAAGAAAATTTTTACCGCTCACATGTCCCATACCTTCAATACCATTTTGACCGTGAAAATGATAAACAGGATATCACGCTCCAAAAAATTTACGAGATGATTTATGCTCTAGGTACCGATGAAGGAAAACGGCATATAGAAAGCATGGGGATTTTACAGGCAAAACCAACTGACGATGGCCTCGAATATTGAGGGTCCATCGTTTTTTTGATGTGATGCAGATTCTAGCTTTTACCCATATAATGAAAGAAGGACATAGCATTATTTCTTAAACGGAGAGAAGGGGAAAAATGAAGCGTTTTCTTGATAAGAACGGATATAAGGTGGAATACTCCGAGAATCCTGTCTTTGGAGAGTCTTGGCATGTTTTAGTGCTCAGCAGATATAAAGGCAGGTGGGTATTGACCAAACACAAAGAGCGGGGATTGGAGTTCCCCGGAGGAAAGCGGGAAGCAGGGGAATCGATTGAAGAAACGGCCATAAGGGAAGTGTATGAAGAAACAGGAGGCTTTGTGGGCCAGCTGCGATTTTTGGGACAATATAAAGTACATGATCCAGTGAAGCCATTCGTTAAATCAATATACTACGCTGCATTAAGTGAAGTAGAGAAAAAACAGGATTACCTGGAAACGGAAGGCCCGATCTTTTTGGAAGCATTGCCGGATGTACTCGGTGAGGAGTTTAGCTTCATCATGAAAGACGAGATTGTACCATTGAGCTTATCAAGACTGGATGATGCCATTTTGCTGAGAAACGAGTGAATCTGTTGAATTCACGAGTAAACCGCCGAAATTCACGAGTAAAAGTGCGGAATTCACGAGTAAACCGCCAAATTTCACGAGTAAACGGTCGAAACTCACGAATAAATGGGTGAAACTCACGAGTAAACCGCCAAAGACTCAATTCATTCTAGCACGAATGAAAAACTGCCGAGGGTTATCGGCAGTTTGGTTAGTCTTTGATTAATTTTCGCTCGAGAAGTTCTACTAGTTGATACATGATTGTGGCAAAGACGGCAATGATCATCAAGGCAAGCATTACGAGGGTGAAGTTGAAGACTTGAAAGCCATAAATGATGAGGTAGCCGAGTCCTTTGGCCGAAACTAGGAATTCCCCCACGATGACGCCGACCCAGGAGAGGCCGACATTCACTTTCAATGTCGAGATGATCGTTGGGAAAGAGGCGGGTAAGATGACTTCCCGAAAAGCTTGTGTTCTTGTGGCGCCAAAAGTTTGGAGTACCTTCAGGTAATTCGGGTCCACTTCGCGAAATGCAGTGTAGACGACGATGGTGGTGATGATGATGGAGATGATCGCCCCCATCGAGATGATGGATGGAAAGCCAGGACCGAATGCAACGATGATGATGGGGCCGAGTGCCACTTTCGGCATGGCATTTAAAATGACGAGATAGGGGTCTAGTGTTTTGGATAATCTTGGTGACCACCAAAGCAGGGATGCCAGGACGGTTCCAAGCAATGTCCCTATGATAAAGCCGAGAACGGTCTCGAATAGCGTCACTCCGGAATGGGATAGAAGTGTTCCATCACCCAATTTTTGAATGAAAAGGTGCCACACTTTGGTTGGGGAGCTGAAGATGAGCGGATCAATCCATTCCATCCGGGAAAAAAGTTCCCAACTGCTGAAGAAAACGATGAAAATCAGGATCTGATAAAAGCGAATGAGCCTGTTTTCCTTTTTTAATTTGGTTTTATATTGGTTATGAAGCTGTTCAATATTCAAGGCTCTCAAGCTCCTTCCAGATCGTTTGGAATAGCATTGGATAATGTGGGTGGTTGCGTGCATGGAAAGGCGTCAGTTCACGCAGTTCATCGGGTACCTCGAATGTTTTGTGCACGCTTCCCGGGTTCGCGGAAAACAGGTAAATGCGGTCACTCATTGCGATGGCTTCACCGATATCATGGGTGACGAGCACGGCTGTCTTTCCGAAGGATTTCAGGGTTTCAAAAACAAGGTCTTCCAGCTTCAACTTCGTTTGGTAATCAAGGGCCGAGAAGGGTTCATCAAGCAAAAGGATTTTTGGGTCGACCGCCAGTGTCCGTGCCAGTGCGGCCCTTTGCCTCATTCCGCCTGAGAGTTCGCGTGGATATGATTTTCCGGTGCCTCCCAATCCAACGTCACTTAATAGTTTCAGCGTCTTTATTCTCTCAAGACCTTCATCCTTTTTAATTAGTTTCAATCCTAATAAAACATTTTCTTCTATCGTCTTCCATGGAAATAGATAATCCTGCTGCAGCATATAGCCGATTGAAAGGTCACTGTTGGCCTTCAGCGGTTTGTTTTCGAGCAGGATCTTTCCCGAAGTAGGCGAAAATAGTCCAGCGATGATGGAAAGCAGGGTAGTCTTTCCGCAGCCGCTCGGACCTAGAAAAGAGACGAATTCACCTTTTTCAATGTCGAGGGAAATGTCCGCCAGTGCGGTCGCTGCCGTCTGATTTGAAAAATAAGTATGGTGAATGTCTTGGATCTTTAAAAAGCTCATCGGACATCCTCCTTACCTTAAGTTATGCTATTTTGTGACTTCTTCAGCAAAATCGGTATTGACCAGCTCATCATGGCTTATACGTGAAGGCAGCTCGCCTGCTTCATCCATGACGTTTTGCAGATTGATCCATTCTTCTTCATCAAGAATGGGATCTGTGGCAAATGAACCTTGTTCTTTGTAGCGGTTGATAACTGTTTCCATCGTCTCGAGATTGGTATCTTCAAAATACGGCTGAATGACTTTGGCGATTTCGGCAGCGTCATTTTCCTGAACCCAATCCTGTGCTTTCTTCAATGCTTTCGTGAATTTCTTGACCGTCTCTTTGTCTTCTTTCAAATAACTTTCCTTAGCCATATAAACCGTATAAGGAAGATGCCCGGATTCGGAGCCGAAAGAAGCGACGATATAGCCTTTTCCTTCTTTTTCAAACACACTGGCCGTTGGTTCGAACAGTTGAACAAAATCGCCGGTACCGGAAGCGAACGCAGTTGCGACATTCGCAAAATCAATATTCTGTATGAGGTTCAAATCTTTTTTCGGGTCTATGTTATGTTTTTTCAAGACGAACTCGCCGGCCATTTGCGGCATCCCGCCTTTTCGCTGGCCTAGGAATGTAGAGTTTTTCAGCATATCCCAATTGAAGTTGTCAATTTTTTCACGTGAAACAAGAAACGTCCCATCCGTTTGTGTTAATTGAGCGAAATTGATGACCGGGTCGTTCGAACCTTGTGCCCGAACGTAAATCGATGTTTCAGAGCCAACGAGAGCAATATCAGCCCCACCGGACAGAAGCGTGGTCATCGTCTTGTCGCCGCCTGCCGTCGTTTTCAAATCAATGCTGAGACCCTCATCTTTAAAAAATCCTTTTTCAATCGCTACATATTGCGGTGTATAGAAAAGGGAGCGGGTTACTTCGGCAACCCTGACTTTCGTTGTTTCCTGTTCCTTGTTGCCACATGCTCCAAGCGGGATCACCAGCATGCACAGAAGTAAAAATACGACACCTGCTTTACACCATTTTTTCAAAATTCCTTCCTCCTTGATATATAGGTATTTTGCCTACCTTATCGTATGAACGGATGAAAAAAATGTGAATGCCTCTCAGGGGATAAAAACAAGCGGATGTTTTACAATAAGAATAAAGAGAAAGGAGAGTGGAAATTGGAGAACGGAACGATTATTTCAAAACAGCGGTTTCCATCACCGCATCCACGAATCCATCTTTATTCAGTCACATACATATCACAAGGCCTGAAAGTAAAGGGGCTGCTAGCTGAACCGGTTGATGGTGAAATACATGACGCTTTCTTATATTTACGCGGCGGGATAAAAAATGTCGGCAAGGTGAGGCCTGCAAGGATCGTGCAGTATGCTGTTGAAGGCTTCATCGTTTTTGCCCCTTTCTACCGTGGAAATCAAGGCGGGGAGGGAGATGAGGATTTTGGAGGCGAAGATAGATTCGATGCGATAGCAGGATTCAATCTTCTTGAACAGCACCCCCGGGTGAACAAGGATCACATTCATATCCTCGGATTTTCCCGTGGCGGCATCATGGCGCTTTGGACTGGGATATACTGCAGGAATGCAGCGTCGATCGTCACCTGGGGTGGTGTATCGGATATGTTTTTAACATATGTCGAGCGTGTCGATATGCGTCGGATGATGAAGCGGGTCATCGGCGGAACACCTAAAAAATGCCCCGATCAATATGAATACCGTACGCCATTGTTTGCAATTGAAGATTTGAATGTACCCGTTCTGATCATTCATGGTGAAAAAGATGACAATGTCGCCATTGAACACGCGTACCGGTTGGAAAAAAGGTTGAAAATGCACGACAAAGAGGTCGAAAGCTGGTATTTCCCTCAATTCACGCATTACTTCCCACCCGCCGTGAACAGAAAAGTAGTCGAAGATTTAACATCTTGGATGAAAAGTAAAACCGAAAAATGATAGAATGAAATATATATTGGCAAGAGGAGGAGATACACATGGGCATGCCTATGGAGCTAAATACCATGATCGTTACAAAAGGGAACGAAACCCGTGAAGAAGAAAACATTTTTCGGCTGTCGAAAGATGGTTACAGGTTATACCCTATCGATATTCCAATCGATGTCCGCAAGACGATTCAATCTGACTCAAGCGGAACAGCCGTTATTCAAAAAATTGAATGGACAAGTGAAAAGACCATCATTACGTACCAACTACTATCACTGAACTCTACTAACTAAATAGACAAGCGCTTGCCGGGAATCGTCTCGCAGCAAGCGCTTTTTTTGATTTGTTGCATAATTCGACCTGTGCACCAAAGAAATGGACCGTAAACGCACATCATTCGGCTTACACGCCAATATTTCAACCGACATCTTATCCCTGGTGGATTCAATCTTCGAAATGATTGTCATTTAAAAAATGGTAAAATGGTGTAAAGCGCATAAGGTTGGGTGATTTGATGATTTTGGTGAGTTCTTGTTTAGCGGGTCTTGAGGTTAGATACAATGGTACACACAGCTTGGATGAAAGAATTATGGAATTGGTGAAGGAGAAAAAGGCTATAGCGGTTTGTCCTGAGTTGCTTGGCGGTTTTTTGACACCGAGGGATCCTGCGGAGATAGTTGGCGGTGAAGGTGGGGATGTCCTTGATGGAAAAGCGAAGATCATCGAAAAGTCGGGCAGGGATGTAACGGAATTGTACATAAAGGGAGCGAATCTTACGTTATTGAAAGCCCAGGAGTTAGGGGCGACGTTAGTCGTTTTAAAAGAAAATAGTCCATCCTGTGGAAGTGCCACGATTTATAATGGGGAATTCAAGGGGGAGAAGAAGGTCGGGAATGGAGTGACCGCGGCTTTGCTTAGGCGGCATGGATTCACGGTCATTTCAGAGGAAAGGTTATTCGATTATCTGGATGGACAATGAGTAAGGCATTATAGATAGTGCTTTTGAAAGAAGGGGAATACATGGAGGATATCAATCTTTATACTTTGCTATTTTTAGTACTTGCCGGTTTTATTGCCGCATTCATCGATTCCGTTGTGGGCGGGGGCGGATTGATTTCCATTCCGGCATTATTGTTCACGGGGATTTCGCCTTCAGCGGCACTTGCCACTAACAAGCTGGCGGGTACAATGGGATCTTTAACGAGTACGATTTCATTCATTCGGGCTGGAAAAGTGGATTTCAAATTCGTCATCAAGCTGTTTCCGATTACTGTGATTGGAGCGGCGTTAGGAGCATACGTTGTACATTTCGTTTCCGCAGAGATACTGAAGCCCCTCATTTTGATTTTGCTGGTCATTGTCGCGATTTATACGTTGGTAAAAAAGGATTGGGGTAAAGATGCAAAGTATAAAGGGCTGAAAAGGAAGAAAATGATTCTTTTGATACTCATAATATTTGCGATTGGTTTTTATGATGGTTTTCTTGGACCAGGCACAGGGTCCTTTTTATTATTTTCATTTTTGATCATCGGGTTTGATTTTGTCCAGGCTGCCGGAAATGCAAGAATATTGAATTTCGGAAGCAATATTGCCGCACTTATCATTTTCTTATCCATGGGGACCGTCAATTTTGCCTATGGAATTCCGATGGGTCTGGCAATGGTCGCAGGAGCATTGGTCGGAACGAACTTCGCAATTAAGAAAGGTGCTTCATATGTACGGATATTATTCATTTGCGTCACGATTTTATTGATTGGAAAAAATGTCTTGAATTATTTTCATGTGTTTGGATGAGATAAAAGATGGCCGGAGATACAAGTTGTATTTTCGGCCATTTTTACATTCATTTTGTGAAATTCAAGTCCCATTGAACGCCAAACTGATCCTTGACCTTGCTTGATTTTTCATGTAATCCTCCTGTTGCGTATCATGACTATCAATTCGGCAGGGAGATTTTATCCTCTTTATCAAAACAAACTTCGCAGATGAAGCTTCCTTCATTTTTTAAATATGCCTTTATTTCAGTCATCCCTTTACGCTTTGGATAACGCATTTTCACAAGAACGACTTCGTCCCCCTTAATTTCTTTACCACATTTAACACACTTGGGATCTTCCCCAAACATCTAAACACCTCCAAGCAATGTAAAGTTATTGATCTACCCAAACTATCACATAGGTATCTAACATTTTCAAATTCAAATTAGGATTAGTTTTGTACTCTTTGTTAATCTGGCTGAATAGAAAAAGCCTGCCGCTTATGTGACAGGCTTTTCTCATTATTTTCTTCTGCTTTTTCATAACGGAAGGGGGGATTTCATTCCGCAATGCTTTAACAGGATTTCGACAATCCGCTGTGAAGCGAATCCATCTCCATATGGGTTGGAAGCTGTCGCCATTTTTTTATAGGTTTCTTCATTTGTAAGTAGGTCTGAGGCTAATTGATAAATTCGATCTTCCTCAATCCCTGCCAATAAGAGAGTGCCAGCGTCGATTCCTTCCGGACGTTCCGTCGTATCGCGCAGCACGAGAACGGGAACGCCTAGTGATGGGGCTTCTTCCTGCACGCCTCCAGAATCTGTCAATATTAGATGGGCGTGCGCCGCAAAATTATGAAAATCAAGCACCTCAAGCGGCTCTATTAAGTGAAGTCTTTCCGTTTCACCAAAAATCCGGTAAGCAATTTCACGGACTACTGGATTTTTATGAAGCGGGAAAACGACTTGGATATCTGTGTGATCTTCAAGCAGCCGTTTGACGGAACGGAATATTTCTTCCATTGGTTTTCCGATATTTTCTCGTCTGTGCGCTGTCATCAATAACATACGATCTCCATTCAAGCCAGATAGAATCGGATGTTCATAGTCTTTCCGTACTGTTGTTTTCAAAGCATCGATAGCCGTATTTCCAGTAATATGGATACTATCACTCTTTTTATTTTCCAAAATCAGATTCTCTGCCGCCTGATTAGTTGGGGCAAAGTGCAAATCAGCCAAGACGCCCGTCAGCTGCCTATTCATTTCTTCAGGATATGGAGAATACTTATTACCAGTCCGGAGACCAGCTTCAACGTGGCCAATCTGTATCTTATTATAGAAAGCTGCCAAGCTTGCGATGAAAGTTGTCGTTGTATCCCCATGTACGAGGACGATATCCGGTTTTATATCTTTCATGAGCGAACTCAATTTTTCAAGCCCTCGAGTCGTAATCTCTTCTAATGTTTGTCTATCCTTCATCATATCCAAATCGTGATCTGGCTTTATTTGAAAACATTGCAAGACTTGGTCGAGCATTTCCCTATGCTGGGCAGTGACCACCACGATGGTTTCTATTTCTTCTTGATGCTTTTTCAGTTCCAAAACGACTGGTGCCATTTTGATAGCCTCTGGTCTTGTACCAAATACGGTCATGACCTTTATACGTTGATTAGGCATGCTCATTTCCTCCTCTTCTGAATGTCTCCCCCATTATAACGGGAAGTTCATGGGAAATTTAAAAATGAAACAATTATTAACAGAATTTTTACAATATTAATGAGGACTTTATAATTCTTTAACCTTCAGTTAATATCTGGCATTTACAATATAAAGCAGGAAGCATAGCTCAGCAGAATAGAGGTGATAGGCGAATATGAAAAGCGTCCTGATGATCGTACAAAACTTTTATCCGGAAATCGGAAGTGCGGGAAATAGAATGAAAAATATATATCTCCATTTGAAAAGAAACGGATTTGAGGTAACGGTCATCACATTGAAGCCGAGTTATCCTAATCAAAGTTTATATCAAGATACAAAGTTTTGGGATGAAGAAAGCATTGAAGAAGATGTCATCAGGATTAAACCGGACAAAGTGAAGAGGTATACAAGCAATATGGGGAAGCGGTTGCTTCATTATCTTGAAGCAATGTGGCTTTTCATTTATACAATTATCCGTCTCGAAAAAAAATATGATTATGTGTTCGCCACGACCCCGCCGATCTTCCCGACATTTGCGGCATTGATCGCCAAGAAGAAGATGAAGGCGAAACTCATTACCGATGTCAGGGATTTATGGCCGGAATCGTTGATAGGAGTTGGGGTATTCACTAATAAGTGGGTTTTGAAAATCGCCTTCTTCCTGGAAAGGAAGCTATATCGGCATTCGGATTTTATTATCATCAATAGTCCTGGTTTCAGGGATTATATCGTTGCAAAGGGAGTCCAGGAAGAGGCCATCCAATTCATCCCTAATTCGCTTACTGCGGATGAGCTGACGTTAAAGAATTTGCTTACACCCGTATCGGAAAACGTAATCAAGGTCGTTTATGCGGGGAATATCGGACTGGCTCAGGACTTGAAAAAACTAATAGCCGTGGCTGAAAAGCTAAGGGAACATAAACAAATCGAGTTCTCGATGATTGGATATGGATATCGGATATCCGAAGTGGAGAAAGAGATAAGCTCTAGAGGGCTGACTAATATTAAGATGATTAATGCGATGAATCGAAGAGTGACCCTTCATGAAGTTTCAACATCCCATATTGCCTATGTGAGCTTGGTTGAAAAAGAAGTATTCAATAAAGTTTTGCCTGGTAAAATCATCGATTATATGTGTGTCGGAAAACCGATTGTCGGTGATGTGGACGGCAGGGCCAAGAAGATGCTCAGAGAGGCGAAATGCGGGTTGGTGGCAGAGAGCAGGAATGTTGATGAAATCTGTCAACATATCTTGACCATGGCCTCAGATCCAGCCCTTCGCGAAGAACTGGGAGAAAATGGTCATCGGTATGCTAAACAACATTTTCAATGGTCTAAAAATATTAAAGGTCTCATCAATGTGATGGAAGCGTCAGGCTGAAAAATCCGGAAGTGGAGGACAACATGGCGAAGAAAGTATGTATGTTCGTGTGGAATCACTTTACAAACGATGCGAGGGTTCTAAGAGAGTGCACAGCACTTACTGAAGCTGGTTATGAAGTCGATTTAATTGCCATTCATAACTGGAAAATCGAGGGCTTGCCCAAAAAGGAGAAACACCAAAATGGTTTCTCCGTCACTAGGGTGAATAACCGCTGGGAGGGGCTTCATAGGGTTCTCAGGATCGTAGGCAAATTGAAGAAAAAGAAGTTTGAAATCGTTCTATTGGCCTTATTGGTCTGGAATACGTTGTGGAACTTGAACTTGATCAACGGCTGGCTGGGATCGGGAATACTGTTCGGTTCCCTTGCACTCCTTGCGATGTGCACCATGATCATCACTAAAACGAAGCTGCCGACCTTATTAACAAGGAGCTATATTTTTGGTCAAATGATCTATCATGGCCGGAAAAGGAAATATGACTTTTATCATTCGAATGACTTGAATACGCTCATGCAGGGAGCGATCAGCAGTAAATGGTTGAGAAGAAAAAAGCTGATTTATGACTCGCATGAGGTGCAAACGAGCAGAACGGGATATAATAGCCGGATTTACGGGCTGATGGAGAAATTCCTATTAATGTTCGTCGATGAAATGATTGCCGAGAACCATACGAGAGCTAAGTATAACGAAGACTTATATGGTCTGTATCCCAAGGTGGTCCATAACTACCCGATACCAACCAATCCTGAGGAAAGTACGGCCGTGAATTTGCATGAGCTGCTCGATTTGCCAGAGGGTGAACCGATATTGTTATACCAAGGCGGCGTGCAAATGGGAAGAGGATTGGAGCAATTGGTTGATGCTGTACCGATGATCGAAGGCGGGACGGTAGTTTTTATCGGGGATGGAAGAATCAAGGACGAATTAATGAAAAAAGTAAGAGACATGAATCTGGAGCATCGTGTGAAGTTCCTGCCGAAGGTTCCGGTCGACGAGCTGCTCCACTATACAAAAAATGCGTATTTAGGTTTTCAGATATTGAATAATGTCTGCTTTAATCACTACTCCGCATCCTCAAATAAATTGTTTGAATACATGATGAGCGGTGTGCCTGTGGTTGCCTGCAGCTTTCCTGAAATACAAAAGGTTGTCGATACAGAAAAAATCGGTGTGTGTGTCGATTCACATGATCCAAAATCAATTGCCGAAGGCGTCAATTACTTATTGAAACATCCTGAAAAAAGGGCGGAAATGAGTAATAACTGCCTGGAGGCGCGACAAAAGTACAATTGGAAACAAGAGAAGGAAATCTTTATCGAAATCTATCAAACAGCCTAACGAATGTGAGTATAGCAGAAAAATAGATAGGAGTGGTTTATATGAAACTTTGTACAATCGGACTTGGTTATATAGGACTTCCAACTTCTTTAATGTTTGCGAAACACGGTGTCGATGTTGTCGGCGTGGATATCCATCCTGAGATTATTTCCAATTTGAATAGCGGCAGGCTCCATATCGAAGAACCAGGTTTAGGAGAGGTATTGCAAGAAGTGCTTATTTCCAATAAGTTCAGAGCTGCGTTAAGCCCGGAACATGCGGATGTTTTCATTATCGCGGTGCCTACACCAAATAAAAAGGACATACATCAATCTTGTGATTTAACTCATGTCATGGATGCAACCTCCAACATTCTTCCTTTTATCAAAAAAGGGAATGTCATCATTATCGAATCGACGATAGCGCCGAGAAGCATGGATGATCATATTAAACCGCTGATCGAGAGGACGGGCCTTACCATCGGAAAAGACATTTTCCTCGTTCATTGTCCGGAACGTGTTTTACCTGGAAGGATTCTTGAAGAGTTGGTCCATAATAACCGTATCGTCGGAGGCATCACGGAAACATGCTCATATAAAGGAAGTCTTGTTTATAAAACCTTCGTTCAAGGGGAAATCATTCAGACGGATGCGAAAACGGCTGAAATGTCCAAACTGATGGAAAACACCTTCAGGGATGTCAATATCGCCCTTGCGAATGAGCTGACGAAAATCTGTTTCGAGCTTGACATCAATGTTTTGGATGTCATATCGATGGCAAACAAACACCCTCGTGTGAATATACACCAACCTGGGCCAGGCGTTGGCGGCCATTGTTTGGCGGTCGATCCATATTTCATCGTTGCAAAGGCACCAGAGTATGCGAGAATCATTAAATTGGCCCGTGATACCAACGTATCGATGCCTTATTATATCGTTAATTCCGTAAGGATGATGCTAGAGGGGATCCGGAATCCAAAAGTAGCTGTTTTCGGTCTTGCATACAAAGGAAATGTAGATGATATTCGAGAAAGTCCCGCCATTGATGTCGTCAATATCTTGATGGGGATGGACAACATGGATGTAGCCTTGCATGACCCGCATGTCCAATCCGGAAAGATGCCAGTCGTATCTGTCGAAGACGCAGTAAATGATGCCGACTTGATACTTGTCCTGACTGACCATGATGAATTTAAACAGATGGACTATGATAAGCTATCGAATCTCATGAGCAATAAATTGATTTTGGATACACGCAATTGCATTGATGCAACTAAAACAGAAGTCCCGGTGGCCAACCTGGGCAATATATATGAATACAAAACGATGTCCATGAAAAAAGCCAGGAATAAAGCGATCATCTAAAAACTTGGACAAACATCGTTAATGGAATAAGGATAAAGGAGGCGCTGTCTATGACAGTGCCCTTTTTCCAATGAAGAAAAGGACCAAGCAAGAGCTTGATCCTTTCAGACAAATTGTAGAAACATTCCTTTCCGCCGAGACTGTCTGTGTCTGACCAAGCCTCTCGTACTGGGCACCTGGGGAGGGAAGCCAGTTATTCGACTGCAAGCGCCGTTTTTCGCCCTGCCCAGCATTATATACGACCGTAGACGCCATTTTTCGCCCTATTTTGCTTAATAAAGAAACCATGAAGGAAAACATATTCTTGGTTCGGGAAGAGATACTTTCTTTTCGACAAACTGAAAGGACCAAGCCAAGGGCTTGATCCTTTTGTGTGAAATTTATTAAGCTGTCGGTCCGCCAAGTTCTTCGATTTCACTTGGAACGCTTTTGAATTTCTTGAAGTTTGCACGGAATTGAGCGGCAAGGTCTGTTGCTGCTTCTTTATAAGCTGCAGGATCTGCCCAAGTCTTGATTGGTTGAAGCACTTCATCAGGAACACCAGGAACATGAAGCGGGATATCCAAACCGAAGATATCATCTTTGATCGTTTCGATGTTCGCTAATTCACCTTCAAGTGCAGCTTGTACCATTGCACGGGTGTAAGCCAGTTTCATACGGCTTCCAGTTCCATATGCACCGCCAGTCCATCCAGTGTTGACAAGGTATACCTTTGCATTGTGCTCGTCGATTTTATCACCAAGCATCTCGGCATAGCGTGTAGCTGGAAGCGGTAAGAATGGTGAACCGAAGCAAGTGGAGAATGTAGCTTCCGGTGAAGTTACGCCTCTTTCAGTACCAGCCAATTTACTAGTGTATCCGCTTAGGAAGTGGAACATTGCCTGTTCTTTGGAAAGCTTGCTGATTGGAGGCAAAACGCCTGAAGCATCAGCTGTCAAGAAAATGATTGTATTTGGATGTCCTGCAATACTTGGGTTCACGATGTTATCGATCGCTTGCATTTGGTAAGCAGCACGAGTGTTTTCAGTCAATGAACTGTCATCATAGTTCGCTTCGCGTGTATCCGGATCAACAACAACATTTTCCAGTACGGCACCGAAACGGATCGCATCGAAAATTTGTGGTTCTTTTTCACGTGAAAGGTTGATCGTTTTCGCATAGCAGCCGCCTTCGATGTTGAATACGCCGTTAGAAGACCAGCCGTGCTCGTCATCGCCAATCAGTTTACGGCTCGTGTCTGCAGACAAAGTCGTTTTGCCTGTACCGGACAGACCGAAGAATAAAGCGACGTCCCCTTCACGTCCTACGTTAGCAGAGCAATGCATTGGAAGTATTCCAGCCTCTGGAAGTAAGTAGTTCATGATCGAGAAGATCGATTTTTTCATTTCTCCTGCATATTCCGTTCCGCCGATCAGGATGGTACGGCGTTCAAATGAAACGATGATGAAAGTTTCGGATGTAGTTCCGTCAACTTCCGGGTCTGCTTTGAAGTTAGGTGCAGAAAGGATTGTGAATTCAGCTTCGTGACCTCTCAATTCCTCTTCGTTTGGACGGATGAACAAAGTATGGGCGAAAAGGTTATGCCAAGCATATTCATTAACAACACGGATCGGAAGACGTGATGTTTCATCTGCACCAGCGAAACCTTTAAAAACAAAAATCTCTTCTTTTGCTTTTAGGTAGTCAACTACTTTATTATATAGTTTATTGAATACATCTTCGGAAATTGGCTGGTTCACTGGACCCCAATCGATTTTATCTTTAACTGATGCTTCTTCAACGATATATTTATCTTTAGGTGAACGACCTGTATATTTGCCAGTTTCAGCTTTTACCGCACCGGTGGATGTTAGAACGCCTTCATTTCTGCTTAATACTTTTTCGACCAATTGAGGAACTGAAAGTTGAGTTTGCACATTGTTTCCTGTTAATAATTGGTGTAACTCATTAGAAACGTCTACAGAATTCATATATGAGGTACCTTCCTTTGTTTAAGTTTTTAGATTACAATTAGTATAACACATTCATTTAATTAGTCTATACTATTTCTTTTAATTTGTGATTATTTTCAGTTAGTTGCATTAATCATTTTAATCCGGCAGGAACCGATTCAGGATGACCGCATAAACTTTCATGAAGATAATTTTATTTTAATAGGAAGTAAGTAAGCAATATATGACTAAAGGGAAAGTCAGGATTTCGTTCCTTTTCGGATGCTCATTACTTTATTATTAATGGCAATTTACAACATTTCTATTCGTATTTTGCATTGTAAGCCCTTCTAGGACGCTGCATCAACATGTTTTTTCAAATGAACGCCATTCTGGATGGATATCATCTTTTTAGAAAAGCATTGACAAGTTCCAGCCAGATACGATAATATCTTAAATTGTACGGATTCTCTTATCCCGAGTTGGTGGAGGGACAGGCCCTTTGAAACCCAGCAACCTGCCATATTGAACTTGACTCCAAGATCGATCGCCGAAAATAAAGCGAAGGTCTTCAAGGAATAGTGGTGATGGTGCTAACCTGAGCAAGGTAAAAAACCCTTGAACGATAAGAGTGAAAGGATAGAAGACAGAATGTTAAACCTTTCCTCATTTGCCAGGGAAGGTTTTTGTGTTTTTTAATAAGTAATTCTGTGTCTATAGTTGAAACTAATGAGGGAAACGAGTTCCGTAAAATTCAGGCTTTTGCCTGCAACATACTAACTTCCAAGGAGGAAATACGATGTCAAAGAAACGTCTATTTACTTCTGAATCTGTTACAGAGGGCCATCCGGACAAAATTTGTGATCAGATTTCAGATTCCATTTTAGATGCTATCCTAGCTAAGGATGCAAATGCACGTGTTGCGTGTGAAACTAGCGTAACTACAGGTCTTGTACTTGTTGCCGGTGAAATTACAACCTCCGCTTACGTAGATATTCCGCGTATCGTTCGTGATACGATTAAAGGAATTGGCTACACACGTGCGAAATACGGTTTCGATGCTGAAACTTGTGCAGTGTTGAGTTCCATTGATGAGCAGTCTGCCGATATCGCAGCTGGTGTCGATAAAGCATTGGAAGCTCGTGAAGGAAACATGTCAGAGGAAGAAATCGATGCAATCGGTGCAGGGGACCAAGGTCTTATGTTCGGATTTGCTTGTAATGAAACAGAAGAGCTTATGCCGCTTCCGATTTCATTGGCGCATAAACTTTCATTCCGCTTGGCTCAAGTCCGTAAAGATGAAACTCTTGCTTACCTGCGCCCTGATGGTAAAACACAGGTAACTGTGGAATATGATGAAAATAACGTTCCTGTTCGTGTAGATACGATCGTTATCTCTACACAGCATGATGCAGAAATTACGCTTGAACAAATTCAAGCCGATCTAAAAGAACACGTGATCGAGGCAGTCGTTCCAGCTGAATTGATCGATGCCGATACTAAGTACTTCATCAACCCGACTGGCCGTTTCGTAATTGGCGGACCTCAAGGGGATGCTGGTCTTACTGGACGTAAAATCATCGTTGATACTTACGGCGGATACGCTCGCCACGGCGGCGGTGCATTCTCTGGTAAGGATGCTACTAAAGTTGACCGTTCTGCTGCATACGCTGCTCGTTATGTTGCGAAAAACATCGTGGCAGCCGGACTTGCCGACAAAGCGGAAGTTCAATTGGCCTACGCAATTGGTGTTGCAGAGCCAGTATCTATCTCAATTGATACGTTCGGAACTGGTACAGTTAGCGAAGAAGTCCTTGTTGACCTAGTTCGCGCTAACTTCGACCTTCGTCCAGCAGGTATCATCAAAATGCTTGACCTTCGTCGCCCGATCTACAAACAAACAGCTGCCTACGGACACTTTGGCCGTACAGATGTCGATCTTCCATGGGAACGCACGGACAAAGCAGAAACATTAAAAGCACAAGCGTAATCCATATAAAAAAAGGTGTCCCGCAATTAGCGGGGCACCTTTTTTATGGATTAATTTTGCCGTCAGCGGGAATAATTCAAGAAATCCCAAAAAAATTCAACTTATGTGCAATACGCGTGAGTCAGGGGCGTTTACAAGTTTGTTTGGGTCAACTACTCGTGAGTTAGAGCAGTTTACTCGTGAGTTAGTAGCATTTACTCGTGAGTTAGTAGCATTTACTCGTGAGTAAGAGCGGTTTACTCGTAAGTTAGTAGCATTTACTCGTGAGTAAGAGCAGTTTACTCGTGAATTAGAGCAGTTTACTCGTGAGTTAGTAGCATTTACTCGTAAGTTAGAGCGTTTTACTCGTGAGTAAGAGCAGTTTACTCGTGAGTCTGTAACGTTTACTGGTGAGTTTCAGTATAATACTCGTAACTTTCAGTCAATTGGTGGTGAGTTACTTTATTCGTTCCGCCGTTTTATAGTATTGTCCTTTTTCGGCGTATTCACGTACGATGCGTTCCATATCCTGGCGGTCTTCTTCGTTGATTTCGCGAATGACTTTAGCTGGACGTCCGAATGCCAGCATGTTCGGTGGAATGACTTTACCTTGGGGAACTAGACTGCCGGCACCGATGAAGGCCCCTTCGCCGATTTCGGCTTCATCTAGCACGATCGATCCCATGCCGATCAAAGCTCCTTTGCGGATTTTACAGCTATGTAAAATGACCTGATGGCCAATGGTCACTTCATCCTCGATGACCAATGGATTATTTGGGCTTTGGTGCAGGACGCTGTTATCCTGTATACTGACTTTTTTCCCGATGATGGTTGGGGATACATCACCGCGAATGACGGAATTGAACCAAATGGATGTTTCGTCGCCGATTTTGACATCACCTGTCACGACAGCATTCTCAGCGATATAAGCGCTTTCAGCGATTTCAGGTTCTTTGCCTTTATACGGATAAATAATCAATTTCAATCATTTCCTTTCCGAAGTGAATGTTTTTATGTATTATTTTAATATACCGTATGCAAATACACTTGGCTATTTATAATAGCAATGTACAACTTGTTAGATTTCTTTTTTGTCGAAAATCACGAATATGGTTATAATTTATATATATTATTTTGACTATCATGAATCGTACACAACAAGTGAAAAGCGAAAGGGGGATTTCGAATGTGGAAATGGGAGACAGAAGGAGACGCAAAAGGAGTCATTGTCATCATTCATGGGGCAATGGAACATCACGGACGTTATAAGTGGGTAACACAAATGTGGCTTTCAGCTGGATACCATGTCGTCATGGGCGACCTTCCTGGGCAGGGTATGACAACTCGCGCCTACCGGGGACATATCGATTCCTTTGATGAGTATTTGGACGAAGTGAAAAGCTGGATAGAAGAGGCTTACGAATATTCGTTGCCGGTCTTTTTGCTTGGACACAGCATGGGTGGTTTAATTTCGATACGCCTTCTTCAGGAAGAGGAATGGGACATTGCAGGGGTGATTCTTTCTTCTCCATGCTTGGGCCTCGTAACGAAGCCGCGGAAGTTCCTTACAACCATCTCGCATGGTTTGAACATCGTGATGCCTCAGTTCAGGGTAGATTCCGGATTGACACCTGAAATGGCGACGAGAAGTGCGGAAATCCGTGAATCCGATAGAAACGATACATTATATATCACGAAGGTTTCAATCCGCTGGTATCGCGAGCTTGCACAGGCCATGAAGGATGCTTTTGAAGAGATCCCTGAATTTCAGGATGTGCCGCTTTTGGTCATGCAGGGCGGAGATGACCGAATCGTGAATAAGAAGGCGGTTCGTGAGTGGTTTAATTATAACTTGGCCAGTGAAAAGCAATATAAGGAATGGCCGAAGCTTTATCATGAAATCTTCAATGAACCAGAACGGGATGATGTATTTCAATATGCGCTGAGTTTTGTTGAAAACCGTTTAAAGATATTAGGGTATGTCGTTTGATCAGTACATACTTTCACGATAAATGAAAAAACTGCCGAATGTAAATCTCGGCAGCTTTTTTTATTTGGTTCAGCCTGCGTTTTTAAGCATTTCATTCGATTTGATGACCGGTGCCCAGAAAGTAACCGGATACATAAATTGTTTTAAATGTGTAAATTCTTTTTTATTGGATAATGCGGTCGATAGAAGATAAATGGATTTGAAGGTCAAGTCATTGGCGAATAGGTCCAAAAGAGTCGCTTTCATATTCATGATCGCTTCATGGTTTTGGGTGGAAATCATTAAATCGAGCTGTGGCAGGAACTTATCAAAATGATGATCGAATTGTTTGAGGTCCTCCATGGTTTTTTGTTTTTCTGTCAACGAGTTAAGCGAGCTGACAAAATCCCCGTATTGCTCATTTGAATCCCTTTTGATTTTTTCAGTCAATATATCCGTCAGTAATGAAGTAGGCAAATGTTCCATTCTCTGCACCCTCTTATCTATTTTCTATCATTATAATCATTATAGACGAAAAATTCAAAAAGTTATGGTTGGTAATTCTGCTGCCTGCGAGTTGGGATTGAAAAAACACCGTTCGTGGCGAACGGTGTCAAAAGTCATCATCTTTTTTCAATCGCGACAATGAATGGCGGATTATTTGCTTGGTTGATGAACCCGTATTTCAGGATATGGGCTTTCTGTTGAGGGAAGTTCTCTACGTAATCCATCAATGCATCCCGTTCTACCGATCCCCCCGGATGACCATGGTAAATGACGAGGATGATGATGCCTTCAGGCGCCATCAGTCCGAACAGCTGTTCAATGGCTGATATTGTCGTATCGGCTTGGGTAATGATTGATTTGTCTCCGCCAGGAAGGTAGCCTAGGTTGAAAATGGCACCTGTGATCTTTCCGGAATGTTCATTCTTGATGTATTTGCTTATATGTTCATGCCCATCGTGAATGAGGGTGCAGCGCTCTTGTAAATTCTCGGCGTCCAGTTTCGCCGCTGTGGTTTGGATCGCTTCTTTCTGAATATCAAAACTATAGACATGTCCATTTACACCTGTAAGCCCTGCAAGAAAGGCCGTATCAAAACCGTTGCCCATCGTCCCATCCATGGTTATATCCCCGGGGCGGACCGCTTTTTCCAGCAGAATCCTGGCGAATGGCAAAATTCGATCAAGCTTCATGATTGTACCTCCGTGTGATGATTTTTTCCCTGCCAGCTGTTGCGGCGTTTCAATTCGGCGTCAATGGCATTCAAGACATCCCATTTATTGACGCTCCACATTGGACCGATCATCAAATCGATCGGACCGTCACCCGTAATGCGATGGACGATCATTTCTGGAGGGATTATTTCGAGCTGGTCACATACCAGGCTGACATAATCGTCACGGTCAAGAAATTCGAGCAGGCCTTTTTCATATTGTTTGACCATCGGTGTCCCTTTTAATAGATGAAGTAAATGGATCTTTATCCCCTGCACATCGAGTTTGGCGACTTCACGGGCTGTTTCCATCATCATGCCGTAATCTTCCTGAGGTAGGCCATTGATGATATGGGAACATACGCGGATGCCGTGTTTACGCAGTTTATCGACGCCTTCTTTGTAGCAATCGAAGTCGTGGGCACGGTTGATCATCGTTGCGGTCTTTTCATGAACGGTCTGGAGACCAAGCTCCACCCAAAGGTAGGTGCGTTCGTTCAATTCCGCTAAATACTCGACTACATCATCTGGAAGGCAATCCGGGCGTGTCGCGATCGAGAGTCCGACGACACCTTCCTGGGTCAATACACTTTCGTATTTCTCGCGAAGCTCTGCCACGGGTGCGTGCGTATTCGTGAACGCTTGGAAATAGGCCATATATTTTCCATCTTTCCATTTATGATGCATCCGTTCGCTGATCTTCTTGAACTGTACGTCGAGGGGTTCAACCCTGTTGCCCGCAAAGTCACCAGAGCCTGAGGCACTGCAGAAGGTACAGCCGCCATGTGCGACGGTGCCATCACGGTTCGGACAGTCAAAACCGCCATCCAGGGCAACTTTAAAGACCTTATGTCCAAAATGTTCCCTCAGGTGGTAATTCCATGTATGATATCGTTTGTTATCTGTTGCATATATAAATGGGTTTGCTTGATTCAAATCAGCAACCTCCTAAATAAAATAAAGAGCAACATATATTATACAACATTCTCGCAGCTAGGTCTTTTTTCGAAAAATAAGCGTATACTGTATACTTGAAGGCTAAACATTTTGCTGCTATTTCCAGTATATCTTTGAATGACTATATCCAATCGGGAGCTGATGGACATGACCGGTCAAGTTGAAGAAGCGATTAATCAAATGAAAAAGAAATTAGCCGAAAATAATCAGGTGATCGAAGTAAATGAAGATGGGTTCATCTACAAAGCCACTTGCACCTTCAATTCACCTGCTTCGGATGAACAAATTCATTCCTTTGAAAAGAAAACCGGACTGCTTCTGCCCGAGGATTATAAGGAGTTTTTAAAAATAACCAATGGATGCCGTCTGTTCGATAATGTGGAATCGGGTGGGGAAAATGATTTATACAGTCTGGATGATATTATTAATTACACATATGAAAATTCCTACGAGGGATGCTATAAAGTGGCCTGCATTTATCAAGATAATATCGTCATCGATGGGGAAGCAGTCGCTAAAGGCGATAAGGAGTATTTAATGGTAAAAGGCCATATCGACGATTTTGAAGAAGGCGAGAAACTCCATATGGGCTTTGCTGAATGGATCGAGCAGTTCATTTCCCATCAAGGTGAGAAGTTTTGGGATAAAGGTTGAATGCTCAAAAAAAATGATAATCCAACCGTTATTTGCTCAAACTAGACAAGATGATTCCGAATCATCCAAATGAGACGCGAAGGAGAGGGTTTGAAATGGCAACCAGACAATCCGTCGATCATTTTTTAGAGCAATGTGAAGGGGCTCTCCATTTTGCAGAGTATGAATTTAACGAGGCCTCACGGCAGGAGCATTATGATGATGAACAATTTCAAAATTCGCAAAAGTATATCGAAGAGGCTTTGACGGATATGGAGCGATTGTATGCCAGTTCGAATGACCAGCAACGGGAAATGCTTTCGCGGATGAAGCAGCAGTTGAATCAATTGAGGAATGAAATGATCTTACTGCGGCATTAAATGGAAGCAAGGGAGCTATGAATGAATAGCTCCCTTTTTTGCACAATTTTTCTTTAAATCGCATATATAATGAAAAACCTGTCGATAATGTTTATGTACGGCTATTGCAATTGTCGGTGAAATTGACTAGAATAAAATAAAATGCAATATTCTCATAAAGACTGTGATGAGGAATAGTAGCGGTTTAAACCAATAAAGAGAGTTGACGGGTGGTGCAAGTCAACCTGGGATGGTCGTGAACTCGCCTTGGAGTCCCGGGTGTGAAGGTGAAAAGTAATGCCTGGCGTTTTAATCCATGTTACGGATGTTTTAAGCTGGGCGGATTTTAGCTATCGCCAATGTGGGTGGTACCGCGGGAAGATATACATAATCCTCTCGTCCCTATTTTGGGATGAGGGGTTTTTTATTGTTTTTTTATACGGAAATTAGGAGGAAATGATATGAGTTTTGATCATAGAAGCATAGAAACGAAATGGCAAAAGTATTGGGAAGGCAATAAGACATTCAAAACGGGTGAAGAAAGCGGCAAACGCAAATTCTATGCGCTGGATATGTTCCCGTATCCTTCAGGGGCCGGTCTTCATGTAGGGCACCCGGAAGGTTATACGGCAAGCGATATCCTGGCACGGATGAAACGGGCGCAGGGATATAATGTATTGCACCCGATCGGCTGGGACGCTTTTGGACTTCCAGCAGAGCAATATGCGATCGATACGGGAAATGATCCAGCTGAATTCACGGAGCACAACATCAACACGTTCCGCCGCCAAATCAAAGCCCTTGGTTTTTCTTATGACTGGGATCGCGAAATAAACACGACAGATCCCGACTATTACAAATGGACGCAATGGATCTTCTTGAAATTATATGAAAAGGGCCTTGCATATATTGATGAAGTGGCCGTTAACTGGTGTCCGGCACTTGGTACGGTATTGGCTAACGAAGAAGTCATCGATGGGAAAAGTGAGCGTGGGGGCCATCCGGTGGAGCGCCGTCCGATGAAACAGTGGATGCTTCGTATCACGGCGTATGCAGACCGCTTAATCGACGATCTGAATGATGTGGATTGGCCGGAAAACATCAAGGATATGCAGCGTAACTGGATTGGCCGTTCCGAGGGAGCGGAGGTTACATTCAATATCGATGGCTTTGATGAAACATTCACGGTGTTCACGACTCGTCCGGATACGTTATTCGGTGCAACATATGCCGTATTGGCACCTGAACATCAGTTTGTCGATAAAATTACATCGGCTGATCAAAGGGCGGCAGTTGAGGCCTATTTAGATGAAGTGAAACATAAAAGCGACTTGGAAAGAACAGACTTGGCAAAGGATAAATCAGGCGTGTTCACGGGGGCTTATGCCATTAACCCGGTAAACGGCGAAAAAATGCCGATCTGGATTGCCGATTACGTGTTGATCAGCTACGGAACAGGAGCAATCATGGCCGTTCCTGCCCATGATGAGCGTGATTATGAGTTTGCAGTCAAGTTCGACTTGCCGATCAAGGAAGTCGTAGCTGGCGGAGACGTGACAAGTGAAGCATATACAGGCGATGGACTTCATGTGAATTCGGAATTCCTTGATGGATTGAATAAAGAAGAAGCCATTTCGACCATGATCAAATGGCTGGAAGAAAAAGAAATCGGAACGAAGAAAATAACATACCGCCTTCGCGATTGGTTATTCAGCCGTCAGCGTTACTGGGGTGAACCGATTCCAATCATCCATTGGGAAGACGGCACGATGTCTCCAGTGAAGGAAGAAGATCTTCCGTTGATTTTACCAAAAACTACGGACATCAAGCCTTCAGGTACAGGCGAATCACCACTTGCGAACATATCGGAATGGGTGAATGTTACGGATGAAAATGGACGAAAAGGGCGCCGTGAGACAAACACGATGCCACAGTGGGCAGGCAGCAGCTGGTACTTCCTACGTTATATCGATCCTGACAACAAGGAAGCACTTGCGGATCCTGAAAAATTAAAAGAATGGATGCCGGTCGACATTTATATCGGCGGCGCCGAGCATGCGGTGCTTCACTTGCTTTACGCTCGTTTCTGGCATAAATTCCTGTATGATATTGGTGTCGTGCCAACGAAGGAACCATTCCAAAACCTATTCAACCAAGGAATGATCCTTGGCGAGAATAATGAAAAAATGAGTAAATCCAAAGGGAATGTCGTGAACCCGGATGATATCGTTGAAAGCCATGGTGCCGATACACTTCGCATGTACGAAATGTTCATGGGACCATTGGATGCTTCGATTGCCTGGTCCACAAACGGATTGGACGGTTCTCGCAGATTCCTTGACCGTATCTGGCGTTTATTGGTCAACGATGACGGTACGATCACAGATAAGATGACAGAAACGGATGACACGGGCAAGCTCGAAAAAGTCTATCATCAAACGGTTAAAAAAGTGACCGAGAACTATGAAGAATTGAAATTCAATACGGCGATTTCACAATTGATGGTATTCATTAATGATGCTTATAAAGCGGATTCGCTGCCTAAAGTATATATCGAAGGCTTCGTAAAGCTGCTTGCACCAGTTGCACCGCACATCGCCGAGGAAATTTGGTCTAAACTGGGTCATTCCGAAAGCATCACGTACGGAACATGGCCGGCTTTCGACGAAGCGAAGTTAGTGGATAACGAAGTCGAAATCGTCATCCAAATCAACGGAAAAGTCAAAGCGAAATTAATGGTGCCGACTGACACTACGAAAGAAAAACTGGAAGAAATCGCGATGGGTGATGATTCCATCAAAGAACAAATCGATGGGAAGACCATTCGTAAAGTGATTGCCGTACCAGGCAAATTAGTCAATATCGTCGCCAACTAAATAATAATGATTGGAAGCTGTCCCGCATACTTTTACTGCGGGGCAGCTTTTTTTCGCAGTCATTGACCGGCCATAGGAAATAGGTCATGTTAGGATTTTCACCGATTTGAATCTATCGAATATTGGCAACGACTATCGTCATGAGATGACCATCGGAACTCAAATATCTTGCTTAATTGGTACATGTGAATCATTTTTCGGCTTGATGGACAAATAAATCAAGCATTTGACATAAAAAAGGAAAAAAATTGGTTGATAAAATTTTACAGTGTGATAGTTTGGTATAGTACTATTATTTTTTAACCAATTATTGGAGGGGAAACCGTGAAATTTAAGAATGTGAGTCGAATTACGGCGTGTGTACTAATTTTTTCACTGATTTTCAGCTTGATGATTCCGCTAAATTCTCAAGCTGCACCAGCAATACCCGTTGAAAATGTAAAAACGATCAAAAATGGGGACACTTTGGACGGAAAGTTTGAAAAACCGGATGTTCAATGGTATCAAATCAGTCCCACAACAGAAGAAATACAAAAGTTCTCCCATATTGAGTTCGAAGTCAATTCGGACAAAATCTTGAATATCTCCGTATATCAAGATAAAGAAAAAGCAGAAAAAGATGAGAGCAATTATATGGTCTCTTCTTATCCTGATGAAGAAGCCGTAGTCGATTTCCCATATGCTTGGGAAGGCACATATTATGTTAAAGTTGAATATTTCGGCGATACGGATGATGAGGGAAATCCGATCCCGGATGCGGAAAATGTAGCTGAATACTCCATCAATGCGCATTCAGTAACATTGCCGCCATCTGCCGGGGACGAAGGGGAGGATCTCGAATCATGCCCGGTTGAAGTGAGTGTAAACGATAAGAAAACGGGAGAATCCATGTTAAAAACACTCCGTGTGTTTAGAGATGAAGTTCTCACCAAGTCGTCTGAGGGTCGCTCCCTTTCCTCTTTATACTATAAGGCGTCCCCATTCCTGGCCATTCATCTGGCTGGTAATAAAACGGCCAGGGAAGCTGTCTATAAACACTTAGTCGAGATTAAGCCCCTCATTGAGGATCTTAATGAGAATGGAGCAAGCAGTACGGCAGTCATTGACAAGAAACAGCAAGAATCAATTAAAGCTTTATTCAATAAGTCGGCAGACGTAGCACCTGCTGGTTTGAAAAAAGAAATGAACAGCATAGCAAAGAAAATCAACCTTGATAATCTAGTAGGAGAGAGAATCGTCGATATCGCAAGCAAAGCGGGAATCGAACTTCCAGCTTCGAAGAATATAAAGAATAAATATATTGTCAAACTTAAACCAGGGAAGTCATTAAGCACTGTCCAATCCAAGATAAGCGGAGAAGGATATGGAAAATTATCGGCGGCACCTAAGCAACAAGAGGTTCTGTATGATGATATGTATGTTGTAGAGTTAGAGAACAAAGCTAAAATGAGCACAGCAGCTCTATCCATCGAAAAACTTCCAGAAGTGGAATATATCGAGCCGGTAAAAACGTACAAAGCATTTTCTGCCGACATTCAATCACCGTATCAATGGTCTTTAGCTAACGCCGGTGGGGAAGAAGGCATAAAAGGAGCGGACATCGATAACGAAAAACTGCAGAACCTTATTAAGAAACGTAATTTAAAAGATACATTGGTAGCTGTCATCGACACAGGAGTCGATGATTCACTTGCAGACCTACAGGGTGTCGTTAAAATGGAGTCAGGTAGGAACTTCATCGATAAGAAAGAAAAAGCGATCGATGACAATGGCCATGGTACACATGTATCCGGAATCATCGCTGCCAAAGCGGATAATGGATATTCCATGCAAGGAATCAATCCAGTAGCTAAAATCATGCCTGTGAAGGTCTTGGACTCTTCAGGATATGGAGACAATGAGAAAATTGCACTAGGTATTAAATATGCCGTGGATCATGGTGCAAAGGTCATAAACCTTAGCTTGGGCGGAGAATATAGCAGGACAATTGAATATGCCTTGAAACATGCCGCTGCCAAGAATGTAATGGTTGTCGTAGCAAGCGGAAATGATGGGATGGAGGGCCTTTCTTATCCTGCATCATCTAAATACGCCATATCCGTCGGTGCAACCAATGCCCTTGATTTAGTATCCGATTATTCCAACTATGGATCGAAATTGGACATGGTCGCTCCAGGTACAGGCATCCCGAGCCTTGTGCCTAATGGGAATGTTACCTACATGGATGGTACATCAATGGCAACTCCCCATGTTGCAGCAGCTACAGCTCTTTTATTATCCGGAAACCCTGGGTTGAAAGTGAATGAAGTAAGGGAAATCCTTCATGAGACATCGGAATATGTCGCTTTTGAAGAAGAAGATAATGTAGACCCTTATGAGGACTATCAACCAGAAGATGGAGAAATCATAATGCCGGAAGAAGAGCTGCCTGTCGGAAAAGATTTAGTATCTGGATATGGAAGACTGAATGCGTACAGTGCTCTTAGTGCCGTGGATTTACAAGCTAAAGTCAATCTTGTGATGGACACGCAAACAAAACTGACTGGTTCAGCTAAAAAAGGTTCAGTAATCGAAGTGAAAAGCGGAAACAAAACACTCGGTAAAGGAACGGCGGCAGCTAACGGAACGTTCACCGTTACGATTCCGGTCCAAAAAGCTGCGCAGCAGCTTACGGTGAATATCTCTGATTCTTCCAAACTGGCAGTATCTTCAATCAAAGTATTCGTGAATAAGGGTGCAACCCCTAACAAACCAACTGTTAAAGCTGTAAGTGACAAAGATACGTATGTAACGGGTCAATCACAAGCGGACATGAAAATCTCGATCAAAAATAGCGCAAAAAAAGTGATTGGTTCAGTAAACACGGACAGCAAAGGGAATTTCAAAGTGAAAATCAGCAAGCAAAAGGCTGGCACTAAACTTTCGGTCACAGCTACAGACTTAGCGAAACGTGAAAGCAAGGCGGCAACCGTGACTGTTCTCGATAAAACAGCCCCAGATGCACCGAAAGTGAATGAAGTAAGCGATAAAGCAACGAAAGTAACTGGTAAAGCGGAAATCGGTTCAAGCGTAACCGTTAAGTACAGCAATAAAAACATCGGCACGGCAAAAGCTGATAGTAAGGGGAACTTCTCCATCAAAATCAGCAAGAAAAAAGCAGGGTCCGCATTATACGTCTCAGCAAAAGACAAAGCGGGCAATACAGGAAAAGCGGCAAAAGTAACGGTTAAAGATAAAACCGCTCCAGGTGCACCGAAAGTGAATGAAGTAAACGACAAAGCAACAAAAGTAACTGGTAAAGCGGAAATCGGTTCAAGCGTAACCGTTAAGTACAGCAATAAAAACATCGGAACGGCCAAAGCTGATAGTAAAGGGAACTTCTCCATCAAAATCAGCAAGAAAAAAGCTGGGTCCGCATTATACGTCTCAGCAAAAGACAAAGCGGGCAATACAGGAAAAGCAACAAAAGTAACCGTTAAAAAATCTAAATAGCAGTGAAGGCCGTTTAACTTACAGGTTAAACGGCTTTTTTTGTGAGAAAATGAATGAAAACACCGCTCGATGATGAGCGGTGTTTTTGCCAAGCTTTGTTTAAGAGTATTCATCTGTGCATTGTCACTGCATGATGTAAGGATCTGGAGTTTTACGTTTTAATTCTGAAACTTCACGTACTCGCCGTTCTTATATCATTAATCAGTTCAATAGTTGAGGTGAATCATAAAATATCATGGTCGGTAAAGATATCGATCCAGGCTATTATGTGATTAAAGCTCTCGATTGAAGGGGAAATTGAATTCATGCCATCTAAATTTGAAAAAGCAGCGAAAATGGGTCAAAAAATCATCCTTAAAGATCCTGGTTATTATGTGGTCGGTACAGAAATACAAGCGGGGAATTATGTACTATCAAGGACATCCGATAACATCAGAGTGTTTGTCGATATAAAGGATGAAAAGGAAACCGAAAGTTTGCAAACCATTCAGTGGGAAATTGATGAAAATGGAAAAAAACAGTCGAGATAGAACTGAAAAATGGCGATAACGTGTATATTGAAAAAATAGATAATGATGGTTATATATCGAATGAGGGTGATCTGATATTAGAGAGAAATAATGAGGAAAGTGATTAATTTAAGGGGATAAAATACTTCCAAAAGTATAAGGAATCCAGCACAAAAGCGGATTCCTTATTTTAAATGTAAATACCTAGGGCGGGATTTCCGAGGGTCCACATAGCCGCCTGTTATTTGATGTCCGAGAGAGCTCGCGATGACTACTGCTGCAAAGAGGAGGATGATTTTCTTCAATTAAATATCTTCTTTCCGTTTTTTTATTTTTAAAGATTACACCCAAATGCTGATTCCTTCAACCCCCTTTTTATGGATGGTGGATTAATTGTGACGAACATTAGATGACCAAAGATAAAGTAGCTGGTATTCATTTAGAAGTGAAAAATTCAATAATATAGATAAGAATAATAAGTGGCTGTGAATTATGGGAGTCAGCCCTAGGCGGACTCTCTTTTGCTTGTGAATCCGCCAACTCCGCCACTTCGATCTTGAATTGCTCTTAAAGCATGAGTTTTTCTCTAGCTTGATGTGGAATATGGGAAAATTGGGATTACTGTAAGGCTAGGGAGATGACTGGGCGGGGAGGTCTCGATGCGGTAAATAGGGCGGAATGGAAAAAAATGAAGGGGCAAGTTCGATTTATCTTGCCCCATCATTTGTCAGCTCATTTAGTGAATTCACTTCTCAGAAGATAGACGACATCGTATTTCTTCAACTCGTCCATATGGCCATCACTATCACCATAAAAATCAGTGGAAAGTGAACGTATGCCTTCATTTCCCTTTGAATAACAAATACTCGCCAATACAAGCTTTTTTTCGCTGTTTATTTTGAGTTTATCAGCACTGTCCCATACGCTGGACTCCATTTCACCAATGGTTTCAGGATAAGTAGCTGTATCCGTACCAGCGTCGTTTTGAATGCTGATGTTGAACATCGATTGATTTTGATCAGCAACCGTTTTGGAGGTCGTAAAGATAATTGTCCCATTATCACTGACGGCAGTTGTCATGCGTCCCATTTCAGGTTCGACAAGTTTGCCAAATTCATATTTTTCGACCCAGACGGACATCTCCTTGTATGTATCATCAACATTGAAATCGATAAGAAAGGAATGTTCACTAGAATTCTCCAGGATGGCTTTTTCCCTTGCAGTCAACTCAGGAACTGAAAGGTCATTCCCGGATTTTGGCTCATCAGCTTTACAGGCGACTAACGAAAATGAGGTCAGGGATAGGATGATGGATAAAAAAATCTTTTTCATGATTTTCACCTCTTGTATACTATTTACCTAATTAAAACCAATTCTTGTATATTATAACATTATAGTGAAATTAGGACACGGCAAAAAGGCAAGCAATCGGTATGCTTGCCTTTTTGTTGATTTAGAATGGTTGGGAAAGAGCCTTATTGGCAACATCGACGTCATTTCGAAGCAATTGGTTCAAGTCGTATGCAGGATAGAGGTTTCTTTCATAAAGGTAGTGGAATATCTTGGTGCGGGTATCGATGGCTCCATTTAAATGTTTCCTAAATACTTTTCGAAGGGAAGGGGTGGCTGTTTCAGTAATGGCACCCGCATAATTTTTGATGAATGATTTCGCAAAGATCAGCAATTCCCTAACAGCAGCGCTGATGCGTCATCCCTTGTTACATCGTCATCCCGGCCCGTCTTAGGCGTCAATGGGTAAAATTGCAGCAGATCCATGATGTTTTGAGTAATGGAATCAATCGTTTGCCTATATATCTTTTTTTAAATGGGGTCTTTTATTTTCGGATAAGCTTTTTTTAATTTCATAAGAGCATTGGACGGCGACCAATTCATGAAGCTCAAGTGTTTCTTGTATATTCCTCCTGAACGAATAATCTTGTTACGTTATTTGTTTATGGAAAAGGCTGTCCCATCTTCCTTCACATTCACAGGTTAGGAAGGAGGATCGCCGTTTTTTATTGATATTGCTCGAGAACAGAGAAGAACTTTTTGGTAAATTGGTAAAAAAGTTTTTCTGATGGTGCCAACTCCCTGTTTTTGGAAGTTATGATGCCGACAGTCCGTTTGACTTCGGGTGAATCGATCGGGATTTTGACAGTCAGTCTTGGAATGACTTCATAAAAGGTACTGTCAGGGAGCAGACTGACTCCGATTCCGGCAGATACGAGCCCTTTTATGGAATCCATGTCTTCACCTTCCGAGGCGATGTTCGGTGTGAAACCGGCTGCTTTGCATGCTTCGAGAGCGATAGTGTGAAAGATGTATCCTTTTGGAAACAAGACGAAGGGATCATTTCGCAAGTCACTTAGACGCAGACTTTTCCTTTCGGCCAATGGGTGCGTTATCGGCAGTAAAGCGGAAATGTTTTCCGTGAACAGGATATGACCATCGATATCTGGATCGTTTGTCGGGATCGGTCCAAGGAAGGCTAATCCGATTTCGCGATTTTTGACAGCGTCCTTTAACGAGGAATAAGATCCCTGTCTTAAATGGAAGCCGATATTCGGCTGCTCATCTTTAAAAGCGGAAATGACGGTAGGAAGTAAATGGGTGGAAAGGCTGGTCGGGAACCCGATTTTAATGCTTCCGTGTTCAGGGTCCAAAAACTCATCAATTTGATATTTGGCATATTCTATCGCCTGTATCGCCGTTTTTGCATGAATCAAGAAAATTTTACCGATTGGAGTTAACTGGATATTACGGCCGATTTTCTCGAATAAAAGAACGCCAAGCTCATCTTCCAGTCTGGAGATTTGCCGGCTGATCGCTGATTGTGCAATATGCAGGTGCTCTGCGGCTTCAGAGACGTGTTCTCTCTCGGCGACTTCAACAAAATAACGTAATTGTCGTAGTTCCATTTATTCATCCTCCTGGCATTCATCTCAAAGTGAGATAGATTCTACTAGAATTATATATTGTTTATATCGATTTGAAAACCTAGAATAAATGTAAGTGACATAACGGTGTAAGAATACGATGGGGGCGATTAATATGACATACAATCAAATACCAAAAGCACAAGGGCTCTACCATCCTGAATTTGAACATGATGCATGTGGGATCGGTTTATACGCTCATTTAAAAGGGCTTGCTACACATGACATCGTCAAACAAGGACTGGATATGCTGTGCCAATTAGATCATCGCGGCGGACAAGGCAGCGATCCCCTTACAGGAGATGGCGCAGGATTAATGGTGCAGATTCCTGATGAATATTTCAGGCTGGCATGCCCGGAAATGAACTTGCCGGCAAAAGGACGCTATGGTGTAGGCATGCTCTTTTTCTCTAACAATGATGATGAACGGAATGAAATCGAAACTCGTTTGAATGCATTTATCGAACAAGAGGGCCAAACGCTATTAGGCTGGAGAACGGTTCCTGTTGATGCAACGAAAATCGGGGAGGTCGGCAAGGAGACATGTCCGACGATCCGCCAAGTATTCATCGGGGCAAGCGTTGGGCTGACAGATGATTTAGCTTTTGAGCGTAAATTGTTCATTATCAGAAAACAAGCTGAAAACTGGGCCCGTGAACGCGGCAAACGTTTTTATTTTGCCAGCCTTTCAAGTGCTACGATCGTATACAAAGGATTATTGACGCCAGAGCAGGTGGATGCTTTTTATCTTGACCTTCAACAGGAGTCTTTCGTTTCGGCTTTCGCTTTAGTGCATTCCCGCTTCAGCACGAATACTTTTCCTAGTTGGGAACGGGCACATCCAAATCGTTACCTGATCCATAATGGCGAAATCAATACGCTTAGGGGCAATGTGAATTGGATGAAAGCGCGTGAGCAGCAGTTCGTGTCGGAAGCATTCGGGGATGACTTGCAAAAGGTCCTGCCTATTCTTGATATAGACGGCAGTGATTCCTCGATTCTTGATAATGCACTTGAATTCTTCGTGCTTGCCGGGCGTAAGCCGGCACATGCGGCGATGATGCTCATTCCAGAACCATGGACGGAGAATCCGCATATGACGAAGGAAAAGAAGGCATTTTACGAATATCATAGCATGCTCATGGAGCCATGGGATGGTCCGACGGCCATTTCCTTTACGAATGGCAAGCAAATCGGTGCCATCCTTGATCGAAATGGTTTAAGGCCGGCAAGGTATTATGTGACAAAAGATGATTACATCATTTTCTCATCCGAAGTCGGCGTGATCGATGTGGAGCCGGAGAATGTATTATATAAAGATCGTTTAAGCCCAGGCAGAATGCTTTTAATCGATTTAGAGGAAGGCCGTATTGTTTCCAATGAAGAGATCAAGTCGGAAATGGCTCAGGAAAAACCATACCAGCAATGGCTGGACGAACAGCTTGTTCAATTGCGTGACGAAGAACCTGTGCTCGAAGGGGAGCCATTGAGTGATTTGTTATTCAGGCAAAAAGCGTTCGGATACACGTATGAAGATGTCCAAAAATATTTACTGCCGGTCATTAACGAAGGCAAAGATCCACTTGGCAGCATGGGGAATGACATTCCATTAGCGGTCTTATCAGATCGCCCGCAATCGCTATTCAACTATTTCAAGCAATCTTTTGCACAGGTAACCAACCCGCCAATCGATTCCCTTCGTGAACAGATCGTCACGTCAACGATGACATTTCTGGGTGCGGAAGGAGATTTGCTGAAACCGGATGAAACGAACAGCCGCCGCATTCAATTGGATTCACCTGTATTGACGCCAGGTCAAATGCAGCAGTTGAAAGAAAATGCCTATCCTGAATTCAGGAGCAAAGTCATTCACGCTCTATTTTCAGAAGATTTAGATATCGAACTCGATCGCATCTGCCGTGAAGCGGAACAAGCAATCGCTGATGGTGTCAGCCTTTTGATATTATCTGACAAGGATATGAGCAAAGAAAAAGCTGCGATTCCTTCCCTGCTGGCTGCGAGCGCCCTGCATCAAGAGCTGATCCGTCATGGGAACCGTACGAAAGTGAGCATTATCGTTGAATCGGGGGAAGCAAGGGAAGTCCATCATTATGCGTCCCTGATCGGGTATGGAGTGGATGCGATTTACCCATACCTTGCTTATGAAACATATAAGCAGGCGGTATTGGAAGGCAGTTTGTCCATCAGCTACGAAGAAACGGTAAGGAAATATGTACGCTCGTTGACAGAAGGCATCGTAAAAGTGATGTCGAAAATGGGGATTTCAACGATTCAAAGTTATCGCGGCGCACAAATTTTCGAAGCGGTTGGAATCGGTGCTGAAGTGATCGAACGCTATTTCAGCGGTACGGCATCGCAGCTTAGTGGGATCGATTTGGAAACGATCGCAGATGAGGCGTTGATTCGCCATAGGAAAGCTGCAGCCGATTCACTTGACCGAACTCTTGAAAGCGGAAGTGATTTTCAATGGAGAAAAACAGGGGAACATCATGCTTTCAATCCTAAAACGATCCATACTCTGCAATGGGCCTGCCGGAAAGGCGACTATAATTTATTTAAGCAATATTCAAACATGGCGAATGAAGAGAGACTCGGGTTTTTACGGAATTTATTCTCGTTCGATCAGAAACGCCAAAGCATTTCCATAGATGAAGTGGAAACCGTGGAATCCATCGTCAGCCGATTCAAAACGGGCGCGATGTCATTCGGTTCTTTGAGTCAGGAAGCACATGAAACTTTAGCGATTGCGATGAACCGTTTAGGCGGAAAAAGCAATAGCGGTGAAGGCGGGGAGCATCCTAGCCGTTACCAACTGGATGAAAACGGCGATGACCGCCGCAGCGGAATTAAACAAATTGCATCCGGTCGTTTTGGAGTGAAAAGCCATTACCTTGTTAATGCAGATGAACTTCAAATTAAAATGGCGCAAGGTGCAAAGCCGGGTGAAGGCGGCCAGCTGCCAGGGAACAAAGTATACCCTTGGGTCGCAGAGGTCCGTGGTTCCACACCAGGTGTCGGCCTGATTTCACCGCCTCCGCATCATGATATCTATTCGATTGAAGATCTGGCACAGCTGATTCACGATTTAAAAAATGCGAACCGTGATGCCAGGATCAGCGTCAAACTTGTATCAAAAGCAGGCGTAGGCACGATTGCAGCCGGTGTGGCCAAAGGAGCCGCAGATGTCATCGTTATCAGCGGGTATGATGGCGGTACAGGGGCATCACCAAAAACGAGTATCAAACATACAGGTCTTCCTTGGGAGCTGGGCCTTGCCGAAGCACACCAAACATTGATGCTGAATGGCCTGCGCAGCCGTGTAGTCCTTGAAACGGATGGAAAGTTAATGACGGGACGCGATGTGGTCATGGCAGCTATCCTTGGAGCGGAAGAATTCGGCTTTGCTACAGCACCGCTTGTGGTCCTTGGCTGTGTCATGATGCGTGCTTGCCATTTGGATACATGTCCAGTCGGGGTAGCTACTCAAAACCCTGAGCTTCGCAGCAAATTCACAGGAGATCCGGATCATGTCGTTAATTTCATGCGCTTCATCGCTGAGGAAGTGCGGGAAACGATGGCCGAGCTTGGATTTAGAACACTGGAAGAAATGGTCGGCCGCACTGATGTTTTACAAGTGAGCGAGCGGGCGCAAAACCATTGGAAAGCGAAGCATCTGGACTTGACGACACTTCTTTTCCAACCGGAGGGGATACGTACGTATCAACTTCCTCAAAATCATAAAATTGATGAATCCCTGGATATCCGTGAGATTTTACCGGTTGTGGAGCCTGCTTTGGATGACCAAACCCAGGTGGACGTCAGCTTCCCGATTACAAACGTGAACCGTGTGGTCGGAACGATTGTCGGCAGTGAAGTATCCAAACGCTATGGGGAAGAAGGGCTGCCTGAAGATACGATCACACTCCGTTTTACGGGATCGGCGGGCCAGAGCTTCGGAGCGTTCATTCCAAAAGGGATGTCGATGTATTTGACAGGTGATGTCAATGACTATGTTGGGAAAGGATTATCTGGCGGAAAGATCATTGTCACGGCACCTGCTGGCAATCAGATTGAGGCTGGGGACAATGTAATTGCCGGAAATATCGCCTTATATGGTGGAACAAGCGGCGAGGCCTACATGAATGGCCGTGCGGGAGAACGATTTGCAGTACGGAACAGTGGAGTCAACGTCGTCGTTGAAGGAATTGGCGATCATGGCTGTGAGTATATGACAGGCGGACGCGTGGTCATTCTGGGCAACGTCGGCAAAAACTTTGCGGCAGGCATGTCAGGCGGCATCGCTTATGTACTTGCTGATGATGCAGAAGAATTCAAGGCATTATGCAATGGTGAAATGATAGAATTCGAGACGCTTGATGATATGGATGATGCAAACGAAGTAAAAGAAATGCTTTACAGCCACGTTCATTATACTGAAAGTGCCAAAGCATCGTATGTACTGGAGAACTGGGCGGATTTTGCCAAGAAATTCGTAAAAGTCATTCCGAAAGATTACAAACGGATGATCAAAAGCATCAATGAGCAGAAGCGTGCAGGGCTAACGGATGAAAAAGCGATCATGAGTGCATTCCAAGCAAATGCCGTTCAAGATAAAAAAATCACTAAACAAGCTGTGATGCAGTAAGGAAGGGGAGAGAAAGATGGGAAAAGCAACAGGATTTATGGATTACCCGCGGGAAAAACCAAAAGACCGGAATCCTCTCACTCGTTTAAGTGACTGGAGAGAATATACAGCTCCTTTCTCTGATGAAAAGTTAAGTACACAGGGAGCGCGGTGTATGGACTGCGCCACCCCTTTCTGCCATATGGGCATGGAATTGAACCGGGTCACAACAGGCTGCCCGATTCATAATCTGATCCCGGAGTGGAATGATTTGGTGTACCGCGGCAGATGGAAAGAAGCATTGGACCGTTTATTGAAAACGAATAATTTCCCTGAATTCACCGGGCGCGTCTGCCCGGCCCCTTGTGAAGGGTCTTGTACGGTAGCGATAAGCGATCCTGCCGTTACCATCAAGAACATTGAAAGGACCATCATCGACAAAGGATTTGAAAATGGCTGGATCACGCCTCGCATCCCTGAAAGCAGAACAGGCAAGAAAATTGCCATCATCGGTTCAGGCCCGGCTGGATTGGCGAGTGCCGACCAGTTGAATCAGGCAGGTCATTCGGTCACGGTTTATGAGCGCTCAGACCGTGCAGGGGGGCTGTTGACATACGGCATCCCGAACATGAAACTTGAAAAAGATGTCGTTGCACGCCGAATTAAATTATTGACCCAGGAAGGCATCGATTTCATTACCAATACAGAAGTAGGCAAAGATATAACAGCCGAAGAACTGCAAAATCAATATGATGCGGTCATCCTGTGCACAGGCGCCCAAAAGCAGCGTGACCTGGTAATTGAAGGACGCGAGGCATCAGGCATTCACCTTGCAATGGATTACTTGACGACTTCGACTAAAAGTCTATTGGACTCCAATTTTGAAGACGGCAAGTTCATAGACACAAAGGGGAAGGACGTCATCGTCATCGGCGGCGGGGATACAGGAGCTGACTGTGTCGCAACAGCCCTTCGCCAGGAATGTAAGAGCGTCGTGCAATTCGGGAAGCACCCAATCCTTCCGACGGCCCGTACATCCGATAATATGTGGCCAGCCTACCCGAATGTATTTTCCCTTGATTATGCGTATGAAGAAGCGGAAGCGAAATTCGGTGCAGATCCGCGACAATATTCAATCCAAACAAAAAAAATCGTAGCCGATGAAAATGGCAACGTTAAAGAACTGCACACAATCTCAATGGAAAAAATCAAAAGCGAAGACGGAATGTACATCTTCAAGGAAGTTCCAGGAACTGAAAAAGTATGGCCTGCACAATTCGTTTTCATCGCAATCGGATTTGAAGGAACCGAAATGCCGCTATTAACTCAATTTGGCGTAGAAACAGTAAATCAAAAAATTGATGCCGTCTATGGCGAATACAAAACGAATGTCGAAGGGGTTTTCACTGCCGGAGATGCAAGGAGAGGGCAAAGCCTCATCGTTTGGGCAATCAATGAAGGCCGTGAAGTAGCGAGAGAAGTGGACCGCTACTTGATGGGTGCAACGGTTTTGCCTTAATTTTTTAAAAAGGAAGTGCCATAATGGTGCTTCTTTTTTTGTGTGGTGGGAAAAGTGGAACTCACGAGTAAATGGTTGGAATTCACGAGTAAAACGCCGAAACTCACGAGTAAATGGTTGGAATTCACGAGTAAAACGTCGAAACTCACGAGTAAATGGTTGGAATTCACGAGTAAAACGTCGAAACTCACGAGTAAATGGTTGGAATTCACGAGTAAAACGCAGAAACTCACGAGTAAATGGTTGGAATTCACGAGTAAAAGGCAGAAATTCACGAGTAAAACGCCAAAACTCACGAGTAAATGCACGAACACATGAGTAAAACGCAGAAACTCACGAGATGTGTCGGGAATTAATCTCGGATTATGCAAAAGAGTGCTTTGTCCTACTGAGTGTTAATGGGGGAAACGGTCAAGGTGAAAACCGATGAATGGCTGCCGTATAAATACAAGTGGGATTCATGATCAATGCAAAGGAGTTCACAGATGATGATATCATCGTCTTTTAGGACATAAGGATGTGTTTCCAATAATATGGTTTTCAGGTAGTTTGGCATCCTCTCACCTTTGTACGCACAAATTAATGGAAACGACAGCAGATTAACAGCTTCATCTACTGTTCTCTCAAAATCCTCTATGATATGCAGCGGCTCTTCCATGGTTGCCCATTCAACATGACCATGATTGGAAAGAGATTTTATTTTCCACATGGGGCTGTACCGTTTCATTAAAGTATTCTTCGATTTCAGGAGGATGATAACTGCCGCTTGAACAATAGAATTCGAAGTTGTTCTTGAATTCCATAAGCGGGACAAAATGAGAATATTTAAAACTGACCGCTTCGTGCTTAGCAAGAACTAAAAAGCAATCCTTCGCCATTGAAGGATTGCTTTTCCTTATTATTTCAGCCGCTCGATTAGGTCGGTCATTTTATCCAAAGTGGTTACGTTCTGGTTGCATTTCATACTGTCCAGACAAATATAATTCCCTTTTCTAATAAATGTCCCTTGGACGGTTCCTTTTGTTTCAGACATGAACATTCCTACTTCTTCAAAGCGGCTGCATATGGCACAGATCCCTTTTTTGTTGGCAGGTTTAATGGTTCCATGCAATCCGGTGAGTTTATTATGATGGGGTGCAATGATGAATTTCTTCCCGGAACCGACATCATCCCATCCCAAATATGAAATCTCTCTCAAATCAATGTTTTCCAACAAAGGGACTTTTAATTTCTTTGCTTTAGGAAATAATTTTTTTATCGTTTTTTCGGTTACTACTTTAAATGGGATCACAAATGGCTTTACCTGTAAGAGAAAGGCTTCGGCTTGTGCGGGATCTTTAATGGTATCTACTGGATCCAGCAGTTGTTTTTGCTCTTCGCTCAGGTCACTGAATAAGCTTAATACTCGTTCTTTCGCGACTGTTTTCAGGGTGTTGATCACATCCTTATCGTTGGCCGTCGCGTGTCCATTTATGAGAATCTGTGTTTGGGATTTTATGAAGTTATACTGCTCACTCCTGATAAAAGCTTCCATTTTCTTCACTCCTGTTTCTGTTGCTCGTTACTTTTCACATGATATCGTTTTTCTTTACTTTATAGAAATCGCATCTGCTTTAAAAGGGGGAAAACGACTAAGAAACATACTCGGCATACAAATAGCACTGATATCATTACCAGTGCTACCCATGCAATCCTATTTGGAATAGACGATTTTCTTGATGGTTTCCGCGGAGAGAAAATGTTCCTCTGCTAATTGATGGATGGTATGACCGTCTTTGAATGCATATTTTATAGAGGCATTTCGGTCATCGATCAATTCCCTTGATCCCGAACGGGTTCCCCATTTGTGGTGGGCCTTTTCAGGTTTAGGGATATATATGGTTTCACCTTGCACATACTTTTGAATTTCAACGATCAGCTTTTCAGGCAAAACGGCCGTCGCTTTTACATATTTCATTTCTGCCAGCCCCTTATTCTTTTTTTAAAATGAAATAAGGTGCAAAGCCGAATATTAGAAATGATAAGGCGGGCGATTAAGTTTAGCTTAATTCAACCCCATGCAAAGTATCGCCTCCAATACTAGGCTTTGCATGAGATGCTGCAGAAGGTGGCATTAACATTCTGTTTGCCATCTTTACACCTCCCCGTTATGTCCCTGAAGAACACGTATTGTTTTTATTATAAAATATATAAGGGTGGTTGCCAAACTATTTCCAATGTTAAAGATGACTCGGCGGGCTGATTGTTTGATAATGTTCTGAGTCCATGAAATAATTTGAATGGAAACCAAACTAACCATTATGGGAGCTGACCTTTATGAAAGTATTCGTAGTTGGGGCAAATGGGCAGATCGGTAAATATCTTGTAGATTTATTAAAAGATAGCCCGGAACATAGTGTACGGGCAATGGTTCGTAAAGAAGAACAAAGTAAGCATTTAGAGAAAAATGGAATTGAATCTGCTCTCGTGAGCTTAACCGGATCGGTGGATGAGATTTCGAATGCGGCAAAAGGCTGCGATGCCATCGTGTTTACAGCAGGATCCGGAGGAAGCACCGGTGCTGATCAAACGCTGTTGATTGATTTGGATGGTGCTGTTAAAACGATTGAAGCGGCAGAAAACTTGGGAATCAACCGATTCATCATGGTGAGTGCTTTTCAGGCCAATAATCGCGAAAACTGGAATGAAGCCATCAAACCATATTATGTGGCCAAGCACTACGCGGATAGGGCATTGTTACAAAGCGATTTAAATTATACCATCATTAAGCCAGGCGGCCTGGTGAATGAACCGGGGACAGGCAAAGTGGCAGCCGCCGAAGAATTGGAAAGAGGTCAGATTGCCCGTGAAGATGTGGCTCGAACGATTTTTGCTTCATTAACTGAAGAAAATACCTACAAGCGTTCATTTGATTTAATCTCTGGTGATACTGCAATCGCGGAAGCATTAAGGAAAATTTAACGAAAAAAGGATGCAGGGCCACTCAGGGGGAGTGGCCCTGCCTTATTTAATTCCTTCAATATGCTTGATGACCTTCGCTGGGTTTCCGCCGACAACAACGCCTTCAGGAACATCCTTTGTTACGACTGCCCCTGAAGCGACGACGGAATGTTTCCCTATTGTTATGCCAGGATTGATGATAGCCCCTCCGCCAATCCATACATGATCCCCGATCGTAACAGGTTTTCCGTATTCCACTCCAGAACTGCGTTCAAAGGGATCCAGCGGGTGTGTGGCTGTATAGATATGCACTCCGGGAGCCAACATGCAGTCCCTGCCAATTTTCACTTCACAAACGTCCAAAATGACACAATCGAAATTAGCATAAAAGTTTTCCCCGACTGAAATGTTGTATCCATAGTCACAACGGAAAGTGGGTTCAATATATACATTTAGACCAGTGGAACCTAAAAGCTGTTTCAGCAGGGCGGTTCGTTCATCCCCTTGGCTTTCCGCTGTCTGATTGTATAACCGGGTCAACTTTCTGGCATTTTCCCTATCTCTTACTAATTCCGGATCAGCGGCCATGTAAGGTTCCCCGCTCACCATTTTTTCTTTTTCCGAATACATGTTAACTCCTCCTATATACTTTGTTTTTAGATGGTTTTAATAAATATCAGAATATTTAAATATTTTTTCTGCAAAATAAATTGCAGTACTTTTTACTCAACTTTTCTGTTGAATCTAAATGTCTCGCTCATTTCCTCGAAAAAGAAATTAGAAAAGAAAGATTTTTCCGAATAATGAATGAAATAACTTTGACAAACGTTCCGCCTGATTTTATAGTAAGGAGAGTTATGGATGATTGATAGTTTCATGAAGGTATATTTTAACAGATAGGTAGAATACGTTCGCAGTTCTTGGCACTTTTTTTACGGGAAATTGATGGACGACTCTTTTCTTCGTTAAGATAATCAACACAATGGAGGGCTCTATATGACACAGAAAGCACCACTTTCTTTTATCATTGTAACAGGGTTAATGCTTTTTGCTTTATTTTTTGGTGCAGGAAACTTAATTTTCCCTGCCATGCTCGGGCAATCCGCCGGGACTAATTTATGGACGGCCAGTTTAGGATTCATCATTACTGGGGTCGGTTTGCCATTCATTACAATATTGGCATTTGGTTTTTCGGGAAAAAATGATGTTCAATCGCTTGCAAGCAGGGCACACCCATTATTCGGCATCATTTTCACAGTCGTTCTTTATTTGTCTTTGGGACCGCTTTTCGCGCTTCCCAGAACAGGGAGTGTATCCTACGAAATAGGGATTAAACCTTTCCTTCCTAATGATGTTGGCTTTTTACCATTGCTGATATTCACGATCATATACTTTGGAATTGCCTGTTTATTATCCATCAATCCATCAAAAATGCTGGATATCGTAGGGAAAATATTAACACCATTATTATTGATTTTCATCGGGATCCTCATCGTGGTCGCCATCATTAATCCAATGGGTGAAATCCAGTCACCAGTGGTTGATTATTCAGATAATTCTTTCTTTAAGGGGTTCAAAGAAGGGTATTTGACTATGGATACGCTGGCCGGATTTGCATTTGGAATCATTGTCATCAATGCATTCAAAGATAAAGGGATAACATCAAGAAAAGAAGTGTTAGGATCTTGTGTGAAAGCTGGCTTAATAGCTGCCACTTTGTTGGTGATCGTTTATACGTCATTGACTTATGTAGGGGCAACAAGTGTGGAAAAACTCGGTCAGCTGGGGAATGGCGGAGACGTTTTGGCTCAAGCCTCGAATCATTTTTTCGGACCGGCTGGTGCCGTATTGTTAGGGATGATTGTGATCGCTGCCTGCTTAACGACAAGCATCGGTTTGATAACGGCTTGTGCTACGTATTTCAATAAAATACTGCCTGCTGTATCGTATAAATCATATGTCGTCATTTTCGCTGTTTTTAGTGCGGCTGTTGCCAATGTAGGTTTGACCAAGCTCATTTCCATTACTGTGCCTGTGTTAACGGCTCTTTATCCTGTAGCGATCGTTTTGATTGTTCTGACATTCTTTCATTCCTTTTTCAAAGGGAAATCGGAGGTATATTTAGGAAGCTTATTATTAACGGCGATCATCAGCATAATGGATGGAATAGTGGCATCAGGCATTAAAATGGAAGTTGTTTCGGACCTTTTCAATCAATACCTTCCACTATATAGTGTAGGGGTGGGATGGGTGATTCCTGCCATCATCGGTGGTGTATTGGGCTATATGGTATACCTTATGAAAGGTGACCCTAAGGAAGCCTATTAAGGGATATCATTCACTATATGAGAATCTTCGAATCATGAAAGGAGCTGTCTTGATGACAGCTCCTTTTCTTAGTGTTTGTTTTTAATGGGAAAGAGCCTTAAAATGTTCAGAAAGGGGTGTAGGAACACAATGATCAATCGATTACCAATAGAAATCGCAAATATATTACAAGCAAGCAAAAAAAATCCTGTTCAATTCGAGGAATTGATCAGGAGCGGCGGATATCTCCCTCCCGAGATGGAGTTGATGGTGGATGCCATCACGGCCTTAAGCATGGGGAAGAATATCCTTTTGAAGGGTCCGACAGGGGCTGGAAAGACAAAGTTTGCCGAGACATTATCGAATTTATTCAACCAGCCGATGTTCAGTGTCAACTGCTCAGTCGACTTGGATGCCGAAAGCTTATTGGGCTTCAAGACGTTGGCTTACAAAGAGGAAAAACAAGTGATAGAATTCGTACCTGGACCAGTGACAAATTCGATGAATCACGGTCATTTCCTATATATAGATGAAATCAACATGGCAAAGCCGGAAACTCTGCCGCTTATCAATGGTGTGCTTGATTACAGAAGGACGATAACGAATCCGTTCACGAATGAAGTCATAACGGCAAAAGATGGCTTTAATGTAATTGCTGCAATCAACGAAGGGTATGTCGGTACAGTGCCGCTGAATGAAGCGCTAAAAAATAGATTTGTCGTAATTGAAGTTCCTTATATCGAAGGGGAGCAGTTAAAGCAATTGATAGAAACCAATACGAAGTTGAAGGACCCAAAAAGCATTGAACTGTTCGTTAAACTGTCGAGTGATTTGATAAATGCCGTGAATCAAGGGAAGGTGGCTGAAGATGCGGCGTCAATCAGGGCTTTGCTTGATGCTTGCGATCTGAGTGTGTTGATCCCGCCGAAACGGGCGATTCTTCGTTCCATAGTGGATAAGTTGGACGAGGAACGGGAGCGTGAGTTTGTGAAGAACTTGGCTGACACATTATTCTAACTAGGAGAATGCCACATGAAGTATATCCGTTTCAATGATTCAATAATAGATACGGCTCTTTTTTTACAGCTGCAGGATCTCTCGACTGTTTTATCCGGCATTCCTGAGCTGGAATTCGAATACAATTATGGCTCTTTCATTGATTTGATCGAGAATAAGGTAACAGCCAGCCATTTTTGGGAAAATGGCAATAAGGAAGTGAAAGAAGCGGGACTGAAAACGGACGTGCTCCTTAGGACGATAGGTACGCTGCATCATTCAACAATCCAGAGCATGAAGGAGTACCAGGATATTATCGGGGAAAGTTCGCTTCCGAAGTTTGCGGCCCAATTATTCGCTTTACTGGAAGACTTGCGATTGGAAGAATTGGTGAAGAGGGAAAGGCCGGGCACGAAAAAATGGTTTTCGGTAAGAGGGGCTTACCTTAAACAATATTTCGAAAGCCAATTGACGACGAATGTCACAAGAAGTTTTGCACTGGATGAATTATACTGCCTCATCTATTTACTGCTTCAATCTGACAGGCCGGACCCGATTTTCCCAAGAGCCAATGTAAGGCAGCTGGAAGAATTGGAGAAACTCAAACCGTTCATCCATTCTGTCTTTGAGGCCACTAAAACGAGTGACATCACGAGGATTTGCGAGCAAATCGTTTTCCGTGTGAACGAGGAATACGAGGATACGATGAATGAATATTTCATCTTTCCCATTGCAAATGTGGAAAAGTATAAGGCAAATACCTTATTTGATGAACTGACTAGAAATGATGAACTGTTGAATGATGATATAGAAGATGCAGACGAAGAAAAAAGTGAGTTCATTGATGAAAAATTCTCGACATGGCACCGGGAGAATAAGAACGGCGAGAGTAATTCGACTTTTCTTCAATTTGAATTGGAGCAGGGAACGAAAACAAGTCTGATGGGCGGAGGGGCACGGGAAGCGGAAGATGCCGACCAAGCACTGGCTTCCATCCAGGGTTCATCAGGGGAAAGTAAACAAAAGGAATACAATCAGCAGGAAACGCTGGAGAAGAAACAAACGAATATGGGCAAAAGTGGTGAACATCCATTTGGTGAAGAAAACAAAGACGTCGTTCAGGTAATCAAGGAAGCAAAAATGCCAACACTTACGGAAGAGAAACGCTACCGTGAATTTGTTGCGGATATCGAACCGTTCAAGAGAAAACTTTCCAGTACAATTGAAAAGACACTGGAAAATAAAAAGAACGCACCAAGAAAGGATTTGGTTTTTGGCCGCTTATCGAAGAAATTACTGCCGCTTGTTTTTGAAGAAAATCCTCGGGTCTTTTATAAAAAGAACCAGGATTCAAATGAAATGGATGCCGTATTCACATTGCTGATCGATTGCTCCGCTTCCATGCATAACAAAATGGATGAAACGAAACGAGGGGTCGTCCTGTTTCATGAAGTACTGAAAAAATTAAAGATCCCCCACTCGATCGTTGGATTTTGGGAAGATGCAAATGAAGTGAGAGAAGGATATCAGCCGAACTACTTCCATGTAATCCAGTCCCATTCCGATTCTCTTTATCTAAACTCAGGAGCTAAAATCATGCAGCTTGAACCAGAGGAAGACAACAGGGACGGATACAGTATCAGGGTCGCTACAATGGAATTGGAAAAAAGGCGTGAAAAAAACCGGTTCTTGCTCGTGTTTTCCGATGGTGAGCCGGCAGCAAGCGATTATGATCAAAATGGGATTGTCGATACACATCTTGCTGTTTCGGAAGCCAGGAAAAAGGGCATAGAAGTCATCGGCCTGTTTTTAGCGGATGGAGGCATCGAGGAAAGTGAAGAATTGACGATGAAAAACATTTATGGCAAAGAGCGCCTAATGATTCCGAGTGTAGCTGAATTGCCAGAGCAATTTACACCGCTGTTAAAAAAACTGCTGCTGAAGACCATATGAGAAGCGAAGTTCCCCCACTGGCCATTTATAACGGGCAATGCATTTGATTAGAATATAAGTGAAAAACGCAGTAGGATTCAATGGATCTTACTGCGTTTTTTTATTATCAGTAAGCGAAAAGATGGATGAAAACTTGAAAAGAACAACGAATGCGATTCTTTTGTCGGGATTGGGGTAAACCATAGATGAGGAAGTGATCATTTTGATGAATTTAATTTTTATGTTGCTTTATTTTATAATCATTGTTCTTGTTATTGAAATATCGGTTACCTTGATGAAATTGACTGGGTTAAAAAGTACAGTGGCCAGATTTCAGGTTATCTCCATGCTGACAGGGACTGGTTTTACAACTGACGAGTCAAAATCAATCATTGATCATCCCATTCGAAGGAAAATAAGCATGTTCTTAATTTTATTTGGTGCTTTCTCACTTGCTGTCATCATTTCATCGATCAGTACATTGCTTACAGATGATCTGCGCTTGATGGAGTTAAGCATCATTATAGGGATACTGATGGTTCTGGCCGTATTAGTGAAAGCTCCATTCCTGAATAATAGATTATCGAATAAGATGGAAAGTGAAATGTACAATCATTATGAATTATGGGAACACCCGATAGAGGAGGTTCTATTTTTAGAGGATGAAGACGTGGTCATGGAGATCGATATTTATGAAGACTCCGAATTCATAGATGTCAAAGCGTTGGACGTCATATCACATGGAGCCGACATCAATATCTTATTTATTGAAAGCGGAGAAGTGAAAATCAGGAAAGAACTATATGAGTATAAAATCAAATTAGGCGATAACCTCTTTTTATATGGAAATAAAAAGGAGATAGAAGACACATTCTCAAAAGAAATCGAAGAGATGAAGAAGAAGAAAAGTACATCGGGGTGAAAAGGATCCCAGCCCTAATGTTAAGGCTGGGATCTTTTGAAGATGGGCATTAATGTTTTTTATTCGGTAATTTCTGAGCGGGATTCCCATTGCCTTGACGGCGGAAATTGCCTTCTTCCTTTTTCTGCTGTTCTTGAATGCTTTCAACGAATTCCTTTGAACTTTTCATGGAATGTACCTCCTCGATATTTTCTTCTTTACTATAACCAGAAGAGGTGAAATTCATGAGTCATGCATGGGATCTGACTACATTAACGGGGATAAAAGATTAAATGATGTATCCATTACACGACCATTTTCCAACAACATTTCTCGAACGACCACTAGCCTTGCACCACCCGAAACGCTTCGAAGTCCTTCATTAATATCCTTCGAAAATTTCCGTTAAGTTTAACCCGGAAATTAAAGCAACAACGTATCCCTCTATAAAAAAATATCCCTTTAAATATCACCTTCTAATGTTAGAATACATTACATTAGAATATTTTGAATATTGACAAAAATAAGGAGGGTATCTATAATTATCAATAATAATATCCATGAATAAACATTTATTGGGGTTTTGCCTATGGAACGGACAATGACTGTCCGAGAATTATGTGAGGTGCATACTCATTTACTGGACAAGGATATTCAGATTCTTGAAAACCTATCAACGAATTTATCGTTGATAGCCAATTTGAATAAAGCGAATGTGTTTATCGATTGTCCGGTGCTTGAGGGGAAGCATGCCATTGTCGTGGCAGAGGCATGCGGACATTCCGTGAAATCGGTTTATGATCATCCGGTTGTCGGGAAATTCGCCTATGAGGCTTTTGAACCGGCAGTATTTTATGTATTGCGCACCGGAAAGGACATGTTCGTGAATCGGGCATTGACTCAAGAGGGAGCTATGGTCCAGCAAAGTGTCGTTCCGATCAAGGGGGAATGCAATCGGGTGATCGCCGTTTTGATCATGGAAAAGGTGATTCATGAAGAACCTGAAACTTCCAAACAGTTTGATAGGCAAGATCAACAAAATTCCTTGGTTCCTGAATTTATCGAGGAGTCCATTTTCCTGATTAATAACCAAAACCGACTTGTCTATACGAATCCTGCTGCCATTAATTTAGTATCGGATATATGTATGACAGACTGTGCTTTAGGTGAATCCATTTTCGATTATTTTCCTGGCATTGCCGATGTTCTTGCTTCAAAAGAGGACATTTTGATGAAGGAAATGAACATTGGTAAAAAGATTTTCCAAATAAAGAAATTCCATTTAGGCAACAAGAATTCCGATGAAACGTTCATCATCATCCGGGACCTGACAGAACTGCGGGATAAAGAGAGAGAGCTGATTAGCAAGTCAGTGGCCATTCGTGAAATTCATCATAGGGTGAAGAACAATTTGCAGACTGTCGCCAGTTTGCTTCGGCTGCAAATGAGGATGGGAGCCCCTGAAGAAAGCAAGCCCCATTTATTGGTCAGTTTGAATCGGGTGTTAAGCATATCGTCGGTTTATGAAATCATTCTGGCAAGCAGTCAGGTCGATCATGTGGACCTGCTTGAGCTTGTTGGGAAAATTGGCGATATGATCGTTCATGCGGAGGGTCATGCCCGTCAAAGCCTGAGCATTGAATATAGTGGCGGTGAGCTGCATTCCATTGATTCCGACATTGGCATTTCTGTCGCGCTGGTTGTGAATGAGCTCATTCATAATTGTGTGAAGCATGCATTCAAGGAAGGGACGGAAGGGAAGATTACCGTATGCTTTCAAAAGGATGGTCCCGAATTGGAGATTCAGGTAAAAGATGATGGCATCGGATATTCACCTGCAGTGAAACCAACTTTAGGGCTGGATATCATCCGCATGACGGTGGAAAATGATTTGGATGGGGAGTTTTCGATTCATCGGATTAAAGAAGGTACCCTGGCTTCTGTAAGATTTCCATACAAGAGGTAGGTGGAATAAGTGGTCAAGAGGATTTTGGTCGTGGAGGATGAATCGATTGTTCTGCTTGATATAACGATCATGCTCAAGGATGCAGGCTTCGATGTGGTAGGACATGCCCGTAACGGCGAGAAGGCGATTGAATTGGCACATGCACTACAGCCGGATCTCGTTTTGATGGATATAAAAATGCCAAAAATGAATGGGCTTAAGGCTAGCGATGTGATATCCAATACCTTTCAGATTCCGGTCCTGCTTTTAACTGCATTCAGCCAGCGTGAATATATCGACGAGGCGAAGCGCGCGAATATCGTCGGATATCTTGTAAAGCCAATTACGGAGGCGAATCTGATTCCGGCAGTGGAAATAGCTTTGCAGCAAGCAGCCAATACGAAGAAGCATCAGGAACGAAATGCCCAATTGGATGAAACGCTCACAAATCGTAAAGTCATTGAAAAGGCAAAAGGAATTATCATGAAAAGGAAGAATGTAACGGAAGAAATCGCCTACAATAAGCTGAGAAGGCTAAGTATGGATAAGCAGCTTTCCATAGAGACGGTGGCACGTCGAATCATCGCAAATGATCAAAAACAAGTAAATAGATGAAGCAATGGCGCTTTGATGGACCAAATCGGTTATAGGCAGGCATTTCTGCCAAGCAACCTAGTTTGGGCTATAAGAGGCGTCTTTTTTTATACCCTTTTTTTAAAGACGATAGGCCAAATCAAATCGGAATTCAGGGGGAATATGTATGGAGATGGTTGGTAAATTCGTAATTTATATCATTATGGTGTGTGCCGTTGTCGGTGCCATTGCATCGATTAAAGACAGTGAGCAAGGCTTGGGCAAACAGTTCATGGAAGGGTTGCATACCGTTGGTCATATATTTATCCCGGCAGCTGGGATCATGGCCTCGATCCCTTATTTATCATGGTTCATCGATAAAGTATGCGGCCCGATTTTCGCTGCGATCGGTGCAGACCCCGCCCTCGCCGCAACAACGATTTTGGCAACGGATATGGGGGGATACCAATTGGCGGCCGAGCTGCAGGAATCCTATGAAGGCTGGATCATGGCGATGATTGTCGGATTCATGTCTGGGGCAACGATTGTATTCTCGATTCCAATGGGGCTTGCGATGCTGGAGAAGCGCGATCATAAATACATGGCACTTGGTGTCATGTCAGGAATCCTGACGATTCCGATTGGCGCTTTTATCTCAAGCGTGCTGGTGGTGGCAACGAATTCGAAAGTCCGTGAAGTGATTTCCACGAATGCGGATTCTACATATGAATTCGCGTTGAGCTATTTGAAAATCGCCCTGAATCTTTCTCCTCTTCTTATTTTTGTGATCTTGCTCGCGTTAGGACTTTATTTCCTGCCGGATTTGATGATCAAAGGTTTCATGTGGTTTGGAAAAATATTGGATGCTGCTATCAAGCTTGTACTCGTGTTTTCGATTGTGGAAATTTTCACCGGACTGTTTTCCAATGTACTTGGTGCTTGGGGGTTCCATCCGATCATGGCCGATAAGGCAGACCAGTTCCGTGCCCTGGAAACGGCGGGGTATATCGGGATAATGCTGGCAGGTGCTTTTCCAATGATTTACCTCATTCAAAAATACGCAGGCAAGCCGCTTGAAGCGATGGGCGGAAAAATTGGGCTGAGCAAAGCGGGGAGTGCAGGGATATTAGCCACGGTAGCCAATATATTGGCGATGTTCAAACTTGTTAAAGATATGCCGCCAAAGGATAAGGTCATAAACATTTCCTTCGCTGTGTGTGCGGCCTTCCTATTAGGGGATCATTTATCATTCACAGCCAATTTTCAGCCCTCCTTGATATTGCCGATCATTGTCGGCAAGCTATCTGCCGGAGCGATTGGAATCGGTCTTGCTTACTGGCTGTCCGTTCCGAAAGCTTTGGAATTGGAAGAAAAGGATCGTGAAGCAGGAGTTATCGGCGTAAATGAATATAAAACGAAAAAAGAGGAAGAAAACAGCAATGAAATCCAAGTGGTGTAAAACTGGGGTGTGATTTTAATGATTGAACAGGCGGAACGAATCATCAGTGCAGGAATTGATATTGGCACCAGTACGACGAAACTTGTCATCAGCGAGCTTTCGCTTAGGAATGTGGCGGGTGGCGGACAGGTGCCAAAAATCGAAATTACCGATAAGAAAATTCTGTATCGAAGTCCCATTTTCAGGACCCCGCTTTTATCCGATACGGTAATCGATATACCTGCTGTTCAAAGAATGGTGGAAAGGGAATACCATCAAGCCGGGATCACGATCGATAACATACAAACAGGGGCTGTCATCATTACCGGGGAAACGGCAACGAAACAAAATGCAGAAGAAATGGTTTACCGGTTATCTGAAGCGGCGGGGGAATTCCTTGTAGCGGCAGCCGGACCGGACTTGGAGGGAATCATTGCCGCCAAGGGATCGGGTGCTTATCAACATTCCATAAAGACAAGAAAGACTGTAGCGAACATAGACATTGGCGGGGGAACGGCGAATATTGCCGTATACCGTTCCGGGATGCTTTGCGGAACTTGCACACTGCATATAGGAGGGCGTTTGGTGGAGTGGGAGGGAGCGAAGGTGAAGGTTGCCCCTTCAATAGGGAAATGGCTGAAATCAAAGGGGCACTCTCCTATGAATGGTGATGGGGCATTCATCACAAATGAAATGGCGAAGGTGCTTTCAAGGTTTTTGGCTGGCTCATTCACAAAAGAAGATGAACTTCTTTTAGTGGGGAAGGAGCCATCATGGACAGGACGAATTGATGTGTTGATGTTCTCGGGAGGTGTCAGTGATTGCATCTATCATCAAGAACGGGAGGACAAAAGCTTCCGGGATATCGGCATGATGCTTGCCGCCTCTATTAAGGAAAATGAAGAATTGGCTGCATGGGAATGGGAAAAGCCGATTGAAACGGTTCGGGCGACTGTTCTTGGAGCTGGCGCACATACGACTGAAATAAGCGGTGCGACCATCGAGGTGAATGACTCTCATCTGCCCGTTCGCAATATCCCGGTCTATCGGATCGATTTTCATGATGGGATTGATGATGTAACCGCGACAATGGCACAAGCTGTTCAGGATGCGATCACGATATACGACGCTTTAAAGGAGGGCCTGAATTTTGCCTTTTATTTAACGAATTTACCCTATCAATCATTTCGGGACATTCACCAGCTCGCAGTCGCTTTTACCGAGGCTTTGATGCAAAAACCGAATCGGCAGCAGCCTCTGATCATTGTCATGGATAGTGATTATGGGAAGGCACTTGGTCAAACCATTCTAGCGAACCAACCGGATCTGCCGGTCATCTGCATTGATCAGACTGAAGTCGAACATGGTGATTATTTAGATATAGGAAGGCTGCTGCGGACAGGGGTCGTTCCGGTTGTAGTAAAAACGCTAACCTTTCACAGTTAGGAAAAGGAGGATTATACGATGAAATTATCCACTCAATACTTTGGGGAAATCCATCAATTCAAATCGTTGAAAGAAGTCATGGCCAAAGCGAATGAAGAGAAATCAGGAGATAGGCTTGCGGGAATTGCAGCAGATTCGGTCCAAGAACGGATTGCGGCGAAAGCGGTGCTTAGCGAATTGACTTTGGCGGACATCAGGAATCATCCCCTGCTCTCCCCGGAAGAGGATGAGGTGTCGCGGATCATAGATGGTCTCATCAATGGAACCATCTATCAAACCGTGAAGAATTGGAGCGTTGCCGAGCTGCGTGAATATATATTGAGTGACGAAACGACCGGCGAGGATTTAAAGCGACTAAGCAGGGGGCTGAATAGTGAAATGATTGCTGCGGCGGCCAAATTAATGTCGAACCTCGACCTTATCCATGCAGCCAATAAAATTGAAGTGCTCACCAAGAATAATAGCACGATTGGATACAAAGGAACGCTTGCTTCGCGTCTTCAGCCTAACCACCCGACCGACAATGTCGATGGCATGCTGGCTTCTTTAAAAGAAGGACTCTCCTATGGAGTCGGGGATGCACTCATTGGAATCAACCCAGTCGATGATTCGGTCGAGAGCGTAAAGCGGTTGCTTCATGCGACACAGGATGTCATCCAGAAGTGGAACATCCCGACCCAAAATTGTGTGCTTGCGCATGTGACCACGCAAATCAAGGCAGTACAGCAGGGGGCGCCTGCCGATATGATTTTTCAAAGCATCGCCGGAACGGAAACGGCCAATCGCTCTTTTGGAATTAACGCACAAATGCTCGAAGAAGCTAATGAGGTCGCGAAGGCCTATGGGACGGGCACTGGCCCGCAGCATCTTTATTTTGAAACGGGGCAAGGCTCCGAATTATCGGCTGAAGCGCATTTCGGAATCGATCAGGTGACGCTTGAAGCCAGGAACTATGGATTTGCCCGCTATTTTGATCCTTACATTGTCAATACGGTCGTCGGTTTCATCGGACCTGAATATCTATATAACAGCAAGCAGGTCATCCGCGCAGGATTAGAAGATCATTTCATGGGAAAAATGCATGGACTGCCGATGGGTGTGGATATTTGCTATACGAATCATATGAAGGCGGATCAAAATGATATCGAGGACTTGGGTGTACTTTTAACGGCGGCTGGCGTGAATTTCATCATCGCAACTCCGATGGGGGATGACTGCATGTTAAACTACCAGTCTTTGAGTTACCACGATATAGCGACTTTAAGGCAAACGATGGATAAGCGGCCTGCCCCATTATATGAAGCCTGGCTGGAGAAGATGGGAATTATGGAGAATGGAAAATTAACGAAGCGTGCTGGTGATCCAACTATATTTAACCATTAGGAGTGGATGATATGGGAATGAATAATAAGGAAGAATTGGATGCATTGATGGCGAAAACCCCGGCGCGGATAGGGATAGGCAGGTCAGGGACCCGGCCGAAAACGGATTCTTGGCTGAAATTCCGTTTTGACCATGCGGCGGCCGTCGATGCTGTATATGGTGAAGTAAGTGATATTCTTTTGAAACGCTTGGATTTATTCAAGGTGAAAACGAAGGCCGATGATAAGGAAGTCTATTTACGGCGTCCGGATTATGGAAGGAAGCTTTCGGATGAAGCAAAGCGGGTGATAGAAGTCAAATGCATAAAGGCCCCAACGGTTCAAATCATCATTTCAGATGGCTTAAGTGCCAAGGCGATCGAAGAAAATGTGGAGGATGTCTATTTATCTTTCAAACAATCTTTGGAAGTGGCAGGTCTGGATACTGGTACACCTTTTTATATTGAAAAGGGCCGGGTTGCCGTGATGGATGATATCGGTGAAATCCTTGGACCTGAGGTCATTGTCCTGTTGATCGGTGAACGGCCGGGTCTAGTGAGTGCGGAATCATTGAGCGCTTATATTTGCTATAAACCACGTTTGGGCACCATTGAAGCAGAGAGGATGGTCATTTCCAACATCCATAAAGGAGGGATTCCCCCGGTTGAAGCTGGAGCGCATCTTGGCACGGTCATTCAAAAGATCCTCAAATACCAGGCGAGCGGCATGTCCCTTGTGAAGAAGGAACATGAAGAAGAAAAGCGTGAAAAACTCGGTTGAAAAATAAAAATGGAGGAGCGAATTACCCCACTCAGCTTTTCGGCAAAAGGGGGTTCGGGATGGTCCCATTCCGGCTGATGATTAAGACCAGGTCGTTGATTTCCTCTCCAGGCATTTGCTTTCCGCGGAAATGGAGCGGATTTCTGAAAACGGCTGAAACGCTTTTTTAAAAAAAAACTGCAGGCATACTCGCTTTATGCAAATTTGCCTACAGTCTGGGGGGAGAGAATCCCTCCTCTATTTACTTGTCCCTAAATTCCATAATCCAAACGGGTTGTAGAAGGGGTGACCTTCTTCATATCTAAAGTCCTGAAGGCCCGTCAAAATAAAGTCGGGTGCATCCTGTTGAATGCTAAAGGTTTCGCCATTCTTAAAGATAGGCCGTTCGCCTAAATGGTAATAATTAAATGTGTTTAGCAGGGCAGCTGCCTCTTTCGGACTCATTGTGTTAAGTGTCACGGCATCCGGAAGACCAAAAGCTTTCATTCCGAATGAACAATAATAATCTTCCTCTCCGATGATCGTGACAAAATGGGCATATACCGAGAGAACATCGGGGCTATGATGAAGATGCTGCCAATCTTCCCTTGAATGGGCAATTCCAGCCGTTTCTATTTTCACTGCCATTCCGCCTGCCCTTAGGATCGCTGCCCCGGCATCGATCAAATTGATTACAGTTCCGGTATCGGATACATCGGCTATTATATAAACGGTAAAGGTATGGTCATTGATTTCCTCTAATGCATTCTCCGAAAAGGCGTCTTTACTGGCGTAGGAAAAGCTCTCTTTCAAAGTGGGTTCATAATCATGGATTTCAGCCTGAAAAGTAATGTTTTTATCGCTGTTATGAAAAACATTCCCGGCTAACAGATACCCTTCGCTTTGGGAAGCGACCGTTTGAATCAATTCTGTCCGGTCCTTCCATTTACCGGGTATCCCGATGATGATTTGGTTGTCCTTCATGGATCATCTCTCCTTTCCGTTCACTTCATACTATACCACTGCTGATGTTTTCAAAAGTAATTCATATAAAATAGCGCAAGAAACCGAAAATGCCAGTGAGGGATGTGCAGGACTTTTTCAAAATTATACAATTGATGTATAATATAATCTAGTAAACGTATAGCCTATCTTCAAAGGAATTCCCCTGGTGGGTTTTCTCATAGGGCCATTTCTTAATAATCTATTCGTATATATCAATGATGAAAGAGAGTGGAATATAATGGGTCGTAAGTGGAATAACATTAAAGAAAAAAAAGCGTCAAAAGATGCTAATACTAGTCGGATTTATGCCAAGTTCGGACGGGAAATATATGTAGTGGCAAAACAAGGTGAACCAGATCCGGATTCCAACCAGGCATTAAGGGTCGTGCTTGAGCGTGCGAAAACGTACAATGTTCCAAGAGCGATCATTGACCGTGCGATTGAAAAAGCCAAAGGCGGTTCGGAAGAAAACTATGACGAACTTCGTTATGAAGGATTCGGTCCGAATGGTTCAATGGTCATCGTGGATGCATTGACAAACAACGTGAACCGGACGGCATCTGATGTGCGTGCCGCATTTGGGAAAAATGGCGGGAATATGGGTGTCAGCGGATCTGTTGCTTATATGTTCGATGCAACGGCTGTCATCGGGATTGAAGGTAAAACGGCTGATGATGTTCTTGAACTGTTGATGGAAGCGGATGTTGATGTACGTGACATCATTGAAGAAGAAGAAAGTGTCATCGTTTATGCCGAACCTGAACAATTCCATGCTGTACAACAAGCATTCAAGGATGCAGGAATCAGCGATTTTACAGTGGCCGAGCTGACGATGCTTGCACAAAATGATCTAACCCTTCCAGAAGATGCACAAGCACAATTCGAAAAAATGATTGATGCATTGGAAGATTTGGAAGATGTTCAACAGGTTTATCATAATGTAGATCTTGGTGAATGATAAAATGAGCAGACCTTTGCTATATGATCAAAGGTCTGCTTATTTTATTTGAAAGGAAAGAGCCTGTTTGCGAATCACGAAACAGGCTCTTTCCTTTTGATTATTCATTTATGGTGATTCCGGAAAGTTCACGGTCTTTCTGTACCTTTTCCAATTCCGAAATTGTGACCATTTGATAACCTTGGTCATGCAATTGCTTGATGATTTTTCCTGCCGCCTGGGCGCTAGTTTGATAGATATCATGCATTAATATGATACTGCCATCTTTGGCTTTGCCCATCACTTTGTTTACGATTTTCTTTTCATTCCGTTCTTTCCAATCTTCGGGATCGACATCCCAAAGTGTGACTTTCATATCCTCCATGTATTCACGTACATCATTGTTAATCGCTCCATATGGGGGACGAACGAGATTTGGCTCAGCACCTGTAGCTTTTTCTACAGCGTCTTGGGTCTTTTCGATTTGACTTTTGATTTTGTTCTTGCTTAAGCGCGTCAGCTGCGGATGATCCCATGAATGGTTGCCGATCTCATTTCCTTGCTGCAGCATTTTTTGCAGAACTTCCGGATAGTGCTGTACGCGGCTTCCAAGCACGAAAAACGTCGCGTGTCCATCATACTTGTTCAGGTCTTTAAGAATGGACATGGTATGACTTGGATGCGGCCCGTCATCGAAGGTCAAGGCAATGACTTTTTTTGAAGGGTCGATCCATTCATTTTGCACAGGCAGTTTGGCGACGATATGTTTCGGCTGCCATTCCTTTACACGATCCGCATTCAAATCTTGACTTTGATATGAATCTAGCAAACTATCTTTAAAAAGTTCCTTCTTGATGGCTATCGTATGGGTCTTAGTTGAATCATCAGTCTTGACGTAGAATACAAGTGTATTTTTCAAGACTGAAAAAGAATTGAAGTTGGCTGCCTTCAGTTTGTTTTCCTTTTTAATGAGACTGTTTGAGATGCCTTCTTCTTCCTTCTCGGTTAACTCTTCAAAAACAATATCGGATAAAACGGATAAATAATCAGTATCCGTGGCAAAGATGTCTTCTATGGAGAGCTTTTGCTGAGATGGAATATCATAAGTGAAGATCTGGGATCCAGACTGCTTCTTTCCTTCCACTTGCTCATATTTATCGAAGGAAATCGTAATGGTCTGTTTGCTGAAATGGAGGATCGTATAAGTGAGGTTAAGCTCGGAAGCTTTCCCGTCGGATGCTTTCCATTTCTTTTCATAATCCTTAATTTCTTTCTTTATGTAGGCTTCTAGCTGCTTGTCGATATTTTCTAAATGCAGAACAGGCCTGCTGGCTGAATACCCGCCTTTCGTATTATCTTTCACATACGTTTGAATATCGGCTTCTGGGTAATTTTTATCAGTTGTATAGGCCGAAACGGTTCTTTTCTTATCAAAAGCAAGGCTTTTGATGGCTAACCCCAACGTTCCCACAGTAGCTGTTAGACAAAATAGAAAAATAAAGACTTTTTTATAATTTAATTTACTCATGATGTACTCCACCTCGATAATCATTCTACTATATAGACGCGCCAAAAGCCTTAAAAGTTTGTAAAAAATTTCATTTTTTTATTTTTATATATTTCCATGTTCATTTCCAAACTTTTAGGGCTGCACGAACGTCTATCTTTTGTACCCAGGATACGTAATTTAAATGTAAGGAGCTCTTTCATGCAATGAAAAATCTAGATATGAATCAATTAATCGCGGCCCGGATAACCGAACGGCAAGAAAATTTGTACAGACTTGCTTTTTATTATGTTAAAAACCAAGAGGATGCGCTTGATATCGTGCAGGAATCAATCAGGAAAGCGCTGGCGTCAAGCAGTAAAATCAAAGACGCTGCTTCTATTGATAGCTGGTTATATAAGATCATCGTCCGAACGGCACTGGACGTTTTGCGGAAGAAAAAGAAACTGACTGTCGCCGATGACGAAACAATAGAATACTTACGAGCAGGTGAGGAAGATCACTATCCTGACCTGGATTTGCAAAAGGCCCTTGAAGGACTTTCGGTCAAGTACAAAACGGTAGTCGTTCTCCGTTTCTTTGAGGACCTGAAGCTGGATGAGATAGCGGAAGTACTGGAAGAGAATGTAAGCACAATTAAAACGAGATTATATAAAGCGCTGCAATTATTGCGGATCAACATGACTGAACGGGAGGAAACGAAAAGATGGAAAAAAAACTAAAAGATCTGCGGGAAGAATATCTTAAAACACCGATACCAAAGGAATTGAATGATGTCGTTCAAGCGGCCTTGAATGAAAAGCCCAGAAAGAAGCCAAGGGTTGGCAGGAATATCCTCATGTCAGCGGCTGCAGCGCTTTTGATTGTGACAGCTTCCGTAAACATCAGTCCGGCAGCGGCAAAAGCCATGAGTGAAATCCCGATAGTCGATAAGGTCATCAAAGTGATTACCTTCGTCGAATGGAAAGAAGAAGCGAATAATTCCTCGGCAGTAATCAAGACACCTGCTATATCCGGTCTGGAGAATAAACAGCTCGAAGATAGCTTGAATGAGAAATATTTATCGGAAAGCAAGCAGCTTTATAAGGAGTTCACGGACTCCATGTCAAAACTGAAGGAAGGGGAAAAGGGCAATATGTCGGTGGAAAGCGGATATGTGATATTGACGGATAATGAAACGATCTTATCCGTACAGCGTTATACGGATAAGATTGCTGCTTCCAGTTCTACAGAAAGTCAATTTGATACAGTCGACAAGAAAAACGAAGTGCTATTAACGTTAAATAGCCTATTTAAAGATGATCGTTATCTTCAGGTGATTAGTGAGAACATCAAGGAACAGATGAAGCGTCAGATGGCTGAAGATCCTGAAAAGATATATTGGGTCGAAGATGATGATCTTACTGCATTTAAAGGCATTGATGAAAACCAAAACTTTTATATAAACGAAGATGGCAAGCTAGTCATCGCCTTTAACAGCTATGAAGCTGCGCCGGGATATATGGGGGCCGTCGAGTTCGTCATCCCGACAAAGGTGCTGTCAGCCCTCCTTGTGGGCGATCAATATATCCATTAAAACGGCCTTACTTGTAATTCTTATGATGGGCGGGAGGTTTTTAAAACGGAAAAATACCCATTAAAAAAGACGAACCAACGTTACTTGTTTACAGTAACCTTGGCTCGTCTCTTTTTTGTTCGAATTTCATCTGGTCCAGTTCCAGCCTCATTTTTTCCGTCTCCATAAGAAAGTTTTCATGCTTCAGTTTTTCAAGTTCCAATTCAACTTGCAGCATTTTGTGTTTCGTCTTTGACTGTTTTTCGAAATGGCTTGTCAGTATGGCGATTATAGGGATGGAAAAAATCAGCACAACGGTTATGATCCCGAGCATTATGTGCCTCCTCATTTTTGGTTATATCTATTATACGGTGTATTTAACAGATGAAGTGGTTTTTTTTAAAATGATTCTGTCTATTCTTCCGATGCTCATTGCATGTTCTTGGCAACCAAAGTGATCTGAAACGTAATACCATTGGTGAAGTTAGGGTAATATATCTTTGATGACAGCTCCCTATTAGACTATAAAGGGTGTTTCTTCCTGCGAAATACAGGATTTGGTATGTAGGGAGGCAACCTCTTCTATGTTATATTTAAATTAATTATTTAAATATACTAAATATTTGTTTACAATAGAGAAAATAAAAGTTATTATACAATAATAAAAGGAGGGCTAGGTATGGCAACGATAAATAAACAGAAAATTGTGGATAGTGTACCTCAAAAAGGTTTTTTTGGAAACCCTAAAGGATTATTCACCCTTTTCTTTACTGAGTTCTGGGAGCGTTTCTCGTATTATGGTATGAAGGCCATTCTTGTTTACTATATGTATTACGAAGTTTCTAAAGGGGGACTTGGTCTTGATGAACACACAGCCCTTGCCCTTGTATCCATTTACGGATCTTTAGTATATATGTCAGGTATAATTGGCGGATGGCTTGCCGATAGGATCTTCGGGACTTCCAAAGCCGTATTTTACGGTGGTATCTTGATCATGCTCGGGCATATTGTCCTTGCTGTACCAGGCAGTCTCTCCATGTTCTTTGTTTCCATGGTACTCATTGTTCTTGGTACTGGGTTATTAAAACCGAATGTTTCCAGCATTGTCGGTGAAATTTACGCAGAAAATGACGAACGCCGGGATTCCGGTTTCAGTATATTCTATATGGGTATCAACATGGGTGCATTCCTTTCACCGTTTGTTGTCGGTACCGTCGGAATGGGCTACAGCTTCCATCTTGGTTTTGGACTTGCAGCAATTGGAATGTTAATTGGTCTCATCGTCTTTGTTGCAACAAAGAAAAAGAACCTGGGCCTTGCTGGAACTATTCCTGCGAACCCATTATCACAGAATGAAAAGAAAAGCGTATTTACGAAATTGGGGATAGCCACACTTATCTTAGCTGCCATCATCGGCATTACCGCCGCTAACGGCATCTTAACGATTAAAACCTTTATTAATCTTGTAGGTATCCTAGGGATCGTTATCCCGACCCTTTATTTCATTTTCATGTATCGCAGCCCTAAAACAACTTCTGTTGAACGTTCACGCTTGATTGCCTATATTCCTTTGTTTATAGCAGCTGTCATGTTCTGGGCGATTCAAGAGCAAGGTGCAACTATATTAGCAAGCTATGCAGACAAACGGACACAGTTGAATTTTGCTGGACTAGAAATAAACCCGGCATGGTTCCAATCTTTGAACCCTTTGTTCATCATTACCCTTGCACCAGTATTCGCATGGTTATGGATTAAACTAGGAAAGCGTCAGCCGACCATTCCTCAGAAATTCTCAATCGGTTTATTGTTCGCCGGTTTATCATTCCTGGTGATCCTGCTTCCTGTTTATTTCGGTGGATCCGACGCATTGGTCAATCCGCTATGGCTTGTACTTAGCTATTTCCTTGTAGTGCTTGGAGAACTTTGTTTATCTCCTGTTGGACTTTCAGCAACTACAAAATTGGCTCCGGCCGCATTCTCGGCTCAAACGATGAGCCTGTGGTTCCTGGCAAGTGCAGCAGCACAAGCACTGAACGCACAAATCGTCAGATTCTACACGCCCCAAACCGAAATGGCTTATTTTGGCGTGATCGGTGTTGCTTCAATGGTCCTTGGACTGGTCCTTATGGTCTTATCACCAAAGATTCAAGGTTACATGAAAGGCATTCGCTAACACTTAGCCAGCAGCAAAAAAAAGATGACCTCCGAGTTAAACGGGGTCATCTTTTTTATTATTATTATTTCATTCCTTGTAGATAACGAGCTGGTCCTGCTTAGTTTTAGATTTTTTCAATTGCATTATTACATGTAGCTATTTAATAAGGTGGGGGGAAACACCCGGCACATACGGCCTTTTAGTCTTTGCATATATTCCTGTTTTCATAGTTATTTGAACTGCATTCTAGCTTTGTACACCTTTGTTTTTACTCCCAATAATTGAAGCCGCAATAGCGAAGGGAAGTAAAAAGAAAGCCAGTATTCCATATCCAGCTCCTTCAAACCCTCTAATGTTCACAAAACCAATGTAAAACAAAATAATTGAAGTTATAACGGTTAATATGCCAGGTAAAAGCCTTACAAATATAGATAAATGTAATTTCCTAAACCACCACGCCAGAAGTATTACTAACGTTCCAGGGACACAAGCAACCAGGAGAGGAACTCCCAACATCATTTTGTAACCTCCTCAAATACTTTGTGTAAATAATACCATAATAAGTAATTTTTTTCTTTTTTCATTTGGCTATGTTATAGTGGAAAGTTGTCTATTCTCTACAGATGATACTTATGAAAAGTTAAGATTATCAACATTTATTAAATGAATACATTGGAACGAAGGGGCGAGAAAATTGGATATAGAAGTTGGATATTTACCAAAGAGATATTATGACTCAAATCCTGATGCTGGAGGTTTTTTCCCATTTGCATTAGAATGCGCTACACCATATGTTTTCTCTATAGACGGCTTTTATCTACCAGAATGTGATGAAAATTTCCTGCCATTGTGGATGAGGAATATTAAAGCATTTCCACTTTATTTTTGTTCTGAAGTTTCTTCCTATTGGAAAGATGAGTTTGAACATAATTGCAATAAATTCAATATCAGTTATAGATACTTAACTAACCGATACGTTGTTACTGAAATCCAGAATGAAAAGCAGTTTCAGGAGATTTTCCCTTTCTATATTACTCTTGGTAGTGGGAATGATTTAGTTTTATGGTCCACAAACAAAGATGTATTTAGTGTAGAACAAAGAGAGTGGAAAGGAAATTGGGAAGGGAAAATTGCGGGGACAGTAGTAGTTAAAGTAGAAGTCGATACAAGTATTTTTTGGATTGGCTATGATGGAGATTACATTTCGGTTATCTCAAATCAATCGAATTTCTCAACATATGAAAAGATAATTAAGACTTTTCCCGATTTTGTAGTTCCAAAGCTATGTGAGTACGAGTAATTGTAAAAAGTAAAATGATTATGAGACCCCTGATAAGAGAAGGTCTCATTTATTTGACTTAAAAACAACATTATTATTTAACATGGTCTTTTATTTAAAGATTGAAAAAGAAAGACGGAGGTAGCTGCCTTCCTCGATGTGTAAGGGAGGAAAACAAAAAAGTCGAACTTTGCCTCCAGTCTCTCGCTTACCGCGGGAGTCCGCCCTCGGCGCTCTTGCTTTGATGAGGATTGGCAGACAGTCGGCGGAATGGGAGTGGATTTCTGAAATCAACTGAACACTTTTCAAGAAAAAACTGTAGGCAAATTCGCTTTCCTATGATCTGCCTACAATCTAAGATCACTGTATTAGTGATCATCTTTCTTCACGAAGTCCCCTGCAAAGAAAAGAAAGAACCGGATGAGCCCTGCTCTTCCGGTTCTTTTTGAATCAGTTTGCTGCTGGAATCAATCCTTTATGAATGGAGACTTCCTGGATGGCACGGTAGACGGTTTCGACCATGAAATCGAGTTCCTTTTCTGACATGGAAAGGATCGGCATCATCGTGATGACGGGACCAAGTTCCCTGATGATCAGGCCATTTTTCCGTGCTGTATGGATGATTCCGGAAACGACATTCTCTTGGAGGGTGAACGTTTCTTTTGTTTCACGGTCTTTAACGATTTCCACTCCAATCATGAAGCCGCGCTGGCGAATATCGCCGACTATCGGAAGTTCGGATAGTGCTTGCAGCCTTTGTGATAGGTATTTTGCTTTTTTCTGGATGTCTTTAATGAGATTGCGGCTTTCCATCAGCTCGATATTCTTCAGGGCCAGTGCACAGGCTAGCTGGTTTCCTGTATAGGTGTGGCCGTGATAGAAGGTTTTATGTTCTTCCCGTTCCCCCAAGAAGGATTGAAAGATTTGCTCGTTCATGATGGTGGCTGCGAGTGGCATATATCCCCCAGTGATCCCTTTGCCCATACACATGATATCGGGGACGACATCTTCCTGTTCGCAGGCAAACATGGTACCGGTGCGACCGAATCCAACGGCCACCTCATCGCAAATTAAGAGGATATTGTATTTTTTGCATAATTGTTCGACCTCTTTCAAAAAGCCCCCAGGATGGGTTATGATGCCAGCAGCCCCCTGCACCAGGGGTTCGATGATCAATCCTGCAATTTCCTCTGATTGTTCTTGCAGTAACTTCTCCAGTTCCTTCAAGCAATGGTTTTTCACGGCTTCTTGATCCCCATATTCAGTCATGTGATAGGCATATGGTGAAGGGGCGGAAATCCGTTGAAATAAGAGGGGCTTAAAGATTCTATGGTATAGATCCATTCCGCCCACACTCACAGCTCCGACAGTATCGCCGTGGTATGCTTCGTCAAGTGAGACGAATTTGTTTTTATTCTGATGCTTGACGGGATCGATATTCTGCCAATATTGATAAGCGACTTTAAGGGCGATTTCCACAGCGGCAGATCCCGTGTCGGAGTAGAAGACTTTTGATAAAGAACCAGGAGTGATTTCTGCCAGCTTTTTTGCCAGTAAGATCGATGGTACATTCGCAGATCCAAGCAGCGTGGAGTGCGCGACTTTATTCACTTGTTCAATAAGGGCGCCGTTTAATTCCGGCTCGTTATGTCCGTGCACATTCACCCATAATGAAGCATAGCCGTCGAGGTAGCGTTTGCCATCCACATCAATCAGGTAGCTGCCTTCGCCGCGCTCGATGATCAGCGGTTTACTTTCCCGATACGTTTTCATTTGTGTGAACGGATGCCATACATATTCCTTATCCCATTGTTCTAAATCCTGACTGTTCATGCTTTGAACACCTCTTTCAATTGTTGGGTATAATTTTGATCACCAAGCAAATCAAGGATGCAGTTCCTCAAGTCTTTTCTGACATCTGCCATTGTCGGGATGCAGGCGAGGCCATTCAACCCAGTCAATTTTTCGATGGTTTCGATATTGTCTTGATGAATCCGATCTTCTGGCCGGTAATGGTTATACAAAATGGTTTTCACGTTTATATCATGGACTTGGGCATAAGAATGGGTCGTCACGACATCATGAATCGCCCCTAAACCGCTTGTGGATACGAAGAGGACAGGTATGCCGCAATCCCTTATGAAATCAGCCGTCATATAGAAACCTTCCGTCCGTTCAATGAGTGGCACAGCCAATCCGCCAGCGCCCTCGACTAATACGATGTCATACATTTCCTCAAGTTCATGAACCCTTTCCACGACTTTCTTCTCATCGATTTGACTGCCAGTTAATTTAATCGCCAAATGTGGTGAGGTTTCGGGCTCCAGTGTGTAAAACCCTGGTTCCTTTACACCGAGTTCCTGCTCAAACCAAGAAATATCCGGGTATGTATTATTTTCCTCATTGATTCCAGTTTGAAATGGCTTGAATATCGTGACGCTTTTTCCCAATGTTTGAAGAGAAAGATAGAGTGCACTTGTGACGATGGTCTTTCCAATATCCGTGCCAGTTCCGGTTATAAAGTAGGCTTGGCCCATGGATGATTCAGCTCCTTTATGTTTATATATTTTGCAATGCGCGGACGTACTTGTTGAATGATGGCAGCACATAGAATGCATAGCAGTAAATCACCGGGTACAGGTAATAAGAAGCCGTAAAGTATCGTTTGGTTGATTGAAAGCGGCGTTTCCACAATCCACTTCATCGCACCATACAGCCAGATGCAGCCGAAAAAGTAAACGGTCAGCAAAGAGGCGGCATTAGCAAAGAATATGGAACGAATCGTGGAGAGGGAAAACCGGTTGATCAGCCATCCATTTACATAGGCTCCCAATATATATCCGAGTAAATAGCCGAAAGTGGGTTTGAATATATATCCGAATCCCCCGCCTTCAGCAAACAGGGGCACCCCGATAAGTCCGATCAAGACGTAGCATAACTGACTGAGCATCCCAAGCCGGGGCCCCAATAATGCGCCTGCCAAATAGACAGCCAGAATTTGCAGTGTGAATGGTATGTAAGGGATAGGTATCTTAATAAAGGCGCCAATGGCAGTTAACGCGGTAAAAAGGGCCACATAAGAAATCGTCCTTGCTTTCAAGTTTTCAACCTCCTTTTTAGAAAGTGCTGGCAGAATGCCCACTATTAGTTTGCCTGAATCCTATTTTATATGTCAACTAATTTATATATTTAGTTAACATATAAAATGCAAGCTTCCTTATGATTTAAAGGGCAGACTAGGAAAATATTGAAAAAAGACCATTGAATCCTATTTTGTTTGTGTGTTATTATTCATTTTATATGTTAACTAAAAATTTTTAAAGTTAACATATTTAACGTTTTATTTTATCTTGATTGTGCAAAATGATTCAATCCGTTCCGAGGATTCATGGGAAGGAATATAGACATTAAAAGAAAAGAGGGATTAGGTTTGGAAACATTGGTTAGGGATTGGAAGATGTTAGCGGAGAGCGTTATCAAAGGATATAAAGTGACGGAGGAAGAGGCATTATCCATCGTACAAGCCCCAGACGAAGAGGTTTTGGAAATTCTGAATGCAGCTTATCTCATACGTAAGCACCATTATGGGAAAAAGGTTAAATTGAATATGATCATCAATACGAAGTCAGGATTATGTCCCGAAGATTGCGGCTACTGCTCGCAGTCGATCGTTTCGGAAGCCCCGATCGATAAATATGCTTGGCTGACTAAAGAAAAGATTGTCGAGGGAGCGCAAGAATCAATTCGCCGCAAAGCGGGTACTTATTGCATCGTTGCGTCTGGCCGGCGTCCGACCAACAGGGAAATCGATCATGTCATTGAAGCCGTAAAAGAAATCCGCGAAACGACTGATCTTAAAATCTGCTGCTGTTTAGGTTTCCTGAATGAGGAACATGCTGGCAAACTGGCAGAGGCAGGCGTTCATCGCTACAACCACAACTTGAATACATCACAGGAAAACTACAGCAAAATTACATCGACACATACATATGAAGACCGGGTAGATACAGTGGAAGCCGTGAAGGATGCCGGAATGTCCCCATGTTCTGGCGCCATTTTCGGTATGGGGGAATCTGAGGCGGAAGCGGTGGAAATCGCCCTATCCTTACGAAGCCTTGATGCAGATTCCATTCCCTGTAATTTTCTCAATGCAATTGACGGAACGCCGCTTGAGGGAACTTCCGAGTTGACCCCCACTAAATGCCTGAAATTGATTTCGATGATGAGGTTCGTTAATCCGAGTAAAGAAATCCGTCTGGCCGGCGGTCGGGAGGTCAATCTCCGTTCCATGCAGCCCATGGCACTTTATGCAGCCAATTCCATCTTCGTCGGCGATTATTTAACGACAGCCGGTCAAGAACCCACAGCGGATTGGGGAATCATCGAAGACCTAGGATTTGAAATTGAAGAATGTGCTCTTTAACCTATTAAAAACTGCATACTAAACAGGAAGGCTGCTGAATCAGTAGCCTTCCTGTTTAATATGTCTCATAAATGATAGAGCCTGTCTGAGAAATATCATAATCGCCTAAAGCTTTGATTTCAGCCTGAAATGGATTCGATGATAAAATCCGCTTAACAACGTTTATGAGCTCTTCGTTTTTCGGAGATTTTAAAATAACAAGGTCATAACGTTCTGTAATTAATGGGACAAAGTCAACTCCAACGATTTTTGCAGCTTTTTCAATTCCCACACCCACATCCGCTTTCCCCGCAGAAACCGCTGAAGCCACACTTAAGTGGTTGGTCTCTTCGTTTTCATATCCCTTAAGATCTTTAGAAGATATCCTGTGAATCCTTAGCTGCTCATCAAGAAGGATTCGTGCGCCCGATCCTCTTTCCCGATTGATGATGGCCAAGTCTTTATGTTTTAAATCAGTCCAATTTGTGAGGCCAAAGGGATTTCCCTTTTTAACATACAAACCAGCTTTCCTCGAAACAAGATTAAGTAGAATATAAGGATAACCGACCAAAATCTTTTTTATATAAGGAAGATTATATTCCCCAGTATCACCATCAAACATATGCAAACTAACGATGTCGGAATCCCCATTGTACATCGATATAAGACCGCTTAGGCTTCCAGTGTTAGATCGTAATGTTTTATAGCTGGAGCGCTTCTGGATGTGCTGCCCTAGTATATCTAACACCATGTCTTGCCCGCTTATGACAAGGCTAAGGGAATCCTTCGCTTCATTCCTTTGGGGTTCGGTAACAGAAACTGGGGATGTATGGGACTTATGGTTATTAATATACATCTCCAAGTCTTTTGCATCCATTCTCATCTGCCTTCCCACACGAAATACAGGGAGCTCCCCTTTTTTTACAAGATCATAAATCGTCAATTTAGATACCTTTAAAAGCTGTGACACTTCCTCGATGGTATAGGAAAGCTCTTTTGACATGTGCATCCCTCCGTTCTTTATTGTATCTTAGAGTCCTTTAAAAAGAAAATTCACCGCAAAAAGGCATTGATTAAAATCTTTTATCTGTCTTATACTAATTATAATTAGATATAACTAGTTATGATTAGTTAGAAAGGGAGAGAGACTTTGAAAAAAATATATCTTATGATTTTCTCGCTTATGCTGCTTGTGATAGTGGGCACAGGGTGTTCAAGTGATGAAGAAAAAGGCACAGGAAAGCAGACGCAACAAGCTGACGAGAAAGTAGAATTGACGATTTCGGCCGCCGTAAGTTTACAAGATGCCTTAAATGATATAAAAAAGACATTTGAAAAAGAAAATGCAAATGTAAAAGTTAACTATAACTTTGGAGCTTCTGGAGCTCTTCAACAACAAATCTCCCAAGGCGCACCTGTGGATCTGTTTTTCTCTGCAGCAGAAGACAAATTTGATAAATTAGTAGATGAAGGTCATATTGAAGAGAAAAAAGGGATTGATTTAGTAGGCAATGAATTAGTGCTAGTAGTGCCAAAAGGTTCTGATAAAGGGATTGAATCGATAGAAGACCTTACTAAATTCACTAAAATATCCATCGGTACCCCTGAGTCAGTACCAGCAGGACAGTATGCTAAGCAAACATTAGAAAATCTGAACCTCTGGAAAGAGATTGAAGAAAAACTGGTGTATGCCAAGGATGTTCGCCAAGTGCTTACATATGTAGAAACAGGAAATGTGGACGCAGGACTTGTTTATAAAACGGATGCCATGAGCTCATCAAAAGTTGATATCGTTACAACAGCCAAGGAAGATTTACACGATCCGATTATTTATCCGGTAGGTGTAATTAAGGAAAGCTCACATGCTAAAGAAGCCCAACTATTTTACGAGTATCTCCAAAATAAAGATTCAATGAAGGTTTTTGAAAAATACGGATTTAAAGATCTTAAATAATTGAAAGGGCCACCAATTTGGTGGCCTTTTCTTTTGTGCACCCGGCATGGGTGCAATCTATAGGGTGAAACCCGAACAATGAAGGCTGTATCAAGTAAATGTAGCAGATAGATCGGGAAAAGGTTGTACTCTTTCCTGGAGGTCTGTAACCTGTTAAGTGTTGGACAGCTGAATTAAAGAAGATTGTACTTGCCCTGCCCTACTCCACAACTTTGCTTTCATCTCTTCTTGTTTTGGTCAAATAGACGACCAGGATTAAGATTATAACGAGGAAGACCAAACTGGTTCCCGTCGTACCTAGACCAAGTCCACCCTTATCACGCGGCTGTGAGAGGTAGTCGCCAAGAGAGGCGCCAAGTGGACGGGTCAAGATGTAGGCGATCCAAAAGGAAAGCACTGTATTTAGTTTGAAACCGTAGTGGGCGATGGTAACCACCCCAATCAACGCCGCGAACATAAGTGCAGACTTCCAGTAGCCGATATCGAGACCTTCTGCTATGAGGTCACCAGCTGCTGTACCCAAGGCGAAGGTGAACAAGATGGCCAACCAGTAGAACACTTCTCGTTTGGATGTGTAAATAGTGTGAATGGACAGCGTCTTTTCACTCGCATACCAAGCCGCAAACGTCGCAAGCATCGCGATTGTGAAGATGATAGTTGTTGTCACCAGACTGACCCCGAGATTGTCCACGAGATTGTCGGTAATTAGCGTGCCTACAACGCTAATCATCACTACTGTGAGCCAGTAAATCCTTGGCACATACTTACTTGCTTTGAATTGGAAGAAAAGCGTTATGATCAAAAGAATACTCATGATTAAGGTCGTATTGGCCAAGCCCAAGTTCAGATTATCACTCAGGAAGTCTGCAGCCGTCTCGCCCACAGTGGTTGCCATTATTTTGATTATCCAGAAGTAAATGATGACTTCTGGAACCTTGTTCAACATCTGACGCCCGATGGATGAGCCTTTTGTATCATTCATTAATGAATCCTCCTTATCTTCTCTTGTTTTATTTCGTTTACGATAAAACCTTATTGTCTACTTCTACTGTTCCCTGACACTATATCAAGTCAGCCTTAACGCAACTTGAAAAAAGGATTAAAAATCAATTAAAAAGCGAAATAAAAAGCAAAATAATGCTAAATTGTAGAAAGAGCATTTCAATAATAAGGAAACGATTAAAATACAGGACTTTGGAGCAAATATAAAGGGGATTGAATTATTTAGCGGAGGACAATTTTTCGTGTTTAAGATGCAAGTAATATTCCTATCTAGATTCGATAAATACATGTGGTGGTGAACTCCTTGCCATATACCACTCAAATAGGAGGGTTTTAAATGAAACAACGTATTCTGGTTGTAGAAGATGAAATCCAGATAGCGACGATATTAAAGATAGAACTCGAATATGAGGGGTATGAAGTGCTTGTTGCCCATACCGGCAAGTCGGGGCTGGAAGCTGCATTACAAGAAAAATTAGATTTAGTACTTTTAGATGTTATGTTACCTGAACTGAATGGCATAGAAGTTTTAAGAAGGATCCGAAATGAGAACTCTTTACTGCCAATCATCCTCTTAACAGCTCGAAATATTACAATGGATAAGGTAGCAGGACTAGATCAAGGGGCCAATGACTATATAACGAAGCCCTTTGAAATCGATGAGTTATTGGCAAGAATACGTTCAGCTATACGTCATAATTCAATAACTGCCAATGCTTCGAGAGAAGAGGAAACGATCTTATCAATAAAAGATTTATTCATTAATCTCGATACTAGAGAGGTTAAGAGGGGGGATTCTTCCATAGCGTTAACCCCAAAGGAATTTGATTTACTCATTTATTTACTATCCAATAAAAACAAAATCGTGACGCGAGAAAATATCTTGATGAATGTTTGGGGATATGAGTATGAAGGGGAGACCAATGTAATCGATGTGTATATCCGCCATTTAAGAAAGAAAACAGAAGAAGGTTTTTCTGACCCGACAATTATTCAAACGGTAAGAGGAATTGGTTATACTGTAAGGGAGAAATAAGCAATGAAAATTACAACAAAAATTAACCTGATTACTACGGCTTGGATACTCTGTGTGTTGATTGCGGTCAATGCTGTTGTATTTTTTTCTTTTATGAAGATTACTGTAAATATGGAAGAGGATATATTAATTCATAAAGCGCAAAATGTCATTGCTGAAATACAAATGGATGATACGCCCCATGAATTAGAAAAAAAATTAACCACATATTTGACGAATCATTCATTTATAAGGATCATTCAACCTAATTCTAAAATCAGCAGCGAAGTGTCCAGCGACCATTATTTGCTTACGAAATTTAAAGGGGAATTTTCTTCTGAACAAGAAGTGTATAGAACTACAATTAAACAAGCGCATAAAGAAGAACAAATATTAATCGTTAGGGTTCCTATCCAATCCAAAGGTAAAGTTGTTGGAACTTTAGAAATTGGAGATAGATTACTAGGACTGGAATTAGGGAAGGATGTATTACTTTCCATTCTCACATTTTGTACCCTATTAGGGGCGGGGTTATCGCTGCTAGGAGGCAGGTGGTTATCGAGTGTAATCATGAGACCTATTTCCAATATGATTGATACGATGGAGGATATTGAACAAAGCGGAATTCCGAAAAAAATTGTCATCCAAGAGGAAACAAAAGATGAGCTGCAGAAAATGGCTGTTACTTTCAATCGGATGATGAGCAGATTGGATGTAAATCTGGATAAACAGAAGCAATTCATTTCAGATGCTTCACATGAAATAAAGACTCCGCTAACGATAATAAAGAGTTATGCAGATCTCTTGCGCCGACGCCGGATAAAAAGCGAAGAAAAGGCATTGGATGTTATAAATGTAATTCATTCAGAGGCAACCCGAATACAGGAAATGACGGAAAGGCTGCTGGAATTAGCCGATACGGAAATGGAAAATACTTTAGATATTAAATCAGTGAATATAGTAACCTTATGTGAGAACGTGTTTAAACAATTCAAAGAGGTCTATGGGCGAGAAATAAATTTTCATTATCAAGAAGATACCATTACGATTACAGCAGATGAATTGAAGATAAAACAGGTGATTATTATCCTTTTAGATAACGCAATCAAATATAGTACAGACAAAATTGATGTGTATGTAGAGAATCAGTTATACTCTACGGTCATTCGGGTAAAAGATTATGGGATTGGTATTCCTGAGCATGAAATGGAAAATATCTTCGAACGTTTTTACCGGGTGGATAAGGCTAGGAGTCGGGAAACAGGCGGAACAGGGCTAGGCTTGTCGATAGCCAAAAATATAATGAATCAACATAATGGGGAAATTAAAGTAGCCAGTATCGACGGAATTGGAACAGAGATGGTATTATCCTTACCCAAAAGGTAATTTGCTGCTAAATACAAGAATGAGGTGTTCTGTGCGTGACACATATAGGGATAATTAGTCTGAGTATCATAGTATTGTTATTTCTAATTTATTCGATTTTCCCTACTGTAATTATTCGTGTATGCAGTCTGGGCATTACCAAAAAAAACAAGAGGAATAATGGGATAGCCCTTACTTTTGATGATGGCCCGAACCCTGAATATACGGAACGATTACTTGATCTTTTAAAAAAGTACGAGATAAAGGGTTCGTTTTTTGTTGTGGGCAGTAAAGTGAAAAATAGCCCTGATATCATTAAACGAATGCATGAAGAGGGGCATACAATTGGAATTCATCATTTTGATCATATTTCAAGCTGGATCCTCTCGCCCTTTCAGTTATCGGAACAGTTGAGTATGACGGAAAAGGCGATAATGGAATGTACGCATGAAAAAGTCACTTTTTATAGGCCTCCATGGGGCCATTTTAATATTTTTACGAAAATAGCCAGCAAGAAATATAAAGTGATTATGTGGTCAGACATTTTCGGAGATTGGAAAGTGGAAACATGCAGGAATGACCTGCTTAATCAATTGCGGACAACCTCAACGGAAAATTCGATCCTCCTGCTCCATGACTGTGGGGAAACCTTAGGGGCGGATAAAGAAGCACCCCGATATATGATTGAAGTTTTGGAAATTTACCTAGAGGAGAACATAAAAAAGGGAACACAATTTATTACATTAAAAGACTTATAACTGATTCGGGGGGACTTTATGAACATAGATAGTATCCTGCATTTTATTGACTTATATGGCTATCTAATCATATTTCTTTTTTTATTCATGGGCATTGTGGGGATTCCCGCTCCGGAAGAATCTCTTCTATTTCTAATTGGAGTCCTGATTGGGCAAAATAGACTCTCATTTGGTTTAGCCGTGCTCAGTGCATTTCTCGGAGCCTTTATAGGGATGCTTATCGCTTATGTATGTGGGAAATACGTGGGGTATCCATTTATAAAAAAATATGGGAAATACGTGGGCATTACCAATGATCGCTGGGAGAAAGTACAGAAAAAGTATATGAAAAATACAAAAAAAACGATTGTGTTTGGATTTTATTTACCTGGAATAAGACAAATCAGTCCGTATTTCGCAGGAATCAATCATATTCCCCTGTTCAAATTTATTCTCCTTTCCCTGTTAGGCACCGTTCTCTGGACTGTCCCTTTTATAGTGGCAGGGTATTATATAGGGAATGCCTTTCATATAAATCCGGAATATGTTCCACTTTTAGGTGTCGTATTCTTAGTCTTTTTATTGATATATATTTTTATCAATTATATGAAGAGGAAAAAAAAGAATAAATTACCGTCCCGATTGGATTAACCAGTGTTCTATAATTGGTTTTCTAATCGGGCTATTAAGTTTGGGGACTGGGGCTTATAATACCATGAACATATCATTAAAAATTGATTAAAAAGAAAGGTTTTTACAAAAACAGTGATATATTGTAAGGGGAAAAAGATCTTGAACATACAAATGGGCTTTTTGCTTAGTACGTATCCATCGATTAAAAGAATGATTTCTATAGGGGATGACATATATGAAGAAGGTTTTGTTTTTACCTCTCTTCCGCATGCAGTCGGGACATCATCAAGTTGCAGAGGCCTTAATGGATTTGTTAAAAAAACATACAAACGGAGTCATTTTGAAAAAAGTGGATCTGTTAAGTTATACGAATAATTCTTTAGAAAAAATGATAACGACCGGATATTTAAAATGGATCCGTTATGCACCTGAAACCTATAATCTCGCCTACAAAAACCTTTTTTACGTTAACTCGAAAAAGGAACGTCCATTTAAATGGTGTCAACTTATATTTTTGAAGAAAATGGAACAATTGATAGATGAGGAAAATCCAGACTTAATTGTGTGTACACACGGATTTCCTTCCCAACTATTAAGCCAGTTAAAATTAAAAGGGAAATGCAATGTCCCAATTATCAACGTATATACAGATTTCTTTATTAATAATGTCTGGGGAAGCAAGGGGATTGATTTTCACTTTATTCCAAGTCAAAAATTGAAAGAAAAGCTATTAAGCAAGAATCAAATACCGAAACATAGTATGATGGTGACAGGTATTCCTGTGCATGAGGAAATCACTAAAAAGACCCATGGTTTAAAAAACACCGATCGGCCCAAAGTTTTAATCTCAGGAGGAAATAGTGGCCTGGGCGGGATATTGAATTTAGCTGGTGAGTTAAAGAAATCAACCAATTTTGATTACTTTGTACTTTGTGGCAACAACAAAAAACTATTTGATGAGATCAAAACATGGGATTTAGCTCATATTAAACCATTACCTTATATTTCATCAAGATCGGAAATGAACGACCTTTATGAAGAAGTGGATGTAATCGTTACGAAACCAGGTGGTGTTACCATTAGTGAAGCACTTCGAAAAAGACTTCCGATTTTTGTCCATTCGATGCTGCCGGGACAGGAGGAAATTAATCTACAGTATTTAAAAGACAATAAACTTGTATTTGAGATCAATCGCAAATTCTCATTTGAAAAACAAATGCTTAATATATTAAAGGACCATAAAAAAATGGATCAGTGGGATAAATCAATCGAAACTTATCAAAAGGAAATGGAATTGGAAAACCCTGAGGAAATGGTGGGCATTATGAAATTGATTCTTAATCTTAAACAAGTCAATAAGCCATCCTATCTCACAAATCAGTCAAAAGTTATTTATAGCTAAGGGTCATTCCATTAACCTTGTTGCCAGTGGCCCATTAACAAGGGGAGTTAATAACAACATTTGTGATTCGTTTTGAAAAAAGCGAAAATGAAAGAGAGAAGTTGAATTATGAACGACTTTATCCAAACTATTTTACTTACACTCATGGAATATGGGTACCTTGGAATTACCCTTGGTCTTATGATTGAAATTATTCCGAGTGAGATTGTATTATCCTATGGTGGCTTTTTAGTTTCCCAAGGTAGCATCAGTTTTGTTGGGGCGGTTATTGCTGGAACGATTGGAGGAACCATCGCCCAAATATTTGTTTATTTAATCGGGTATTATGGGGGAAGACCATTTTTAGAACGATATGGAAAGTATATATTCATTCACAAAAAACATATTGAACTAGCGGAATCTTGGTTTACTAACTATGGTCCAAGCGTCATTTTTACGGCTAGGTTCATTCCGGTTGTCAGACATGCTATTTCGATACCAGCAGGGATTTCTAAAATGTCTTTAATAAAATTCACGAATTATACGCTACTTGCCGTACTTCCATGGTCTGTGCTTTTTGTATTCCTCGGGATGAAGTTAGGAAGTAATTGGGGACAGATTAATGAGATGGCCAAGCCCTATATCCAGCCAATCGCAGTGGTGGCGGTTCTCATTATTGCCGGAATGATCATTCGCGGTTACATGAAAAAAAAGAAAAACAAAGTTTTATGAAGTTTATGGATTTAAGGAAGAGTTGTAATGAACCTTACAAACGCCTTTATAACAACGGGAACTGAACCGAACCGATAAACGTGAAAACTTCACAACGAATCATCGATATTGATGGTAATAGCTTTCCAAGGGGACATTCAATGGAAGCAGTTGGGTTTTATAATATGAATTAATTAAAAAGACCACCATTTGGTGGTCTTTTTAATTATTTATACGGAAATAAATTGGTGTTTCTTCCTTTATTTTGAAACTTTATCATCCGTAATCCGTATATGATGTGAATGATAGTAGTGAACGTGAAAAACCAAGAAAGCCACATTTAAGAAAACGCCATTTGAAATGGATGGGGTTAGCGGTCGTTGTTAGGTTTCCTCATAATATTAAGATTCTTTTATGTAAATTTGATTAAGGGAAGGAATATAGAAGCAATAGAATACTTATAAATAGTATAGAAAATGTATTAGTAATATTTTTTAATAGGACAAGTATTCAAATTGCAATAGAACTACTTAACTAACATGTACTAGCCCTTAGAAAGGATGCTTTCATTCATGGAAGTAAGGAAACCAACTGATTATGAACTTCAAAAGGTTGTATCACTTTCGCCACGGATAGTAATTAACCGTCCTAAAGCTTATATCTATTAGTGTTAGGCCTATTTTAAAGGGGGATAAAAAAGTGATTGAAGCAATAATTAGTTTTCTTATTATTGTAATGTTGATCATTGCGTTCACATACGGTCTCATAATACAAATACGGCAAATAGTTAGTATCAGGAAGGGAAAAAAATCGCAGTATGCACATTACAAGCGGCTACTGATTGGAAACTATCTGGTTTGCCTATCTTATTCAGGTTTTCTTTTTTCTTATATTTTGAATTCATTATTGGCATCCCGTATTATACCGGCTTCATTTATTACAAGTGATAATACTAGTTTTTTCTGTTTCAGTTTTCTTGCCATTCTATTAATCGCTAAATTTGGGATTATTCCTAAGGAAAATGAACAAGTTGAATTACAAGAATACATAGTTGAGAAAGAGGAAATATGAAGAAAATTTCGCTTACCTTATTAATCGTATGTATATCGATCACCTTTTTGTTGAATTTTGCCCTGCCTGAATTTGCTGGCAAAATGAAAGATAATATAAGTTCCATGAATATCCTTTATTCATACAGTGTCACAAAAACATTCTCGGAACAAATCCAAGATACGATCGAAATCGCATCCGTGCCGTCAGGGAAAACCGAGAACAGGAACGGCAATTTCCGAAGTGATGTTAAGCTTGAGGGCACGCCGCTGAATATTAAAAGTGTAGTGAAAGAGAGCTTGAATAAGCCCCAAGGGTATAACACTAAAGAAAAGTTAACCGGTCCGGAAAAAGGGTTTTCATACCGGAAATATTATCTTACCAAAAATTATGATAAAGGAAGATATACAGTCATCCGGACGAATAAAATAACGGGAAAAGAAAAAGTGTATGTCGGAACTTACTATGAGCCGAGCACGCAAGATCCTATCGTCAAATGGTCACGTGATGAAAAATGACTGACAATACCATTTCATGAAAAGTTGAGTGTTTATATGGAAAAAACAGTGAAGATCGAGGAGTATAATCCTGATTGGGTTAGTGAATTTCAACAGGAAAAAGCGAGGATAATGGAGGTAGTAAAGAACGATTCCCTTTGTGTTGAGCATATTGGAAGTACGTCCGTCAAAGGATTGGGAGCAAAACCGATTTTGGACATCATGGTTGGCGTCCATCATTTAGCTGAAGCTGACATGTTCATTGAACCCTTGAAATCGATTGGGTATGAATTTGTCCTGCATAAGGAGTTTCCCGAAAGGCGTTTTTTTAGAAAAGGTCAATGGAGAGCGGGAACACACCATTTGCATATCTATAAATACGGAAGTGAACAGTGGAAGAATCAACTTTCATTCAGGGACTATCTAAGAAGCCATCCTGACATACGAAGACAATATCAGGAATTAAAATTATCCTTAGCTCAAAAGCATCCTGCTGATATAGTGGGGTACACGAAAGCAAAAGAGCCATTTATATTAAGTGTCATAGAATCAGCAAATGAAGAAAACGACATAAATTATAACTGCCAGGAACGTCTAAAAGGAGGCTTTCATGAGAAAGGTCGAGGTCGTACCATATAGGAAAGAATGGTCCAAGCTATTTCATGATGAATGCGAAAAATTACAGGGTATTTTCGGGCCTGAGTTGATAAAGTTATACCATATTGGCAGTACGGCCATCCATGCCAAGCCAGTAATAGATATTTTGGCAGTGGTAAAAGATGTGGAATGTGTCGCTGATTTCAATAAAGAGATGCATGAGATAGGGTATGATGCCAGGGGGGAGAACGGAATCGCTGGACGGCGGTTTTTTTGTAAAGGCGGGGATGAGAGGATGCACCATATCCACTTGTTTCAAAAAGGACATGACGAAATAGCCAGACACCTCGCTTTTAGGGATTATTTGCTGGCACACCCTGGGGAAGCACAAAGGTATAGCAGGCTAAAGCAGCGCTTGGCAGCGGAATTTCCAGATGATATCAAAGGATACGTAAACGGGAAAGATGATTTCATAAAAAAGAGTGATGAAAGAGCGAAACATTGGGCGGCGTCCTTGAATGAGGGGGATCATCATGTTAATGAAGTGGATTAAATGCCAAGTGAATGAGGAAAACAAGCGTTCATTCTCAAAAGCACAAGAGGGATGGGGGGAATTGCGCCATTGCGCTGGCTTCATGGGACAAATCGGAGGGTGGAATAGAAACGAACCCTTTGAAGCAGGCATTCTCTCCATTTGGAAAGATCTCAAATCCTATCAAAGTTTCATGCAGCATCAGCATGATGAAATATTCGGGAAGAGTGACCAAGGAAGTACATATACAAATATTTCTGTCGATATCTACGAGAAAATATTCAATATAGGAACAACAGACATGACAGCGTTTTTTTGCAAGGGGAAATTACTTCGGGTGGCTGACTGTTCTGTTGAAAATGATAAAACAGCCGGATTTGAGCAGGTTCAAAAGGACATTTGGAACGAAGGGATGACACCGGGCATGCTGTCTGGTGCAATCGGAAAAGGACAATCCGGGAGATTCCTGGCCGCCTCATTATGGGACAATGAATATTTACATCAACGGTATGTGGATAAGGAATTGGCTGCCCTGATAAGAGAAGCGGGAGTGATTGAATTGCATCCAAAGTGGGCGGTCATTTAGAATCAAACCATTATCAGTCCATCAATTTTGGATGATCAATGGCGTCTTGGTTTGCAGTGGAATGTAAGAAGGACATTTCAACGCTCCCAAATATTCTACAGAAGGTGATTACAAATGAAACTAGATTATGATTCACAGTACATCAGGGGCATCTACCTGAATAGAGACCGAATATCTTCGTATGACCATTTCCCCCTTGACCTGCCGGTTATCAAACACCTTCAAGAAGTGGCTTTTCATCCCAGTGTTACCTATGTTATCGGGGAAAATGGAATGGGGAAATCCACCTTGCTTGAAGGCATTGCGATTGCGTATGGCTTCAATCCGGAAGGCGGAACGTTGAATTTCAATTTTTCCAATTATGATTCACATTCCAATTTGGACGAGTACCTCCGTTTGAAAAAAGGCGTGTACAAACCGAAGGATCATTTTTTCTTTAGGGCGGAAACTTTTTATAATTTAGCTACCAATATTGAGGAATTGGACAGGGAGGCATCGTTCGGGTCGAAAATCATCGATTCCTTCGGTGGAAAGTCACTTCACCAGCAATCTCATGGGGAATCGTTTTTTTCAGCTTTTGTAGAACGATTTCAAGGCAATGGATTGTATATCCTCGATGAACCTGAAGCTGCTTTGTCGCCATTGAGACAAATATCGATGCTTGCCAGGATAAATGAGCTTGTTCAACAAGGATCCCAATTCATCATTTCCACCCATTCCCCGATCATCATGGCCTACCCGGATGCTAAAATCCTCCAAATTTCAGATGAGGGAATGAGTGAAGTGACTTTAGAGGAGTCCAATCACTATTTGCTGATGAAACAGTTTTTTGAAGATAAAGATCGGCTGCTGCATCATCTATTCGAATGAGTTTTTAGCATCTCCTTTAAAAAAGCCCAATTGCACTGCGCATCCGGGCTTTTCGTTTTTTTGAAATTCATTATTGACAGTTCAAGTGTATTACGGTTATAGTACATCTATAAGGTGTATGAACCACATAGTACATACACGAAAGACTTTATGCATATCAGACTTTTTAAAATAAATAGGGGGTGGTTTTAATGAACGTAAATACCCGGGAACCGGTATATCTGCAAGTCGTTAGGCATTTTAAAGAACAAATAGCCATAGGCAAATTCGTGGCCGGACAGGAAATTCCCTCCCGAAGAGAACTGGCGGCTACACTGAACATAAATCCTAATACCGCTCAAAAAGCGTATAAAGAAATGGAGGAACAGGGCTTGATTCATACTGAAAGAAATTTTCCCAGTCAGATCACGACGAATGAAACAATTTTACAGGCTGTGAGGCAGGAATTGATTTTGGCAGCCGTTGATACGTTTGTCGACGCGATTCGTCCGATTAATGTACCAGTCGATGAGTTGCTTCGTGTCGTTAAAGAAAAATATTCGGAAGAAATAAGGGAGGAGGAAGGAAAATGATCGAGGTAAAACGAGTTTCCAAAAATTATGGCCGTAAAAAAATATTGGACGGTGTGTCCTTCACCGCGAATAAAGGCGAAGTCACCTGTCTGATCGGGATAAATGGTGTCGGTAAAACGACCACACTCAAAGCAATCATGGGCTTGACGCCATATAAAGGGGAAATCCTGATCGATGATCAAAAGATGACTAAGGATAGTTATGAAAAAATCACCTTCATTCCGGACGCACCGACGATGCTTCCGCAAATGACGGTAAAACAGGCAATGGTTTTCATGGAGGATTTCTATCATTCATGGAATCAGGAAAGGGCCCTTCAATTGCTTGAATTCTTCAAGCTGAAAGAGGAAAGCCGCATTTCGGAATTGTCCAAAGGCAATACGGCTAAGCTTAACTTGATGCTGGGACTGTCCCTTGACGTGGATTATGTGCTGATGGACGAACCATTTTCGGGAATCGATATATTCAGCCGCGAGCAAATCGCCGATGTCTTTGCGAGCCACCTTATTGAAGATAGGGGCGTCATCATCACGACCCATGAAATCGGTGATATTGAACATTTGATCGACAAGGTCATTTTATTGGATAACGGTACAGTGCTTAAAGAGTTCAATACAGAAGAAATGCGTGAAGAAGAAGGGAAATCGGTAGTCGATGTAATGAGAGAGGTGTATCAAGCATGATGCGTTATATAAAGCTATTGAACTTTGAAATCAACCGTTTTAGTAAAATCTATCTTAGCTTATTGTTGATAACCTTGGTTTCGCAATTTGCAGGAGTGCTCTTAGTTACCAAAAGTCTTCTTAATGATGCCAAGGAGATCATATCAAATGAAAAACTATCGGAAGCCGCTTATGTTGCCAATTATGGAGCCATTGATTTTACCAATATCGTCCATACCCTCTTTTTTGCAGGACCGATTGCTCTGTGTGCGGTTGCCCTTATTTTTTACATTTTCCTTATTTGGTACCGTGATTGGTTTGGAAAAAATACATTCATTTATCGCCTGTTGATGCTACCGGCATCCAGATTATCGATCTACCTTTCCAAAGCCACGGCCATCTTCTTGATGGTGTTAGGAATGGTTGCTTTCCAGATCATCATTTTACCAATGGCAAATGCGCTATTTAATTCAAAAATACCGGAAGCGTTATTGAATAAAATGTCAATTCCCACCATCACCAAAACCAGTCCGATTTTGGCAATGATCATTCCAAACAACTTCACAGAATTCCTGCTATCCTATGGTATCGGCCTTATGGTCATGTCGGTCGTATTCACAGCAATCATGTTTGAACGAAGTTTCCGCATTAAAGGAATCATATTGGGGTTGGTGTATGGCGGAGTTGCTGCTGCGCTGTTTTTAGCTCCTGTTTTCATAATGGATAGTGGAATTTTCCATTTTTACTCGAATGAATTATTCGGTCTTCTGCTCACATTGGGAATCATCGTGACAGGATTATCAGTTTGGCTTGGTTCATGGTTATTGAAAAACCGCGTTACCGTATAAAAACAATCAAAAAAGGAGAGTGAACAAGGTGAAACGTTATTTATGCAGCATCATTATTAGCTTGGTTGTCCTCTTAAGCATCGGGACCTATTATGTCAAAGTAGCTTCCTCCGCTTCCAGCCTTCCAAGGTATACATTCAAGACGATTGAAGGCAGCGATAAAGAGCTTGATCCGGTCATCGTACAAGCAACACTTGAAAATGGTCATTTTTATGAACCATTGACGATTGAATCCAATCGAACCACATATGGCAGCGATAGGCCATTATGGTCTGACAGATATGATCATCAAATTGAAAGATTAATAAAAGAACATCGTTCGTTTATGCGTGGCAAGGATTCCATTAGTTCTTTATATGAAGACGATGATTTTTTGGCTTACGCGTGGGTGAATAGCGAATTTACGAATAACGGCAAAATGGAAGCGGAGTTAGATATCGGTTTACTGGAGAAGAAAGACGAAGGAGAAACTTCTTTCCAAATTGAACTTCCCCATCAAGAGAGAATTATGAATGTTGATGTCAGGGATGTGCAGTTGGTCCATTCAAAACTACAGGTGTTAACGATGATCGATGTGAATTCAAACAATGAGAAGCAAACAAAAGAAGTTCATCTGTATACGATCGATTTAGCTAATAAAAAAGTCTTGAGCGATAAAACCCTTTTATCTGAAACCTTTACTTACCCTAATCAAGTTGATTTTGAAATGCCAATTGATGTTGCTCCTTCCCAGCCGAACAGCATGGTATTAATTTCGTTAATTAAAGGAGTAAATCATGAGGAGGGTCCTTTTGAGGAAAAACTAAAAGAAAGCAAGCTGATATCATATAATTATGAAATGGAAAAATTAGAAACGGTTAAAAAAGGACCGCTTAGCCTGGACATGGCAAGATCAGGATATGCAGACGGGAAAAATCTATATACAGTTGAAATGAAATCAGGAAAATATCGCATTAAAACATTTGACCTTAGCAGTCAAACGTTAACGAATGATACGGAGCTGGATATAGCTGCTAATGAGGAAGAACAATATACCGCTGCCTTTAAAAACGGGCGTGTGTACTTCCTGTTAAACGAAATGAATCAAGAAGGCGAATCAAACAAGCCTGCCAAACTTCTGATAGCCGATTTAAAGACTGGAAAGACTTTATATAAAGGTAAAACAGTCATAAATAAAAAGAACAGCAAAAGTTTTGGACTTTATATTGATGAATTGGAAATAAAATAAGGACCTACCATCTATCAAAAGCTTTAAATGAAAAAGGGATATCCCCCAATGGGATATCCCTTTTTTTGATAACATTTAAATGGAAGCCAGATTCGCTCTAGCTGCACGTTCCTTCTTGCCGTGCAAGAAGTAGTAAAGGACGGAGGTTGCGATGACCACAACGCCCAGGATGACATAAAGTGTGCTATAACCCGTTACTGGAATGATGAATCCGAGAATATAAGGGCCGAATCCAAGTCCTGCATCAAGCATGATAAAGAAGGTGGACGTTGCCATCCCCATTCGGTGAGGCGGTGTAAGTTTAACGGCAATCGCCTGCGAGCTTGATTGCATATTACCGAATCCAAGGCCGATAAGGAAACCAGCTGCAAGTAAAGTGAAACTATTGGTTGTGATACTTAAAAGCAGCAAGCCGATCCCGAAAAGTATGAACGCCGGATACATAATGAAGTTCGATCCTTTCCGGTCCATTAACGGTCCTGAGAAAGGACGCGATAACAATACAGCTACTGCGTAAACGACAAAGAAGAAGCTTGCTGTATTGACCAGATTGATTTCGATGGCATAGAAGCTGATGAAAGAAAGGACGCTGGAATAACAGAATGCCAATAACAGAGTAATGATTGAAATGGGCAGTGCCTTAGGTTCAATGAAATTGGAAAGCTTGAATCCTTTGCTTTCCGTAACTTTTGCCGCCACTTTCAATGCCGGGACATATAGGAAGAATGCAGTAATTAAAGAAATCACCCCTAAAGCCAGGCAGAAACTGAAAATCACTTGGAAGCTTGTATGTTGAGCCATATACAGACCGATGAAAGGACCGATTGCCGTCGCAAGTGTCGCGCTCATGCTGTAATAGCCGATGCCTTCTCCCTTTCGAGTTGCCGGGATGATCTGCGCGACGATCGTTCCCGTCGCAGTACTGGCCATTCCCATTGCCATCCCATGGATCAGGCGGTTAACAAGCAGGAAGCCAATTCCTAGGTCCACAAAATATAGAAGGGTTGTCAAAGTGAAAAAGATCAAACCGATGAATAATGTTTTCTTGCGGCCGATTGAATCAATGAAACGGCCAATGAACAAACGTCCGATTAACGTCCCGATAATAAAAATACCCGATATGAGTCCGGCTTGGCTTGTAGAAGCATCCAATTCATTAACAGCATAGATGGCAAGTGTCACCATCAGTAAATAAAAGATTAATGTTATGAAAAAATTGATGGACGAAACGATGACAAAGTCCTTCGTCCACAGTCTAGGTCTTGATTGATCCATGTTATTATCTCCTTACTTTATAATGTTATTTCTTATTTCGCCCATGATGCGTATGGCTGCGAGTTGTTCCTCTTCAGTAATCCCCTTCAAGATGTCCTGTTCGTATTGATCGATTGTCACGCGGACTTCACTGTAGATCTTTGAGCCAAGCTCCGTAAGCCGCATTCTTTTCTCGCGTTTATCTTTGCTGGGCACATGCTCGACATATCCCAGCTCTTCCAAACGGGTAATGGTCCTCGTAATCGTGGGTTTTTCCACACTTTGATAATTGGCAAGCTCTACTAGCGTTGCCGAATCATAATTGAATAAGAAATGTAAAATGGACCATTGGGCCCTGTGTAAGTCATGCTTGTTCAGCTGGATATTAAGATTATTTTCAAACGGACGGTACAGCAGTAAAAATTGCTGAAAGAACTTTTGGTAAGTCTCTATCAGAAACACCCCTTATATATAATATATAGTTAGCTTTAGTAATTGTTACCCTGGGTAACTATAATAACAAAATAAATCATTTCTGTCCACTCGGATTTGAAGTGATTAGTTAAATTTGGTTTTTAGTTAAATTGAATGGGAATATAGGAATAGGAGATGATGTAAACATGTATAAACCTATGATCTCGTTGCTTGCCGCAGCAACCATGCTAACTGCTTGCAATAATGACAAAGCGGATGAAAACAAGGGAAAAACTGTACAAACAACAGATGAAAATAAAACCAATACTGAAAATGAACAACAAAAGCAACCCTCGCAAACAGAAACTCAAGCAAATCCTAAACATGAGAAGTGGTCTTCTTTGCCTGAATATGACAAAATCATCGAGCAAATCGGCAACGAAGACTATACCTTCAATAAGGAAACGGATAACGATGATAAACGAGTCTTCCTTATTGAGCTGAACGGTGAAAAACAATATAAAACCGTTTTCGTCAAAAATTCCAACCGCCTGAAAATTATCAAAATAAATGGCGGCGGCGAGCTTTATGACGAAATCTTAAAATAAGTGGACCTGCGTAAGTGTTGTATAGAGACCTTTATTGGTATTGATAAAGGGGTCGGCGGAAAAGGGTTGTAATGCAACAGCCCTTTTTTGTTCTGCAGGGATTTTCATGAGCTGAATGTTTCAAATTTAAATTGGACCGTTGATTTTTGGGGCTGGTTTTTGGAGGAAATGAATTATGAGCCATTCCAAGGAAAGCGGGAAGAGTTGGAGATTGGATTATATGTACATTGGTTTTGTACAATCGGAAACAAGGTATCTTGACATTCCTATCATCGGGGACGAGTGGGTTTTAACCATTTAGCCTTTCACGCCACCTCCCGTCATCAGGTTGATGAGATCACCAGAAAATTAAGGGACAGAGGAATTACCATCCTCTATGCTGACAAGTACCCATTCGCCGGTGGGAAGGAACATTATGCTGTTTACTCTGAAGGCCCAGATAGGATGAAAGTTGAATTGGCGGCACCTTAAGTATTTTCGTTAATTGGTAAGATGAAGGAAAATGGCATAGCAACTGCACTATATGATAAATAAGAACTAACGACATCCATCTTTAGCATTAGCTAGCGCCTTTATCAGGTGTAGGAATAATTATTATAAGAATAGGGATAAGAATTGCCGTTTCCATGTTTCGGATTTTTCTCGTGTTCCTCGTGTTTAATGTGTTCAACCTCAAGGGTAATAGCATGAAGTAATATAAATGCACCAATAACTTGAATCCAGCTACCGATCAATAGAATCTGTTCTCCAATTACACTTTTTTCGTTTAAAACGTAAATATTACCGATCGCTGCTAAAAAAGAGCCTAAGGAAATGAAGCTATTTCCTATAATCGCAAGTTCCCTATAGGATGAATCCTCTTCAAGAAATGCACCTACTGCTTCAAAAGCTGCACCAAGACCTTGGACGCCGCTGCCAAGGGCATCTATTTTTGTTCCCTCTTCCTCAGCACCATTTAGTTCAATACTTACTCCAACTGCATTTGTACTATTACCAGCAGCCTCAAGCCAAGCACCGAAGATGGTATATATTTGAGCTAGCTCCCTCTCTGGTTTTAACAGCTTAGTTCTCCCGATGGCTTGCAACGAATTTCCGAATGCTTCAATCGCATTTCCTTTTACGATTAAATCTTTCCCCTGATCGCTGTGGGTGAAAGTTTGCTGGGTCTGCCCGGTTGTATCAATAAGTGAACCAATAAATAGTATCCATGCTCCCGAAAGAAGAAGATCTTCTCCACGTATAGTCATATTCCCAAACACTCCTTAAAAGAGGGTAGATTATATTATTCAGGAAAAAGTGTTTGTTTACATATTGCTTTTACCGGCATATTTAAATACAAACCATTTATTGGTATAATGGCAGCTGGAGGAGATGATATTGACTTTTAACAATTTGTTGCAAATGATTATTGCTGCATTTTTCTTCATGGTTTTTACGTTCTGTACCTGGTATGAAGGCAGCGAAATTATGGATAAGCCTTGGGAATGGAAGTATTCCACGCATTTCACACAAGAAAATGATGTTCAGGCGATGGAGGCAAAGGATATTTCGAATTTAGATCATTTCGTGTATGCCGCTAAATTCAAACCGCTATTTCCATTTCTTATGGTCCTTGCCGCATCGTACTTAATCATACTTACGGGATATATCCTATTTAAAAGAAGTATTAAAAAAATGGCTCTTTTCCTGTTGGGATTGGGTGTCCTTTTTCTGCTTTCAACTGGTATTGTATCCAATTCCCCGACTGTGGGAGGGAATATCTTTCAAGCTTTCTTTCTGATAAGCGGTATGATGGCCGTAATGGGTGCAGCGTTATATTATTTCCTGATGCCAACAGGATTACATACTGAAGTTTAAAGTTAAAAAGCTGCCGATGTGGCAGCTTTTTTTTTGCAAAATATTGATGGAAGATGACATAAAATAACGAAAAATAATAGTCATTTTTGCGAAATTCTTAGATTGAACTTCACCGAAATATAGCTTACGGTTAGTATATTACCAGCGGTGGACCCATATCGGTTCAGACCTTTAAAAAATAAATCATACCGTTTCCGGTAAAGAAGTGTGAGGCAGTTAGAAAAGGTTTTCCAGTGATTGAAGAAATAAAGTGAAAAGGTGATAAGATGTCAGGCAAAATCAAAATTGAACAGCCAAAGATCCCTCAAGACTTAACTCAAGCGAACTTTCAGGAAATATATTATCAAGATGAGCCTTATCTGGATTCATGTTTGATAACCAATTGTACGATCGATAGAGAAAAGATGGACAAAATCGTATTATCCCAGGTCGTTTTTAAAAATGTGACATTCAGCGATGTATCATTCAGGAATATCGAGCTGACGGATGTCATTTTCGATCATTGCGATTTGACGAATGCCGATTTCATGGGCGGCTCGATTCATCGGGTGGAATTCAAAGAATCCAAACTATTAGGCATTAACCTGTCTGACGCGAGTTTAGGGAATGTCTACTTTGAGAATTGCAACTTGAATTTAAGTGCTTTTGGTTATTCCAGTTTAAAGCAAGTGAAGTTCGATCATTGCTCATTGGAAAGTGCTGATTTTTATGAGTGTAAATTCATCAAAGTGAAGTTCGAAACATGTAGATTAAATGAAGTGAACTTTTCCAGGACACCGCTCAAAGGAATTGATATCAGCAGTTCTACATTTCAAAGGCTTACCGTTTCCATGGAAGATTTAAAGGGATGCGAAGTTTCCCCGGACCAAGCGATCGTATTTGCAGCCATGCTGGGCCTGAAAATTAAAGAGTGAACCTTTTAAGATGAAAAAATGACTAAATGGAGCTGACACGAGTGACCATCGATCGAATTTGGTGGTCCTTTTTGAATTGGCATAGTAAATATGGGAAGCGTGTATATGAATATATGATTTTGAAAAGTAAGGAATGTTTGCACAAATGCAGGATTACTTTACAATATTTGTTAGGTGGAAAGGGGGATTGAACGTTGATTATCAATAAGGTCACTTTGTATAGTCATGCTTGGGATGAAATGCGGAATTTTTATATGGATGTGCTAGGATTTGAGTTACTATCGCAAACTGATGATGTTTTTGAAATGAAGGCAGGGGAAAGTGTGCTTGAAATCAAAAAATATCATCAGAATGAAAAGCCTTTTTATCATTTTGCCATGAACATTCCAACCAATTTATTCACTTCGGCAAAAGCATGGGCGAAATCAAAAGTGGAATTGACTAGAGAAAATGATTATGACGAAGTTTATTTCAGCTATTCTAATGCACATGCTTTTTATTTTACAGACCCTTCAGGCAACATTGTCGAGTTCATATCGAGATATTCCGTATCACCCAAATCCGAGGCTAAGTATTTTTCAGCTCAAAACGTCCTGTGCATCAGTGAAATAAACATTACGACAGATGAAGTAAGGGCTTTCGGAAACCAGTTGATCAGTAATGGTGTACCTGTAAGGAATGGTGAAGCAATAAGTGAAGATGGATTGAATTTCATGGGGGAACATGAAGCAGGTTCGTTTTTACTTTTAGGTCCAAGGAAACGGCGGTGGATTTTTTCGAATAAAGAGTCGGAAACCTTTCCGCTTTCAATAGTCATAAATCAGCAACTGGATATTTCAATAGATGGCAAAGGAGTTATGGAATTGAAAAAAGTGGAATGATATTTTGGTCAAACACTTCATTCGGCCCATTGATGTATCTCCAAACCACCATTTAATCTTATTACTGGTTCAAGTAAAAACTTGTTACGATTAATATCAGTATTAAATATTTGGAGAAAAATAAATTTTAAAAAGGCTATGATTAAGAAATAGCTGATATTTCGTCTTAAGCGATAAGGACAAAACATAAAATATATACTTGCTGACTTACTATTCTCGCAAACGTCAGGTAGCTGTATATATTTATATTTTTACTTATTAAATTCTCTAAACTCATCAATATAGAAAGCTACATAACCACAATTTGGGCATACAGATGCTTTAGGGTTTGCAGAAACACTACTGAAAATCCCTTTCTTTTGACTAATCTTTATCCCATTCATTCCGCCTTGAACATTCACTTTGCAATCATTTATCATTTCAGTTTGGCACTGATTGCAGATTCGTTTCATTAATACACTCCTTTTTTTAAATGAATAGAAACACTCAAAATTCGAACTTTATCATAACATAATCATTCAAAATAACTTATGATATATTGCCATTACATATGGAAAGTCCTGCTGCTAGCAGGAAGAATAGATACAGCAAGTTTAGCAGTCTAAAAGAATGGAACAATACGATCGAATGTTCCTAGCCGAACATATAATAGCAGTGAATACTGCAGTATAACCCAAGGAGCCAGCCATGAAAAAAAGAAGTTTATTGATAGCTTGTGGCGTGATCGTTTTAGGGGTCATTGCCTCGATAGCATGGGTATCTCAAACCAAACAGAAAGAGCTTTTCGGTAAAAGAGCATTTCCTCAGCATACAGTCTATCAAGCGGGTACGATAAAGCCTGACAATGTTTCACAGGAGGACTTGGATTCTGCCGTAGCGAATTTTTATAAAACCTGGAAAAATGAATATCTTAAGCAGCCAGCTGCTGAAAGTGATCAATATTATATTTTTTACAATGATAAAGGATATGCAGAGCCCAAGAATGCAGTGACCGTCTCTGAAGCGCACGGTTATGGGATGATGATAACGGCAATCATGGCAGGCAGCCAGGACAAGCAATACTTCGATGGTCTTTATCGTTTTTATAAAGCCCATGGAAGTGATAATGACCCGTCCTTAATGGCATGGCAGCAAGTAAAGGATAAATCGGGAAAGATCATCAATACGCCAGGGGACGCCGATTCAGCAACTGATGGCGATATGGATATCGCCTATTCGTTGTTATTGGCCGATCGCCAGTGGGGAAGTGAAGGGGAAATCGACTATCTAGCCAGTGCAAAGGAGATCTTGGCTGCGATCATGTCGAATGAGATAAATCGGTCGCAGTCCCTGGTTAAACTAGGGGACTGGGCGGAAGATAAAGATGAGGTATACGGACGATCGACTCGTTCATCCGACCTTCTTCTCAATCATTTTAAGTCATTCGAGGCGGCAGCCGGGACTGATGAATGGAAAGATGTAACGGATAAGGCTTATACGGTCATTCATTCGATTTATGAGGAGAAAAGCGGCAATACTGGCCTCATGCCGGACTTCATTGTACAATCCAGGGAAGAATATCAGCCGGCTCAAGCCGATTTTTTAGAAGGGGAGAATGACGGCAATTACAGCTGGAACAGCAGCAGGACACCTTGGCGCTATACAATCGATTACTTACTGACTGGTGATGAAAGAGCCCTGCCGCAATTAAAGAAGATGAATGATTGGATTAAAGCGGAAACCGATGGCAATCCTGATAATATCCAATCCGGCTATACGCTGAGCGGAAAAGCCGTGGAAGAAGGGAATAGTACAACCTTCGTTGCTCCATTCATGGTGAGTGCCATGGTTGATTCCTCCAACCAGCAATGGATCAACCAATTATGGGATAGGACGATACAGAAACAAGAAGATGATGACTATTTTGCCAATACGATAAAACTACAGACAATGATCGTGGCTTCAGGTAACTGGTGGGCGCCGTGATTCAATGAAGAAACTCAATTAAAGAAGAGCAGGAGTTTGAAGAGAAGGATGAAAGTCACACCTTTCTTGATGTTCGAAGGAAATGCGGAAGGGAAAATTTTCATAAAATCAGAATTTTGGATTATTTTGGATGTTGCTATCCGAGGTCATACGCAAAATTAAATATCTTTAACTTTGTATACAAAAAAAGGCAGCAAATACGGCTGCCTTTTATCATGCTCACATCAGTTTGCACTAATGATTTTCTGTGTACTTAGAATGTCTAAAAGTTAAAAAAACTTTAAGACATTCTAAAAAGCAGTTAAATTATTTGTTTATTTATTCTTGTTTCCTATCTAAAGTTAGTCTATAACAAGCCCTCGTAATGTCTCATAAGACTTGTATCAAAATGCTTAACGTTGTAAATCCGCATTTTCCTGACGTTACCCCTTGTATAACAAGGTTTATCTAGTATCAAAAACTAAAATCAAAAATAAAGGAACAACATTTTGTATACAAATGCCAGTTTCTACATAATTCCTGCATAACTGTTCTATATACTTTTTAGTGAAAGGAATGGTGAAAGTATGAGGAAAATAATATTTGCGAGTATTGTTGTAAGTTTGGGCATACTTGGGGCTTGTAGCCAAGGAAGTAGTAACAATATGAAAGATATGGATCACTCTTCAATGGATATGAAAGGTATGGACCATTCTTCTATGGATATGAGCCATGAAACCATTACAGAATTAAAAAGCAGTCTTGGAGAAAATGAATTAACTTTTCCAAAAGTACTAAAACCAGATCAAGAGGATAACAATTCCATTTCATATACCATTCGAGCTCACCAAGGCACTTCAGAAATATTTGATGGAATTAAAACAAAAACATACGGATATAATGGGGATTTTTTGGGGCCAGTGATTCGAGTGGAAAAGGGAATGAAGGTCACCATCCATTTGGTGAATGATTTAAAGGAAGATACGACTTTCCATTGGCATGGTCTTGAAGTACCTGGTAACGAAGACGGGGGCCCACATAAAGTGTTGAAACCAGGCAAGTCTGAAACAATTCACTTTACCGTCAAACAGGATGCTGCTACACTCTGGTTTCATCCACACCCTATGCATGAAACAGGAAAACAAGTATTTAAAGGCTTAGCTGGGTTACTTTATATTGATGATAAGAATAGTAGGAAATTAGATATTCCAAAAACATATGGTGAAGATGATTTTCCAATTATTCTTCAAGATAAAAAATTTACTGATGATAAACAACTTGATTATAACAAAGTAATGAATGAAGATGGGACAACAGGAGACACTCTTTTGATCAATGGGGTTGTCAATCCAAAACTAAAAGCTGATCGTGAAAAAGTTCGCTTGCGTATTTTAAATGGTTCCAATATGAGGGGTTACACTTTACACTTTGATAATAATATGGAATTTCAACAAATCGCAAGTGATGGTGGTTTCTTAAATAAGCCTAATTCAACAAAAGAGCTTGAAATTGCACCTGCTGAACGAGTTGAAGTTATCGTAGATTTAACAAAAGTGAAGGGAAATGAAGTTTCACTTGTTAATGAAGATAACGTAACTATTTTGCCTATTCATTTAAAAGAATCAGCAGATAATTCCAAAACGGCAAAAACTACAAAGTCATTAAATAACCTCGAAATTTCTAATGAAGTAAAGAATAAAGAGGTCACAAAAACAATCAAATTGGCTGGAATGGGAAAAAATGTGACAATTAATAATAAGAAGTTTGATGCAAATCGAATCGATTTTACACAGAAACAAAATGAAACCGAATTATGGGAAATCGAAAATATGAAAGATTCAATGGGGGGCATGAACCATCCATTCCATATTCACGGAACGCAATTCCAAGTTATATCGATTGATGGAAAAGAGCCTCCAGAAAATTTATCTGGTTTAAAAGATACCATTTCCTTAAAACCGGGACAAAAAGCAAAAATTGCTGTTAAGTTCCCTGAAAAAGGAGTTTATATGTTCCATTGTCATATTCTCGAACATGAGGATAATGGAATGATGGGTCAAATTAAGGTGGATTAATGTCTAATTGTGGATTAAAAAATATATTTTTTTGAGTTTTGATATATTAAATAAATAGTTAACAATGACAAGGGAGGAGAATTAACTTAAATGAAATTAAAAGGATTTTTCTTAACTTTGTTAGTAGTAGTTATACTAAATGCTTGCGCCAGCACAGGTAAAGATGAGGCAAAGCCCGTTAAATCAACAGATGATATTAAGACCTTAGTGAATGATTATAGTACAAAAAACAAAAATGCACAAAATGCCTCCATTACATCTCGACAACTCATTGTGACTGAAAATGATGGAAGTGAAACTTCCTATGATTTGCCCAAAGGCGAGTTTTTTGTTTCGATTGCACCTTACATTAATAAAACCCATCCATGCATGAATCATAGCTTGACAGGTTGTCAAGGTGAACTTGCAAATAAAGAGTTTAACTTATACATTGAGGATTTAGACGGGAATGTTATCCAGGACGAGGTAGTTAGCTCTCCATCTAATGGATTTATTGATTTGTGGCTACAGCAAGATAAAACCTTTCAGATCAAAATAGAGCACGACGGAAAAATGGCAGATTTAAAGCTCTCTACATTCGAAGGTGACCCAACATGTATTACAACGATGAAATTAATGTAGTGACAAATAAGACAAGGGGATAAGCTCTCTAGGCCTCATTTTGCTTTTTCATGTGAATAAAGGATTGTCCTGTTAGTTATTCAACTGAATGGCTGCTTTTATGAAGGAACTAAAGCCTAATTTCTCACTTCACTTACAACATAGAGAAATTAGTTTTTTTTTATATTTAAATTGCGTTTAACGTGTAAATTCGATAATAAAAAACAACGGATTATTTCATTCTGGTTATATTATTCGTGCTGACTTGGGAATGATAACCATCATTGATTAAGAGGGAGTATATTTCCCTTTTGATATTAGGGGAGAAATTAGCCGCAATATATCAATAGTTGTTTTGATCCTTAATAAACAGGGAATAAATAGGATTAAAGTGGATAAGGAGATGAGTCTATGTTTCATTACACCGTAGAAACGAATCAATCAATCGGAGAATCAATGGCAGTCTTAGAGGAAAAATTAAAAGAGGAAAAATTCGGTGTGCTTTGGCATTTTGATATCAAAGAAACTTTACAAAATAAGGGGTTTGAATTTGATCAACCCTATCATGTATTGGAAGTTTGTAACCCAAAAGAAGCGCAACGGGTATTATCAGAAAATCAAATGGTTGGCTATTTCTTGCCGTGTAAAATTGTTGTTTATGAAGATGGGGGCAAGACGAAAATAGGTATGCCAAGACCAACATCTTTAATTGAAATGGTCAGCGATTCCTCTATTAAAGGATTTGCCCAAGATATTGAAGACCGCTTAATTGCATGTATCGACCGGGTGGTGCAATAGCATAGTGTTGCAAGAGCTGAACCCTTGGGCGAGGATGGTATACTTTGTCCCAAGGGTCTTTTTTCATATATGAAGTTTATTCCGTCGCCTGAATAAGTTCCTCGGCTCCCGGAGTTAAATAATAATAAAGTCGTTTAATATATAATAAATTCCTTTAAAAACTCCATTTCGAAGTAAAGAGGATCTGTTACCTAACATTTTGTTTAATATAAATTTTTAATGGCGATTAAAGCAAGGGAGATAAAATTCATGTGAGAAGATATTGTGATTGTATGTATTAGTGGTCGAGCTGGGGTTGGTTAGTTCTCCATCAGGTATTACTAATTAAGAAACACATTATAACAGGAATTAGCCCCTTTAAGGGTAAATCCTAATAAGATATTAAGCTTCGTTCTACAAATCCAAGCTATCTAGCCTTAATTGGCCATAGTTATGGGGGCAGCATAGAAAAGGTACATGAACCGGGCAAGAGTTAGATGGATCCAGGATGAACCGTTTGTGTTGTATAGGAATTAATTATATATTAATCCTTGAGTACATTAATTCATGGATTAAGTATGATGATAAGAAAGCTCGGAGGAGAAGATCATGAAAAATATCAATACTGAACAAGAATACCGTGAACAAATCAATCAAGAGGGACTGACGGTCGGGGTTTTTACGACAACATGGTGTCCAGACTGCAAACGTTTAGACATGTTCATCGATGAAATCACACAAGAACATCAAGATAAACAGTGGTTTACAATCGATCGTGACGAGTTCCCAGAGATTTCTGAAGAGCAAACGGTAATGGGAATTCCATCACTATTAGTATTTAAGAATGGGGAAAAGGTTGCACATCTGCACAGTGCAAATGCTAAAACTCCAGAAGCGGTCAATGAATTTCTAAATGACCTATAAAAACCTTGAAAGGTGAACCCCTTATGATGCTGTCATAAAGGGGTTCACCTTTTTTTAGAAATTTTTTCTAAAATTAACTTGATTTCTAAGATGAAACGGGTTTTAATTATAGATACGGAATATCCATTATGGATATCAAACATCCACATAGATGCTGAAAGAGGTGAACGGATTTGCAATTAACAAAAGGGGTCGAGCAAGCTATATGCATCATTGTTATCCTCTCCACCCAGGATAAAAATGTACCGCTTTCGTCTAATGAGATCAGCAGACGATTGGAGGTGTCTCCTTCTTATTTGAAAAAAATCATAAGGAAACTGGTCGTTAAGCAGATAATCACTTCCGTTCCTGGTAATAATGGTGGACTTACTCTTGCCAAAAGTGTAGATAAGATTAAAAACCTTGAAATTATTGAGGCGATGGAAGGCACGATTTCGATGTTTCCGGATACGGGACTTATAGAAAAAGCGTTTAAAGATGGAGAGTATGCAGAGAAGGGGATGGATGTCCTTCGTCGGATGTTTTCCCGGGCTGATCAACTTTTAATAGAGTTCTTTTCCAGCCAAACAGTGGCAGATTTGCTGAAAGAAAGCTTTGGCACCACGGACATACCGACTCTTAATTGGAATTCAACGTCATTGAGTGATGTACTGCGTGAAAAGAAAGGTGAAAAGAAGTGAACATGCTTAAACAAGAATGGAAGCTTTTCCTTACAAATCGAAAACTGGTCGGTGTCGCGATCGTTTTACTGTTCGTCCCGATTATTTATGGGGGGTTATTCCTTAGTTCCGCTTGGAATCCATACGGAAATACAGGCAAATTGCCTGTTGCAGTCGTGAATAAGGATATGAAGGCGGAATATGAGGGTAAAACCTTAACAGTCGGTAATGAGCTAATCGAGAATTTAAAGGACAATGATGATTTGGAATGGCATTTCGTATCGGAAAAAGCGGCGAAAAAAGGATTTGATGATGGTACATATTATATGGTCGTTACCATTCCGGAGGACTTTTCGAAAAATGCTGCAACCGTCATGGATGATAAGCCAAAAAAAATGAATTTGACGTATGACGTGAATCCTGGACGCAGTTTCGTTTCTGAAACGGTCGGAAAACAGGCAGCGAATAATTTGAAAACGGAAATTGCCGAAAGTGTCACAAAAGAATATGCGGAAGCTATTTTCTCCCAGTTTGATAAAATCGGAGAGGGTTTCAATGATGCAGCAGATGGGGCATCGAAACTGGATGATGGCGCAAAAAAACTGGATGATGGAAACAAAGAAGTGACGGAAAATCTGAATAAATTAGCTTCAAGCACATTAACTTTTAAAGATGGGGCGAATAAACTTCAAATCGGTGTCGGCGAGTTTATGGAAGGAGCCAACAAGCTTGAAAGTGGCGCGTCGGAATTAAATAAGGGAATTTCACAATATACTTCCGGTGTCGGTCAGTTGCAAAAGGGTGCGGACGAACTTGCATCAGGCACAGGGGAATTAACTAATAATAGTGAAGCACTTTTACAAGGTTCATCCCAACTTTCCACTGGGCTCGCCAAAGTGGTTCCAGGAGCGCAAACTTTAAATACGGGATTGGCACAAGCGCAAACAGGCAGTGCGAATTTGAATGATGGGTTGAATCAATTATCACAAAATGCAAGCCAGCTGACGGACCAATCGACAGGAATTCCAAAATTGGCATCAGGTCAGCAAAGTTTAAATGAAGGAATCAATAAACTGGCAGAAGGAAGCCAAGCGTTAAATGACGGCCTGAAAAAAATGGATGGCCAATTGCCCGCAGAAGAACAGATGGGTCAGCTTAAGCAAGGACTGACAAGCATTCAAAGCGGTGTAAATCAATTGCAAGAAGCGATTCCTGCAGGAAGCAGCGCGTCCGGTACCGTATCTGGCATTACTGAAGACCTCAATAACAGTCAGGCGGCCTTAACGGAACTTCAATCAACCATTGCGAATAATGGTCAGAGCACGATCAATGCCGTTCAAAACACGGAAGCGTTCAAAGGCATGACCAGTGAACAACAATCCGAATTAATCGGAGCCATTCAAAATGAACTTCAAAACCAAGCGGAGGCACAAAAACAAATCGCCTCGACTCTTGCTGCAAGTGTATCCGACTTATCAACGCAATTGAAGGAAAATGTAATGCCTGTATTGAATGGATTAGGCCAGCTTCCAGAACAAGTGGCCAATTTAAATAATGCGGTGAATAAAGTCAATCCAAACGCCGTTTCAGCGTTAAACGGATATACGGCAATAAGGAACGCACTGGAAGAACAATTGATTCCTGGTGCAACACAATTAAATGGCGGCTTGAATGAGGCTGTTGAAGGCAGCAATCAATTAACGGCGGCAACACAAAGTTTAAATGAACGGACACCGGAATTAGTGAAGGGGATCAACCAGTTAGCACAAGGCGGTTCCTCGTTGAATAATGGTCTATCAAAACTAACTGAGGGTTCTGGTCAGTTGGTAGATGGAGTTTCACAACTTCAAGCGGGGTCAACCTCCTTTGGGGATGGTCTTGAGAAGTATGCGTTCGGTGTTAGCCAAGTTGGCGAAGGGGCAAGCCAGCTTGCTAGCGGGGCCAATGAACTGAATGCCAACTCACCTGCCTTGAATGAGGGCTCATCAGCACTTGTTAAGGGCACTGAACAATTGGCAAGCAATCTGCCTACTTTAAGCAATGGAGTCATCCAGCTTGCCGATGGGGCAGGTAAGATCAATGAAGGTTCCTCGGCACTTGCTGAAGGATCCGGAAAATTGGGTGATGGCATATCCTCACTTAAAGATGGAACGGTCGAACTTTCGGATAAACTCGGTGATGGAGCAGAAGAAATAAGTGAAAACAAAACAACCGATGATAATTACAGCATGATTGCCGAACCGACACAGGTTAAAGAACAAAAAAGCAGTGACGTGCCGAATTATGGTCATGCACTGGCTCCTTATGTATTGTCCCTTGGCTTATTTGTAGGAGCGATTGCGTTCAATATGGGATTCCCGACAGGCTTGCCTTCCACAAGGCCTACTTCAGGAGTGGCATGGTGGTTCAGTAAATTTACGGTCCTGTTTATCCAAGCGACGCTTTCAGCATTAGTGTTGGATGCGATCATGATTTGGGGAATGGATTTACAGGTCGAGAACATGGGGCAATTCATTGGGGTTTCCATACTGACTTCCCTTACCTTCATGTTCATCGTCACCTTCTTGACCGTAGGATTTGGAAATCCGGGTCGTTTATTGGCGATGATATTCCTTGTATTACAGCTAGGTGCAAGCGGAGGAATGTTCCCTGTGGAACTGACCAATAACTTCTTCAGTCATGTTCACCCGTTCATACCAATGACATACTCTGTCATGGGCTTCCGTCAGGCGATGAGCACGAGCCTTGGAGCGGATGCATTGACAACGAGTATAGTGTTCCTTACTGGATGCATCATTGTTTTCAATCTACTACTATTGCTAACGATGGTCATCAAGAAGCGCAAAGAACACAATGTGGAGATGGAAGCATAAACTATTGGAAAAACCCCCGGTGCAATGCGCCGGGGGTTTTTCTTCATTATGATGGTTCATCCGTGTCCTTTTCTTTATCGATGACTTTCAATCCATTTTCCCCTGAATGTTCAATCACATGTTTAAGGATGGATAATTTGTTATCCCAGAATTGATCGTAAAAAGAAAGCCACTGTTTCAATTCCGCTAAAGGTTCTGGCTGAAGCCGAAAGCGTTTCTCTCTGCCTACCTTCCGGCCACTGACCAATTCAGCTTCAGAAAGGATATGAAGATGCTTGGCAATCGCTGTACGGCTCATGGAAAAGTGAGAAGTGATTTCTGAAATGGGTAAATCCCCTTCAGCAAGCAATTGCAGGACCTTTCGGCGGGTTGGGTCGGCGATAGCCTGAAATACATCATGTTTTTCTGCTGCAGACACTTAGCCCTCAACAACCTTTTTAAGTTTTGCATGAACAATCTGTTCCCAGCCATGATCCATTCTCTCGCGAATCACTGAGCTTTTTTCATTCGGTTTCGGAAGAATCGTTTCAGGCTCTTTCCAACCACCATGAATAAGGGTGAACTCCGTTTTGCCGTCCAGTTCTTTTAAAATGAAGGAAATGAACCAACCGTCCGTATCCCAACTGAATGAAAGACGATGAGGAGCATCTAACTCCGTTACCTTACAAGGAGATGGACCAAAAGGTGATTGCACATGGAACTCATGTCCCACTTTCGGTTGAAAATCATTTGGCATGAACCATGAAGCTATGCCCTCTGCAGTCGAAACTGTATCCCAAACTTGTTGGATAGGGGCTTCAAGAATAACTGTCTTCTTGATGTCCTGTAGTGTATGTTGATTTTCCATACTGATTCTCCTTTTTAACTGAAATATATGAAACCAATTGGTTTCGCTTTGTCGATTATATAAAACCTTTTGGTTTCATGTCAATAATTTGTTTCAAGTGATTCCTTTTTATTCATTGCAGGATGCTTAATTACCCAATTCTTCAATTTGTTTTGCCAATCCTGTTATATTATCGATTGAATTCATTATCTCTGAATCTTCCAATGCCTTAGGGTCAATTTGGCCATTTTCAATATTATTCAGATATAATTCAATTCCATCTGAAAGCTGTTGATTCGAGCTGACGATCTTCTCATGGATGCCTTCAGCGATTTGGGGTGGTTCCATTGCATTGAATTCTTCAATCTCCGTTTTCATCAATTCCAGTTCTTTTTCAAGATTTGCTCTTGCTTCTCCATTCGTTACGGCGTCCTGTGACAAAGCAGGCACCTCATTGGCAAATTCCTTAACGGTATTTACATACTCCGTCGCATGATCTGCATACTCCAATGATGAATTGACTTCTTCTAAAGCTGAGCATCCGCTTAATGTAAGTATGGACAGTAGAGCAATGGTCATTATTTTTTTCATATATGCCTCCAATGTGATTTTTTTATGGTAAGGATCAGATGGGCAGGAATCTTTTTTTATAAATCGCTGCAATGGAATTCAGTATGAAGCTGGGGATCTTCTTCGGAAAAAATGACTTCGAATAGAAAAGGTGAAATGCACTTTTCAAGTCGTGCCACTGATTGCAGGATTTCACTTGCTTAAACCTTGCAACGTCAATGATTTTCACCTTTTTTTCGGAGGTGATGAAGATGTTTCGTAAATGGATATCCGAAGGGTTCAATCCTTCTTTCCTGGCCAATTGCAGGGCATGGTCTATCTCCGCGATGTTTTCTTCCGTTATCGGGATTCCCAATGTTAAGCATTCAAAAAGAGTGTTGCCTTCAATGTGATCTATAACCAGGTAATTTACCCCCGCATCATATAGGGTTGGATAGTATTCGATGGATTGGACGGTTTTGTATATTTCAGCTTCAACTGTAGCTGTGTGAGTATGATCCGGGAAAAACACTTTTAGTGCCTTATTGGTGGAATGTATTTTGAATACATATGCGCTTCGGCCTTTTCCGATAAGTGATAAAGATGGGTCGGCATCAAGCAATATATGCTTTTTATCATCGGAAATCTTAACGCTTTGAGCTAACTCATTATAGTTCTGCATACTTTTCACCTCTATTGTGCAATTTTTCGAATCAAAAAAGACGGTATAACCGATTATTGGTCATACCGTCTTTTAAAAATCAAAAGACCTCACCAAATAATCGGCAAGGTCTTGCAAACAACTAAAATCAGTTGCCAATAAAGCCGAGGATTCGATCCTGTACTGACGACTTTATTGTATAGCTACTCCCCTTAACAGAAGGATTCTTATAAGTTATATACGGTAATTATATAGGTTATTGCCTCGATCCGTCAAATATAAGGAACGTGTGCCCACCCTTTATATATATTCAGTAAAGGCAGAAAGATGCTCGTCTCAAAAGCATTAATTTGAGTGGTCAGTAATTATATCAATATACTTTATATTGTTCATTTGCTTGCCAGGTGCCCCTCGTTGCAATTGTTTCTATTTTATTACTTAAATGTCTAAAAGTTTACTATTGTATTACAATCTCCTTTATCTCCCTATAGATCTAACGGAATATGATATATTTTAGACGAATGAGCATTTATGCCTATATTATTATACTTATTTTAACCGATATTTAAATAAATGTTAAAAATATAATTCTTTAGTAGGGAGAATGAGATGAAGAAATTAATTATACCAACTTTCTGTTTTGCAGTGTTGTCCACGGTTGCTTTCGAAGAAAAAATATCTGCAGCTCCACTACAGGCGGAACAGACGAATATAGGGGACGTCATGTTTGTACATGTAAGTTCCGGTGCCCTCAATATGAGAAAAAACGGGGCGGAGGATGCAAGCATCGTTGCAAAGCTGGCAAATGGCACACAGGTAACGATGTATTCGGAGTCCAAAGGCTGGGCGAAGATCAAAGCCAATGGAAAAGAAGGATATGTCAGTACGAAGTATTTATCGGCAACGAAGCCAGGGACTTTAATGAAAACTGCAGTAACCACTAAAACGACAACAAAATATGTGAATATGAGCACGGGTTCACTGAATATGCGAAAAAGTGGCAGTGATAGTGCCAGCATAGTCGCAAAGCTGACAAGAGGCACACAGGTAACGGTGTATTCGGAGTCCAAAGGCTGGGCGAAGATCAAAGCCAATGGAAAAGAT
>NZ_JBNNIU010000008.1:120931-167676 GCF_050269675.1 Peribacillus sp. NPDC076916
AGTGCCAGCATAGTCGCAAAGCTGACAAGAGGCACACAGGTAACGGTGTATTCGGAGTCCAAAGGCTGGGCGAAGATCAAAGCCAATGGAAAAGAAGGATATGTCAGCGCGAAGTATCTATCATCAACGAAACCAGGAACGGTGACCAAAGCTGAGGTAACGGCTAAAACGGCAACGAAATATGTGAATGTAAGCACAGGTTCACTGAATATGCGGAAAAGTGGAAAAGCTACCGCAAGTGTTGTCGCCATCCTTTCAAAAGGGACGAAAGTGACGGTCTATTCAGAAGCTAATGGCTGGGCGAAGATCAAAGCCAATGGAAAAGAAGGATATGTCAGCGCGAAGTATCTATCATCAACGAAGCCAGGAACGGTAACCAAAGCTGAGGTAACGGCTAAAGCGGCAACGAAATATGTGAATGTGAGCACGGGTTCCCTCAATATGCGAAAAAGTGGAAAAGCTACCGCAAGCGTTGTCGCCATCCTTTCAAAAGGGACGAAAGTGACGGTCTATTCGGAAGCTAATGGCTGGGCGAAAGTCAAAGCCAATGGAAAGGACGGATATGTCAGCACCAAATATCTATCGACGGCAAAGCCAGGAACGGGATCAACGACAGTAACGCCTGAAAAAACGACGACGAAATATGTCACGGGTTCCCTCAATATGCGAAATAGTGGAAAAGCTACCGCAAGCATAGTCGCCATCCTTTCAAAAGGAACGAAAGTGACGGTGTATTCGGAATCCAATGGCTGGGCGAAAGTCAAAGCCAATGGAAAGGACGGATATGTCAGCACCAAATATCTATCGACGGCAAAGCCAGAAACGGGATCAACGACAGTAACGCCTGAAAAAACGACGACGAAATATGTAAACGTAAGCTCTGGAACGCTCAATATGAGAAAAAGCGGATCGGAAAGTGCGAACATAGTCGCAAAGCTTTCAAAAGGAACGAAAGTGACGGTCTATTCGGAATCCAAAGGTTGGGCCAAAGTCAAAGCAAATGGAAAAGACGGCCACGTCAGTGCCAAATATCTATCGACAACAAAACCAGGATCGGGATCAACGGCAGTAACGCCTGAAAAAACGACGACGAAATATGTAAACGTAAGCTCTGGAACGCTCAATATGAGAAAAAGTGGGTCGGAAAGCGCGAGTATTGTCGCAAAGCTGTCAAAAGGAACGGAAGTGACGGTCTATTCGGAATCCAAAGGTTGGGCGAAGATCAAGGCCAATGGGATTGAGGGGTATGTCAGTACTGACTTTCTTTCAACGACAAAACCTGAAATGGACTCCAAACCAACCATACCTGAAAAAACGACAACGAAATATGTAAATGTCAGCTCGGGTTCACTGAATATGCGGAATAAGCCGTCAGAAAGTGCTTCCGTCATTGTGAAATTGGCAAGGGGTGTAGAGGTAGAAGTCATCTCGGAATCAAATGGCTGGTCAAAAGTTAAAGCGTATGGCGGAGAAGGTTATGTCAATTCGCAATATCTATCAGCAACGAAGCCTGGTTCTTTACCGGGGCAGAATCCGGACGGAGAAGAAAACACGTTAGTTAAATATGTAAATGTGAATGATGGCTCCAGTCTGAATATGCGGTCACAAGCATCAGCTTCCGCTTCAATTATAACCAAGCTTGTAAACAATACGGCCGTAACGGTGTATTCAGAATCCGATGGCTGGTCAAGAGTCACGGCCAATGGAAAAACGGGATATGTCAGTACGCAATATTTAACGGTCAAAGCACCGGAAGGTCCAGGAAGTTCGAATGGATCGATAATCAGGATCGATAAAGAATATGATCTTACGATGGAAAAAATGGTTGAAATTCAAATGGCCGTAAATGGTCAAACGGATAAAAATTATAAAACCTACATACGAGAAGATGGATTAACTTTAATCAATTCTACAAAAGGTACGGTTAAAGGAACCGGTTGGCGTGTCAGGGGCGGAGCTGGATCTAACTATTGGGTAGTCGGTCCTGTCAGCAATAATCAATCATTGAATATTAAATCAAAAGTAAAGGGCTCTGACGGATACTATTGGTATGAGGTGGACTATAACAAGACATGGGTAAATGCCAGCCCGGAAGATATAGAATATAATCTTAACCCCAATAATTTTGTGGATGATCCAATCAAATCATTCCAATTCGTCAAGCTCTCCCAAGTCACCAACATGGACGTTTCTGAAGTGAATAATAGAATCCTTTCAGGTAAAGGGATTCTGCAAGGCCAAGCTGCAACCTTTACTGCGGCAGGGGAGAAATATGGGGTCAATGAAATCTACCTGATTTCACATGCTTTGCTGGAGACCGGGAATGGCACATCACCGTTAGCGACTGGCGTAAAGGTTAACGGGAAAACGGTCTATAATATGTATGGAGTGGGAGCATTTGACGGAACGGCGCTAAGCAGCGGCGCTCAATACGCCTATAATGCTGGCTGGTTCACTCCGGAGGCGGCCATCATAGGCGGTGCCGAATTCATCGCCAAAGGATATATCTCTGCTGGACAGGACACGCTTTACAAAATGAGATGGAATCCTACGGCTGCAGAGAAATATGGATATGCTTCACACCAGTATGCGACTGATATTGGATGGGCAACAAAACAAGTGAAACAGATTTATAATTTGTATAGTTTACTAGATTCCTATAAATTGACCATTGAAGTTCCTAAGTATAAATAATAATGGTAAAAAACACATGAGTCCGACTCATGTGTTTTTTTGCTATTTGATTTTATCCTTTTCCAGAATACCCCTAACGACATCCTCGATCGTTACCACTCCCAATGCCTTTTCCAAGGCAAGCTCCGCAACTGAAAAGATGGGTTCTATTGTCTTTTGTATATTTCTTCCAACAGTGCATGCTGGATTAGGATTTTCATGGATTCCAAATAATTCTTTATCCGAGGCAACGTTGACAGCCTGATAAACATCAAGCAAAGTGATATCCGATAATTCCTTGGCCAAAGTTGCTCCGGCGATACCCGGACGAACGTTCACTAAACCTGCATTCTTCAGCATGCCGGTGATTTTTCTGATTAAGGCTGGGTTGGTGTTTACACTTTTTGCAATAAAATCAGAAGTGTTAACGCCTTCTTTGTTTATTTCTAAAAGAGATAATATATGGATTCCTACGGAAAAGCGGGTACTGATGGACATCTCTTTTTTCTCTCCTTTAAAATCTCTATTCTTATATAGTATAAATTATTTAACATGTAATTCAAGTGGTTACAAGTTATAATGGCCTGCAAGAATAATATTTATCCATTAACCGTATCCTTGTCAAGTAACGCCGTTTCTGCAAAGGCAAAAATAAAAAGTATGTGTAATTGACAAACCAGCATGGTGAAACTTATATTATAACGTGTAAATGAATCAGTTACAGGTGAAAGCAACAGGAGGGGGGAACCGGAATCGGCCGCTATGGCTGGAGAAGGAATATCGACACAACTACAAGTGATGGAGGTATATGATGGCTAATAAAAAAAAGGGTAATCAAAAACAATCTTCTGCATTCACGTTTTGGATGATAGGGTTAATTGCTGTAATCATTATTGGCTTTATATTTTTGGCAAATGGGAAGGACGAAGATACAGCCGTTAAAGAAATCGATTATAAATCACAGCCTTATTTGGGTGAAAAATCAGCACCTGTCCAAATAGTCGAATTTGGTGACTATAAATGTCCAGTATGTAAGACATTCGAGGAGCAATTCTTTCCTTCCATACAAAGCGAATTGATTGATACAGGAAAAGCGCAATTTTATTTCATGAATTATTCGTTCATTAACGTCGATTCAACCAGATCCGCTAAATTTGCGGAAAGTGTTTATCAGGAATTAGGAAATGATACCTTTTGGAAATTCCATGAGCTTCTGTACGATAAGCAGCCAGAGGACCTGAAATATGAAAAGGAAGATGTGTTTACGGACAAATTCCTAGAAGAAACATTGAAAGAAATCGCAAATGCCAAAGATGTGAAAAAAGTCGTTTCCTCTTTTAAAGCAGGCAATTCCGAGGACCAATGGAAAAAGGATATGGATTTGGCCGACGAATTAGGCGTTTCCGGAACTCCTTCCTTATTTGTAAATGGCAAGAAGTTTGAAGGAAATACAATTGATGATTTAGAGAAAATGGTTGATGATGCAGCGAAGGAGAAATAGTGATGAACAAGCCACTATTATTTTCTTGGATCCTATCGATCATCGCCACTGCTGGAAGTCTCTACTTTAGTGAGATTCTCCATTATGTACCCTGTACCTTTTGTTGGTATCAAAGGATCTTGATGTACCCGCTCATTATTTTATTGGGACGTGCCTTTTATGAGCAAGACCTAAAAATTTACCGATACATCCTCCCATTATCGATTTTGGGCATGTTGGTGTCAGGATATCACTTTAGTCTGCAAAAAATCCCAGCATTAAAGCAGTTCGAAATGTGTCAAAGCGGTGTTCCCTGCTCAGGTGAATATATAAATTGGTTAGGATTCATCACGATCCCGTTTTTGGCCTTTATCGCGTTTACTCTAATCACTATCTGCATGGGACTGCTAATGAAAAAGAAAAACAGCTAATTTAAGCGCACCATTCCAAAAGGAATGGTGCTTTTTTATATATATCGACGAAAAATCAGGATAGATCTCCGGAACCTGAAATATATCGACGAAAAATCAGGATAGATCTTGGGAATCTGCAAAATATCGAGGAAAACCGTGATAGATCTCCGAAATCTGCGATATATCGACGAAAAACCAGGATAGATCTCCGGAACCTGCAAAATATCGACGAAAAATTAGGATATATGTCCGAAAACTGAAATATCTCGACGAAAAATCAGGATAGATCTTGGGAATCTGCAAAATATCGAGGAAAACCGTGATAGATCTCCGAAATCTGCGATATATCTCCGAAACTGAATATATCTCCGAACTCCTCTAAATAATAAAGTTGACAAAACAGCAACTTGTAACTTATATTATTACATGTAATCAATAAAGTTACAATTAAAGTTCCAAAAACAATATATAGGAGGAATTTAAAATGAAAATCGGTATTATTGGTGCGAGCGGAAAAGCTGGAAGTCTGATTTTAAAGGAAGCATTGACTAGGGGACATGATGTTACGGCCATTGTCAGGGATGAAGCTAAAGTCCAAATTCAAGGAGCATCCGTACTGGAAAAAGACGTATTCGATCTGAAAGCTGATGATATTAATGGATTCGATGTGGTAGTGAATGCATTTGGCGCTGCTCCAGGGAAAGAACATCTGCATGTCGAGGCAGGACAAATCTTGATTGAGGCCATGAAAGGGGCTCCTCAAACTAAACTGATCGTTGTTGGCGGAGCTGGAAGTCTTTTCGTTGACGAGGCAAAAACGATCCGCGTATTGGATACGCCTGAGTTCCCTAAAGAGTACTATGCAACAGCCTATAATCAATCCAAGAACCTTGGCGATTTACAAAATGCCACTGGCATCCAATGGACGTTCATCAGTCCTTCCGCTTTCTTTGATCCGCAAGGAAATAGAACAGGTGGGTATACATTGGGTAAAGACAACCTTCTTGTAAACTCAAAGGGTGAAAGCTATGTAAGTTATGCCGATTTTGCCCTTGCGGTACTTGATGAAATTGAAAACCCGCAGCACCTCAACCAACGCTTTACCGTTGTTGCCGAAGCTGAATAATTTAGTGGACGTCGCCCCTTGTGGTGACGTCCATTTTCTTTGCGTTGAAATGGATGAATTATGGCAGGCTGTTGATTGCAACAGATCCGGATGCAGCCGACTTGTTAAAAACGAATGAATTGATAAATGGAACTAAATAATCAGGTCCTCGGACCTATTAGTCATATAGTGAAAAAAATAAGGCCTTTTCCTGAAATATCGAGGAATGGCCTTATTTTTTAGCGGGATATTGCATGGAATGGTAGTTGAAATTATGGTTACTTTTACAAAAGAAGGGTATTTTTTTTGTTAATATATTTACAATATACGAGTCTATGTTACTATAAAAAGGATGATTCAGAAAAAAATGGTGTTTTTTGTAGATTTATCTTAATGTGAAGGAGTTACAAAGTATGAAAAAAGTTAAAAAGGCGATTATTCCTGCAGCGGGATTGGGAACTAGATTTTTGCCTGCAACGAAGGCAATGCCTAAAGAAATGCTGCCAATAGTCGATAAACCAACTATTCAATATATTATAGAAGAAGCCGTGAAAGCGGGAATTGAAGATATAATCATCGTCACAGGAAAGAATAAGCGAGCGATAGAAGACCATTTTGATCATGCATATGAACTTGAGAATAACTTGAGTGAAAAAGGGAAATTCGATTTATTGGAGAAGGTGAGATACCCATCCAATTTAGCTAATATCCACTACATTAGGCAAAAAGAACCGAGAGGCCTCGGACATGCTGTTTGGTGTGCGCGTAATTTTATTGGTGATGAGCCTTTTGCCGTCCTTTTAGGCGATGATATCGTGGAAAGCGATGTGCCCTCCATACGTCAATTAATCAACGAATATGATGCGACAGGTTCGTCGATCATTGGAGTGCAGCCGGTAAATGAGAACGAAACACATAGATACGGCATCATTGACCCGCTTACGCAAGAAGGCAGAAGATACGAAGTGAACCGTTTCGTCGAAAAACCAAAACAAGGAACGGCACCATCCAATTTAGCCATCATGGGAAGATACATCCTGACTCCGGAAATATTCGATTTCCTGGCCAAGCAGGAAACAGGAGCTGGCGGTGAAATCCAATTAACGGATGCCATCCAAAAACTGAATGAAATCCAAAAAGTCTTCGCTTACGATTTTGATGGAAAACGCTTTGATGTCGGTGTTGTTGATGGTTTTGTGAAAACGACCATTGAATTTGCCCTGCAACGTCCTGATTTAAGGGATGATATCATAAAAATAATGGAAAATATCCTCGACCTGCATAAGGCAGTGGACAAATAAACTTTTACTGCCCATTCATACACTTTTAATTTAATAGAGTAATCATTTTAAAAAATCTCCAACTATTGATCATTCATAGTTGTTATTTTGGGTTAATGAACGGCAAACATAATTTTGAATGGTGAATAAATCTATAAAAGGGGATGCCTATTCAGTGAATAAGAAGGTAATAAAAAGAAAAGTAGATTTCCTTAAACAGCCTATCGCCAATTTCTTATTAAAGGAAAATCATCAGCGTGTAAATAAATATGCAAAGTATTATGAGAAATTAAGCGTGCAAAAAAACACCATTCTATATGAGAGTCGTGATGGAAACAGTATGACTGACAGTCCATACGCGATGTTTAAATATATGCTGGAAAATCAGGACTATCAAGATTTCATGCACATTTGGTCCATCCAGGATTTCAATGTCCTTTCAGGTGTAATGGCGAAGTATAAGGATATGCCGAATGTTCAATTCGTTCAACGCAATTCAAAGGAATATTTAAAATGGCTGGCAACAAGTGAGTATTTAATCAATAACTCCACATTCCAGTCTTTCTTCATCCCTAAAAGCGAGCAAATTTACATCAATACCTGGCATGGAACGCCTCTTAAGAATATGGGCTTTGATATACCCGGTAACCCTTCACATTCTCAAAACGTTGTCAGGAACTTCTTGAGTGCGGATTTCATCTTGAGCCCTAATGCCCATACTACTAATATGTTTACAAAAAGCTATAAACTGAATGGTTTGTATAAAGGTGAAATTATAGAAGAAGGATATCCGAGGATCGATTTGACGCTGAACACGAATCCGGGGGAGTATAAGGATTATCTAAGAAATCTAGGTTTGAAAATCAGCGATGCCAAGGAAAGTATTTTATATGCCCCGACTTGGAAGGGGACGAATCTGGCTAAAGTGGATAACGATCTTTTGCAAATTATTGCAGATATGAATGATCTACAAAGTCAAGTCGGTGAACAATATAATATATTGATTAAGGTGCACCCTTATCTTTATAAAGAAGCCACTAAGCATTCGGAAATTAAGGATCGACTAATACCTGATCATGTGGATACAAATGAATTGCTTGCTGCAGTCGATTTGCTTATCACAGACTATTCCAGCATCTTCTTTGATTACCTTGTTACCGATAAGCCCATTCTGTTCTACACATGGGATACGGACGTTTATGCTGAGCAAAGGGGTCAATATCTCCAAAATGATGAACTCCCGGGACCGATGCTTTTTAACTCAAAAGAATTGGCACTGGCCATTAAAGATATTAAAAATGTGAAATTGGGATATTCCGATAAATATAAAAAAATGCAGGAAAAATTCACGAACCATGAGGATGGAAAAGTAACAGAGAGAATAGTCCATAATATTTTCAATAAATCTACGAAACAACTGAACACAATTACTGGCCTCGATTCCGCAAAGGAAAAAATATTGATTTATCCTGGCGGAATGAGGGATAACGGAATTACTTCCTCTTTCCTTAACTTAATGAATAATATTGATTACGATAAATATGATGTCAGCTGTTTTACTGCCACTCCTCATTCTCATGAAGCCCTAAAGAATCTTGGCAAGGTGAATAAGAATGTGCGTTTTTTATTCAAACCTGGCTTGCCTGTGTATAAAATTTTGGAAGTCTACAAAGATAAATTCATCCATAACAGAGGGGAAAGAGGATTCTTAGGGAAGAAGCTTTACCCGGAAGATGCCTATATTAGAGAGCATGCACGTTTATTCGGTAAAACGAAGTTTGATTTTGTGATCGATTTTAGCGGTTATAGCCATTATTGGGCTAAATATCTTCTGGCGGCAGATGCAAAAAAGAAAGTTTGTTATATGCATAATGATTTGCTTTCCGAAAGTGAGAAAACTTTTAATGGAAAGAGACCTCACCGTATCAATCTAAGGGGACTATTTTCCGTATATAATCGATTTGATAAGCTTGTAAGTGTTTCTGAGGGAACGATGGAATTAAACCGAAAGAATCTATTGGAGTATGCAGACTACGATAAATTTGATTATGTAATGAATTCTATCAACCCGGATAAAATCCTTCAAATCGAGCCAAATGAATCTGAAGTTATCGAAAATGATGAAAAGGCATTGATCACAGAAAACTTCAAAGCAAGGGCGATATTAAGGGATGTTAAGGATAATCATGTTTGGAATGCCCTTCCGGGAATTTCGAATGCCACTCAATTTCCATTGGAAGAACGATTTGAAGGTGCTGAAATCGTGATTTCGAGAAAGGCCTATGCTAATCAGAACACTTTTTATAAATTCAGCCATAACAATCAAATCATTGGCTGGATTAGTGAAGAAGCTGTGGAGCTGTTGCCAGACAGCATCATTTATGAAAAAGAAGTGGATAAGATTGCAAGGTTAGTAAGACCTCGATCGAACTATATTTGGTCGTTGCCGTATAAGGTTGAAGGCACGTACAAAATCTCTGGCAGTCAGGATTTTAAAGGGATCATTGTAAACGTCGATAAGGAAGCAAAAACCCAGCATTCGATTTATAGCAGAATATCTGTAAAAGATAAGATAATAGGCTGGATAGATAATTCGGCTTTATCCATGCTTGAACATTGTACAATCAATGAAGACATGAGCTTTAATGACAAGCTGCAAATCATGATGAAAAGAAAGTATATAATATCCAGAAACTATAAAAACAATAAAAAGTTCATTGATAAGATTGAAAATAGGACGTTGAAGGAAATAAACACGGGTAATCAGAAGTACGGGAAAATAACCAATCCGGAGGACCATACAATCTGGACGAAGGCTTATCCGAACTACAAGGCCAAAAGAGTGAGCAGGGCAATCGATTTTGAAGGGCAAATCGTCAGGATCATAATGTATAACAGAACAAACAAAGGCGGCTATTATCTTTTCGAAATCGATAATAAGAAAATAGGCTGGTTAAATACAAGAGCATTTGAAGTGATAGAAGAGCCAATCCTGTTAAAAGAGCGGGAAGTTCGCGGCACTGCCGAAATTAACTTGGGCGATTATAATATTTGGGATAAGCCTTATGGGCTGCAAGATGCCATGGTCTTGGAAAATGGGCCAAGCTTCAATGGCCGGATCGTGGAATTCGATAAAGAAGCGGTTACCCAACTTGGTACTTATGCCCATATATCATTGGATGGGATATCTATAGGCTGGATCGATAAACAGGCGTTATGCGTGCAAGATGTCCATGGATTGGAAGTGAATAATCAATTCATTCCATATCCTGATAAAAATGATTTTAACTTTGTCAATATGGGTAGATTATCCCCTGAAAAAGGTCAAGATAATTTGATTCGTGCTTTCGCAGGCTTTCATGAAAAACACAAAAATAGTAAACTGTATATTTTAGGACAAGGCCTTTTAAAGGAAGATTTGCAGGCAATCATTGATGAGCTGGACTTAAATCATTCCATTCATCTTTTGGGCCAGCTTGAAAATCCATTTTCGTTCATGGAAAAATGTGACTGCTTCGTTCTTTCCTCACATTATGAAGGGCAGCCTATGGTTTTATTGGAGGCGATGACTTTAGGAATGAAAATCATGGCTACTGATATAGTGGCTAACCGAACCGTTTTGGAAAACGGCAAATATGGTTTACTTGTCGAAAATAGCATAGATGGGCTGGAAAAGGGCTTATCTACCATGGTTAGTAATGATAATCCTAAACTAGCGAAGTTTGATTACACCCAATATAATGGATTGGCCATGGAAACCTTCAATAAATGCTTATAAAATGTGGGAGGTTATAATTAGACCTCTCACTAATGGCTTGGGAAAATTGGCAAGAATTCATTAAAGCTTAAAGTAAAAGGGGAAATTCTATATGATTTTGGTCGTTGGCGGTGCAGGATATATTGGAAGTCATCTTGTAAAAGAGTTAGTGAATACTGAAGAGGTTGTCATTCTGGATAATCTATCAACCGGTTTTCGTTCGTTGGTCGATTCGAAGGCCATCTTGGTGGAAGGGAATTTAGGGGACGAAGCGGTCTTGAATGATATTTTCCTTAAGTATCCCATTAAAGCAGTTATGCACTTTGCTGCAAATAGCTTGGTTGGGGAGTCTGTCCAAGATCCTTATAAATACTATGAAAATAATGTAGGTGCAACTCTTACATTGTTGAATACCATGCTCAAGCATGATGTTAAGAATTTCATTTTTTCTTCAACGGCAGCTACATACGGGATACCGAATGTTGATATGATTGATGAGGATCAGCCAACCAATCCGATTAATCCATATGGCCGCTCGAAATTGATGGTAGAGCAGATCTTAGGAGACTTCGCAAAAGCATATGGACTTCATTATGTCGTCTTGCGTTACTTTAATGCGGCCGGAGCACATGCATCAGCAAAAATCGGTGAAAGCCATGACCCGGAAACACACTTGATTCCGATCATTTTACAGCATTTATTAGGGCAACGTGAGAAGATTTCCGTGTTTGGTACGGACTATGACACAGAAGATGGCACTTGCATCCGTGATTATATCCATGTAACGGATTTAGCCCAAGCTCATATAATCGCGCTTCAAGCCCTATTATCCGGGAAGAAGGATACGGCCACCTACAATCTTGGGAATGGAAAAGGATATTCGGTTAAGGATGTAATCGACACTTGTGAAAAAGTCACGGGAGTGAAACCGACCATCGAGTATGCAGACCGTCGCCCTGGAGATCCCGCCCGCCTGGTTGCTTCGGCCAATAAGATATATGAAGAGCTTGGTTGGAAAGCATCGATAGATTTGGAAGAAATCATTGAAAGTGCGTGGAAATGGCATAAATCTCAAATGAATTAATGGTCCCTTGGGACTCGATAGTCGTTTTTCAGACTGCAGGCAAACTCTAAGAAATACGAGTTGGCCTGCAGTTTTTTAGTTGAAAAAATTCCAGCTGATTTCAAAATCCGCTCCCTTTCCGCCGGCTGTCTGCAAAGCCTCATCAAAGCAAGCGTCTGTGGGGTCCCGGCTGCCAGTCATTCGGCAGGAGTGTCGCAAATCTCTTCCATACATAAATGGGTCTTAAACATAATTCGGGATGAGACCAGCCTACTCAAAAGAATACTTTGGCTTAGGCCAACTGCCATTCATCTAGCCCTTCACACGCTTGAAGAGGGAGTCTTCCGGAGGGAAATGATAAAATCAATGGTCGTTTCACTGAAGTATAGGACGAAAAAGGGATTTTGATGGAGATATAGAATTACTATTAAAAGAGAAGCACCATTCATTTAATAGGAGATGTTAGATTTGAAGATGGTAAGGGTTTTTCATTACGATGCGTTCAGTAGTAGACCAAATAAAGGAAATCCGGCGGGCGTGGTTTTAGATGCGGATGGACTGACGGAAAATGAAATGCAGGATATAGCGCTGAAGGTGGGGTTCAATGAGACCTCTTTTCCCATGGAGTCCGATATTGCGGATCTTAGAATCCGTTATTTTACACCAGGACATGAAATGAATCTCTGCGGTCACGCGACAATGGCCACCATCCATGCGCTGAAGACAAGGGGATTGCTGGATAAGGATGAGCTGATGATTGAAACAGGAGCGGGAATATTGCCAATCAAGATCCATACGACCGCGGATCAAGAGATTTACATCACGATGAAGCAGGCCGCGCCTCAGTTTGTAGCGTTTAACGGAGATAAGGGTAGCTTGGCCAGTTCCCTCGGACTTGACATAGATGATCTTGAAAATGAATTACCTATCGTTTATGGAAGTACAGGTTTATGGACTTTACTGGTTCCGGTAAAGGAACGTGATTCATTCAAAAGGATGAAGGCGAACAATAGACTGTTTCCGCAATTATTAAAGGAAATGCCAAGAGCTTCAGTTCATCCCTTTTGCCTGGAAACGTATGATAGTGATGCACATATGCATGCCCGGCATTTTTCCTCGCCATTTTCAGGTACGATTGAAGACCCTGTAACAGGAACGGCTTCAGGTGTAATGGGCGCTTATTATGCAAAATACATAAAGGATGGTCTTGAAGATGAGGTACACCTATTAATCGAACAGGGACATGAAATCGGGAAGGATGGCAGAGTCCGCGTTACGGCTGCCAAAAACCATGATACATACGATATTGAAATCACCGGGAATGCTGTCTACGTTAAAGAATTTGAAGTGGAGGTCTAAAGGTTCATGCAGAGTAGGATGGGCGGTTGGATGATAAGCATATAAGACCCCTGTGCTAAGACTTTTCATGTCTTAGCACAGGGGTTTTGTTGAATCATTCTCCCATGCTCATTCCTTTTAAAACGACCGCAGTCAGAAACACGGTCACGCAAATGATTGAGGTGGATACGACAATCGCTATTGGTAAAGTCATTGTAAAATCCTCCTTTAGATGATGGTCACGCCGCTAAGATCAACCTTAGCTCCATGTAAAAAGTTGTAAGTGAGTTTATCCATCGAAGCTCCAGTAAAGTCGATTTTCTTTAAATCGGACATCCGAAATTGAACATTGATGAGTGTGGCATCGCGAAATGATGCCTTTTTCAATGAAGAACCCTCGAAAATGGTTTGTTTGAATGTTTCCTTATCAAAAATAAGACCAGATAAATTACAGCCTTTAAAATGGGTTTTATTATAAAGGCAGTTCTTGAAAGTAACTCCTTTTAAATTTGCGCTTTTAAATAAGGTACTGGTTAAATTGGCGTTTTCAAAGATGCAATTATTTAAGTTAGTGCTTTTAAATGTGCTGTTCGTCAGATCGGAATGGCTGAAATCAGAACGGCTTAAATCGCAGGAATTAAATTTTCCATCATGCACCGAAACCGAGCGGAAGTCGGAATCCAATAAGCGTTGCCTGGAATAGTCCATGCTTATCGCCTGCTCAAGCACATTGTATTGCAGATTGAGCGATTCCATGAGCTCTGATACTTCCCCAATCGAATCCACAGTCAGCTTAAACGCTTCCTGCTCGCTCGTACCATTCCTTCTATGGTCATTGTATTTTTCCAGTAAGTTTTGCAGCAGTTCTTCTTCCAATTCATTTGCTGTTTTTGCACTTTTGTACGGAGCAAAAATGTTATGAACATGTGTATTCAATTTTTCAATCACATTTCATCTTCCTTTCTTACAAGAGGCGCTCAAGTATTCGCTTGGCCTGCTCCCAGTCTTTTTTATTTTGGATATATGTGTCTTCCCCAATCGGGGTGATTTTGTAATATTTCCTTCTCCCGCCTTGTGTGGCATCTCCCCAATAAGAAATGATGCATCCGTCCTTTTCCAGTCGCTTTAAGCTGGAATACATCGTCGCTTCCTTAATTTCATATTGCTCATCCGAATCCATATATATCAGTTTGCTGATTTCATAACCATATTTATCGCCACTTTGCAGGAGTTTTAGAATCATCGTATCTACATGTCCTCGAAGCAAGTCAGAGGATAGTTGTCGTTGAACCAAATCCTCACCTCCTTTGGTATATCTTAAGATATATTACTATGACAGTCAATGTAATATATTTAAAATGAATCGCGCAGGTGTAATGTCTGCATTTAAGCGTCGCATGGAGATTATTCTTACTAATTATCCAGATATGATATCAGCTTGGAAGGGATTTTTAATGCTTTATAGAAAAAGTAAGCAAGGGGGTGGGGATGTTGAATAATTCGTGGAATAAAGTGATTTATAAGGTTTGGTCGCCGATTTATGACAAAATATTCAATTCTCATCTCTTTTTAGATGCCAGGAAAAGAATATTTGATGAGATGCATTTCCAAGATCATGCAAAGGTTCTGTTTGTGGGCGTAGGTACCGGGGCCGATTTGGAGTTGATCAAGAACCTTGATCTGGAGATAACGGCGATAGACCTGTCAGCCGATATGCTAAATAAAGCGATGGAGAAATTTGATAATACTTCGATCAATTTTCTCGAGATGGATGCACAGCATATGGAATTCGATAATGAATCGTTTGACTACATAGTGGGAAGTTTGGTTCTTTCCGTCGTACCTGATGCCGATGAATGCCTTCGGGAAATGATCAGGGTTTTAAAAGGCGAGGGGAAAATCATACTATTCGATAAGTTTATTTCTAAAGATGAACGGCTATCGCTACCCAAAAAGCTTCTGCGGCCCATCATTAGATTTTTAGGAACGGATATTGGCTTGCGGTTTGAAGTCTTGTTCAGTAGACATGATAAGTATATGAAAATTGAAGAGGATCGACCGATCATGCTGAATGGAATGTATAGGAAGATAATCATCAGTAAGCGGATTTGATAGATTGGTTTGGGAGTCTATGGAAAATCAGAAAGGACCCCTATCCCAATTGAATAGTAATGGAAATGATACCATTCTGGAAGTTTTAATGGAATGGACGCCACATTATCCAAATTGGCTCAACTGAACATTCTTGGCAAAAGTTACGGTGTCGACATTATAGAAGAGATGGTCAAAGTAGCGATGAGTAAGAATAGGGGCATCTGGCTGAAACCAGTATAATTAAATGGCGGGATACGATGGGAAGAGGTGATGGTATTGTCGGAGACGATTATAACCTATGAAGATCTATTGAATATGCTGGACTCGTTATTGCGTGAGCCAACTGCATTCTGGAATGATTTTTATGAAGACCGTGAAAAGGGGGTTCCCTTTTTCGAAAATTTCCCTGATGAGAATTTGGTTACATATTTTGATGGAGGGGCAATTGGGCCAGGAAAGGTTCTTGAGCTTGGGTGCGGACCTGGGAGAAATGCCGTTTACCTTGCTCAAAAGGGCTGTTCCGTTGATGCGGTTGATCTTTCGAAGGCAGGACTGGAATGGGGAAAAGAACGAGCGGCAGAAAAGAAAGTGCACGTGAACTTCATTCAAAGGAATATATTTGATTTGGATATTGAGGAAGGGCAATATGACTTCGTGTATGATTCAGGTTGTTTTCACCATATTGCCCCACATCGAAGGATCAATTATTTGGAGATGGTGAAAAAGGCGCTAAGGCCTGAGGGATTGTATTCAATTACTTGTTTTGTCGAAGGCGGCATATTGGGTGGTGCAGATCTTTCAGATTGGGAGGTATACAGGCAAAGGAGCCTTAAAGGCGGATTAGGTTTTACTGAAGAAAAACTCAGAATGATTTTCAAGGAATTTGAAGTGGTGGAAATACGTAAAATGAGGAAAATGGAACAATCGGATGAAACGTTTGGGGTGCAAGGCTTATGGACAGCCTTATTTATGAAAAAGTAAGGTGAAATGGTGATGCGATGGTTTTAAACGGAGGATCTGGGAACAGGTCCTTTTTTTATGAGGAAAAGGAGGGATTTGTTAACAAAATATAAAAATGGTAAACTTTAATAATAAAATGCTTTTTGGGGGAACGCAGATTCACCAGAATGATAGATGTAGGTTCCTGCAAATTTTTTTTTGAAAAACAGTGGTTGCATGGTTTCAAAAACAGCTGGGAAGGTATATGGAAAGAGGGGACCATTGGGCATCAGGTCATGACAATCCATGTATTGAAGAGGTTATCTTCGATGCTTTTCCTTAGCTGATGAAACGTTTAACTTTAAATGCCTGACAATGCTGATTTCTGTATGTAGTGCATTCGATTTATTGATTACTGAGACCAATTGGAATGCTATTTTATAAAAAATAGGTGGAGAAACTTATGCATAGAAATAAAGAATTATATTCCTTTTTAGTGGGCGCGGCAGCACAATTGACTGATGATTGGTACGCAACATTGAATAAAAGCGGTAAAGCGGGTGTTTATAGCTCATCCGATCCCAAAGTGATTAAAAAACTTAAGCAGCAAAATAATGAATTCCATTTGCGTTTCTTTCAGGTCTTCGATACAGGGGAGAGGGAATTCTTTAAGAGGCTTGATGATTGGATTGAAGATATCGGTAAGGATGAGCAGCATTTAAATACACCCATCTATTTTATATTGAGGGAGTTTTTTAGAACGCAAGATCAATACCTTGATTATATTGACAGGTTTGTGGAATTGCATGGTGACCAATATCCACAGGAAGAAATAAATTCCTGGTACCGGATAGTGGTGAAGGTGTTCAGTGAAGTGATGGAGAGGTTTACTGAAGCGAATCATAGATATGCCAATAAAATCATGAAAGCCCAACAGGCAACGATCGATGAATTGAGCACGCCCATCATTTCCCTTAAAGATAACATGGCGTTGCTTCCCTTGATAGGCAATATTGACACGACAAGGGGCATGACCTTGCTTGAAAACACCTTACAAAAATGCGTTGAAAAAAATGTCACAAGGCTTTTCATTGACCTATCGGGCGTTCATTCAATAGATGGTGCATCCGCCCACCAGCTGTCGCAATTGATTGAATCCTTACATTTGATCGGAATTGAAACAACCCTTTCAGGACTTCTGCCGGAAATAGCCATGACTGCCGTTAAGCTTCAACTTCCTTTTGATAAAGTGACGATAAAGTCCACTCTTGCCCAGGCAATCAGTACGATGAAATAATACATACATATCCAGGGAATGGAATGCTCGTTATAAACTTCATCGAGAAGACCTCCATATGGGGGTCTTCTGGCATGTATAAGTGATGCTGCATTCAAACTAGATACAGGGCCCAAAAAGCAAAAGCCGGAACCTGTTGGATTATTCAATATTGGCAAAGACGGCTAGATCTTTTTTATTGCCAACCACTAAAAGCATATCATTTTCATGGATATCCTGATCTGGTGAGGGGGCTATGATGATTTCTCCATTACTCACTATGGCAATGACGCTGATATTATATTTTGCCCGTAGATCAAGCTCCCTGAGGCTTTTTCCCTTCATGCTCATGGGCAGGATGATTTCCTCGATATTGTATTCTTTAGAGAGCTCTATATAGTTCAGCATGTTAGGGGACAGGAGCTGATTCGCGACCCGTTCCCCCATATCCCTCTCAGGATAGATGACCCAGTCAGCTCCGACTTTAGTGAGCACCTGACCGTGATTTTTATTAAGTGCTTTGGCAATGACCTTATCGACCCCAAGCTCTTTTAAAAGCAAGGTAGTTAAAATGCTCGATTGCATGTCATTTCCGATGGCTACGATGACACAATCGAAATTACGGATTCCGATTGACTTCAAAGTCTCTTCTTCCGTCGTATCCGCCATGATCGCATGGGTAACGCTCAGTTCCGCATTTTCTACTCTTTCCTCGTTGACATCAACACCCAATACCTCTTGGCCAGCCGTATATAATCTATGGGCCACACTGGTTCCGAACCTGCCTAAACCGATCACGGCATATTGTCGTTTTCCCATCTTTTACACTCCTTCATTTATGTTTAACCAATCATGATTTTCCCTTTTGGACGTCGGAACGGATCTGGTTTGCGCCTCATAGCGATGGCAAAGGCCAAAGTCAAAGGACCCACACGGCCTGCAAACATCGTGAAAATGATGAGCATCCGGCCAACCGGTGATAATTCGGGGGTCAACCCCATTGAAAGTCCCACGGTGGCGAATGCTGAAGTGGCTTCAAACAAAATCATCAAGAAATCAGTTCCGCTTTCAGTGATGGTCAGCAATATGGAGATGATTGAAACCATGAATACGCCAATGAATGTAACGGATAATGCTTTAAAGATCGTTTCACTCACAATGCGGTGACGGAATAATACCACATCACCCTTTCCTTTAATCTGTGACCAAACCGTTCCGACAAGCGTTGCTAATGTGGTTGTTTTAATTCCGCCGCCAGTCGATCCGGGCGAAGCCCCGACGAACATCAAGAAAATGATGAGCAGTAATGTAGGCTGAGTTAAATCAGGGATATTCAACGTATTGGATCCTGCCGTCCTAGGTGTAACCGATTGAAATAATGAGGACAGCGTTTTACCCATGAAAGATAAAGGCTGCAATGTCTTGGCATTACCAAACTCGAATAAAAAGATTAAAATTGCGCCGACAATCGTAAGTGCCAAGCTAGTCGTCAGAACAACCTTCGTATGTATGGATAAACGATGGGTATCACGGTATTCGTATAGTTCATTCATCACGATAAAACCTATTCCGCCAAACGTGATGAGGAAGACGACCGTAAGGGTTACGAATGGATCCGATACATAAGGGGTCAAACTCTTGAATTCCCCCATTAAATCAAAGCCGGCATTATTGAAATTCGATATGGAATGAAAAACCCCGTAATAGATTGCCTTTCCGATTGGCATGTCAAAAGAAAAGCGAATCGATAAAATAAGGGCACCCATGCCCTCAATGATGGCCGTGAAAATTAAAAGCCGTTTTACTAACCTGACTACACCTGCCATGGATAGATTATTTAATGACTCCTGCAAGAGTAACCTGCCTTTTAAAGAAATCTTTTTGCCTAAAAGGAAAAAGAAAAATGTCGCAAATGACATGAACCCTAAACCGCCTATCTGAATCAGTGTTAAGATGACCAACTCACCAAAAGTGGTGAAGGTCGATCCCGTATCCACTACGACCAATCCTGTTACACATGTAGCGGAAGTTGCGGTGAATAAAGCATCCAGAAAAGGAAGACCAATGCCATTTTCAGTGGAAATCGGCAGGGTTAATAAATAGGCCCCAATAAGTATCAGGATGGCAAAGCCGAGTACAAGTATTTTTGGCGGATCCAATAAACTTTTTGTCATTCTCAAATAAATCATCCCTACCTATAAAAAAATTGTGTAAAACTGTATGATGCTTTAATCATCAATCTGCTTTCAGAATCTTTTTAAAGGCATAATAAAAAGACCAGCAAAAACTTCGAACAGTTATTTTGCCACAAAAAGCGTGAAAAAAACTCCCGAAATAGGCGGTCTTATGACCTCCCTCGCTTTAGCCGACGAAGTTAGCTGACGGGTAGGATGGCGAAAGAGCTGATCTCATCCCTTCTGCAAGGCAGAATTAACCCCAATTGATTGGGTCCTCCGTACTCAATTCCCTTGAGTTTAGGCCGAAATGCATTAAATTGATAAACGTATTCTACTCCCATCATTTATCAGTTGTAAACCCCTAAATCGTAAAAAAATATTTCTTTAACAAGACTGAAAATTTACGTTTCATTTACATTGAAAAAACGTATTGACAAATATTAGTTAGCACATTATGATAGGTTCGATTAATCCAATTATGATAACCAGCTCGAGGTACTTTATTCAATACATTCAAGCGAACAAGCTATTGCCAATCAAAATTTCTAATATATATATTTTTATGTTTCTTTTGTAAATGATAAAGGAAAAAGCATTGCATTCGTATTTAAAGATTCAAGACATTTTACTAAAAAGGCGGGCAATTATGGAGAAAACGTTCAATAGATATGTTATTAATGCTACAGGCAAGGGTGGCCAGACATATTTAACACAATGCCAGGATAAAGATGCACTAAGGAAATGGATAGCCGATCATGAGGATCAAATCATCATGGATGAGTTAAGGATAACGGATAAGAAAAAGAATCCGTTTTTAAAATTGTTTTCCCTAAGGTAAATCAACTAAAATCCCAACATCATTAGCGGTATTATTCAATTATGAAATCCCTGTGTACTATCCGGGAACGCTGAGCGAAAAATCCATATCTTGTTTTGCTTTTAAACTCATTTATTTAAAAATGAGTTTTTTTGCGTTGGGAATGTAGAGGTGAAAGCGAAGAAAAAAGATGTAATCCGATTTTAAGGCATGTTGATGGAACATGCCTTTGATGATTCGTTCATTGTATGAATGTGCGCAATTGGCTGATGAAGTTCAAGATTTGAAAATGGATTTTCGCCATTTCTTCCGCCGTTTGCTCTTCACAATTCTCCAGCCACTCCTGTATCACCCCTAAAATCGCCGATGTCAGGAAGGCGTGCATATACATGCGGAACGCTTCATTTTTAGCTGCTGGGTGCTGGCTGATCAAACGATCCAATAGTACTTCACCGAATACGCGCTTTATTTTTTTGGCAAAAGAAGGATCGCCCTGATCACCTAGAATGGCCCTCAAAGCGTGGGCATGTTCACTGATGAATTGAAAAATCTCTATGAAGGGCGTGTAAAGCTGCTGTTGATGAAGAGCCCTGAAAGCCTCTTCCGGCAAAATGGCAGTAATGCGGGTTTGAAGTTCATTTAACAATTCCTGCTGTAAGTGCTCCATCAATTCATATTTATCTGTGTAATGCAAATAGAATGTGCCCCGATTAATGTTGGCGCGCTCTGCAATTTTCTTCACTGATACATGTGAGAACCCCTCTGTTTCAACGAGTGCAATAAAATGATGTTGTATCTGCATCTTCGTCTTTTGTACCATATCCTCATGAATCGATGCCATGTAATGTCTCCTTCACTGAACATTTTTCCAAATGTGTTGATTGTATTAGAACAAATGCTGCCTTAGAATGATGATACACTCAACACTGTGTTAATTAAAGAGGGAGGATGTGTGTACATTGAAAAATGCGATTTCCATTGAAGGGATTGCCAAAGGTTTTCATCATAAAAAGGTCATTCAGCCATTGAGCCTGAGTATTGAAAAAAACGGGATTTTTGGCTTGCTAGGTCCATCCGGATGCGGAAAGACGACCTTGATTAAAATGATTGTCGGATTGATTAAGCCCGATGCGGGTAAAGTCACGGTTCTGGATCATGAAGTGCCAAATCGAGCGCTGTTAATGGATGTCGGCTATATGGCACAGTCCGATGCTTTATATACAGAATTGACCGGAGCTGAAAATCTCGAATTTTTTGCGAAGCTATACCGTTTTTCGAAAAAGGAACGAAGGGAACGCATTCGATATGCAGCTGAAATCGTACAGTTGACGAGCGATTTGAATGTTCGGGTTGCGCATTATTCCGGGGGAATGAAACGCCGTCTGTCACTGGCGGCGGCACTCATCCAAAATCCGGAGATTCTCATTTTGGATGAACCGACAGTAGGAATAGACCCTTTGCTGAAACAATCGATTTGGCAGGAACTTGAGCGTTTAAGAAACGAAGATCATAAGACGATCATCATCACGACGCATGTGATGGATGAAGCGGAACGATGCGATAAACTGGCGATGCTGCGTGAAGGTGAAATCATCGCGGCAGGAACCCCGGCAGCTTTAAAAACACAATTTGCCGCGGAAACGCTTGATGATGTTTTTTTAAGGATTGGAGGTGGCCTAAAATGAGAATGGCCTCTCTAGTTACTCGAATTACCCAGCAGCTGCGCCGGGATCGAAGGACACTCGCTTTATTTTTCCTGGCTCCATTGCTCATTTTAACGCTCATGTATTTTATTTTCGATACAGAAGCAAGTGTTTTGAAGCTCGTTGTTACAGGCAGTGATGAAACCGTGGTCAAAGCATTGAAACAAGCGGATTTTCAAGTATCGGCTGCTGAGGAATTTTCTCAGGAAAAAATGATAGAAAATGATACGGATGGCTGGCTGCATGTTGAAAATGGAAAAATGAAACTGACACTATTGAACGACGAACCGTCCCGTGCAAAGGCCGTTCAAATGCAAATGATGCATGCTTTGCAAGGGAATGAAAAAAACACGCCTTCAATTGAGGAGCAATATGTATACGGGGATGCAGACACAAAGGGTTTTGATACTTTCAGTCCGATGCTCGTCAGCTTTTTCGTTTTCTTCTTTGTATTTTTAATAGCGGGAATCGCGCTTTTGAAAGAGCGTACAAGTGGTACGCTGGAACGGCTGCTTGCCACCCCGATTAAAAGATACGAAATCGTAGCGGGCTATGTGATCGGATATGGCTTATTTGCTCTAGTTCAAACCATAATTGTCGTCCTATATGCTGTCAATGTATTGGATATCGTCCTTGTTGGCTCCATTTGGCTCGTTTTGCTGACGAATATACTGGTCGCGCTCGTTGCATTATCGCTTGGTACATTACTATCGAGTTTCGCGGCATCCGAATTCCAAATGGTACAATTCATTCCGCTCGTCATCGTGCCGCAAGTCTTCTTTACAGGGATTTTCCCATTGGATGGCATGTCGGACTGGCTGCAAAAAATCGGCAAGATCATGCCTCTCTATTACGCATCGGATGCCATGAACGGCATTATGTACAAAGGCTTCACGTTCAATGAGGTATTACTGGATCTCCTCATTCTCCTTGCATTTGCAGCCGTCTTTATCACCATCAATATTATTAGTTTAAAAAAGTACCGTTCACTTTAAAATGAACCATCTTAAAAAAAGCCGGATTCCTGGAACAAGGGGAACCGGCTTTTTCTGTATTGCTGGACATACTTTTGAGTTGAAAAGGACTAGCTATTATCATACCTATACTTTTTTGACCATGACCTTTTCATTGTTATAATCTGATTCGCCATTGAATGCAAAGCCGTATTTCTTATACAAATGAAGGGCGGCCTGATTATCTTCAACTATGCTTAAATAAATTTCAGGACAATCATATTCTTCTATTAATCTTTTTATTAAAGCCTCCAATAAGATACTGCCAAGCCCGAAACCCTGATGTTCAGCGTCAATGAAAAAGCGGTCTAACCACACTCTGCCATTTTCGCCTTCCCCAGGGAAAAAGCCATACATCGCAAAACCAACCAAGATATCATCCGAATAAAGCCCAACTGGTCTGTAGTATTTACATTCCTTCGCGTCTTTTAAACATTGTTCAGTCGTTTCGATGTAAGCCTTTTGCTTTTCGTTTATTTGCAATTTCAAAATATCCGTTACATTTTCGTTCGAGACTTCATGTATAGTGGTCTTCATCATTTATTTTCCTTCCTCATTTCGCACCTGGTTATCCGTTTTGTTATCATGATATATTAATACACTAAGGTATATGGTTACCATATAGTCAAGAGGAGAGATCGTGATGTCCGATGGAAATGTAGGCAAATATTTTACGACTGGCGAATTCGCCAAATTATGCAATGTAAAAAAACAAACGCTCATTCATTATGATGAGATTGGGCTTCTTACTCCTGATTTAAAAAACGAAAAGGGCTATCGGTATTACTCTTATCAACAATTCGAAGTTTTTTCGGTCATCACGCTTTTAAAAGAATTCAATATGCCTTTGAAAGAGATCAAATGGTTTCTTACTAACAGGTCACCTATGGAACTAATTGAACTTTTCAAAGAAAAGACCATAGAATTGGAAAAAAAGATAAAGAACCTTCACAGAGTGCAGAAGATCATTGAAACGAAAATATACCTCACTGAAAAAGCGATTTGTATGGATGACTCTCAAATCACCTTGAAACTTCAGGAGGAAGAACAGCTCTTCCTTAGTGAATCCATCCTGAACTCTTCTGATGCCGAATTCTTAAAATCTACTTCTGACTTCATTGATTTCTGTAATGAAAATGAATTTTACACAGGATTCCCTATCGGGGCCATGATTAGTAAAGAAAACATCATCGACGGGAATCATGATGACTATTCATTTTTGTACACGAAAGTCATGGAAAGGCACCCAGCCCCCAAATTCTATTCAAAACCGAAGGGATTCTATGTTGTTGCCTATCATAAAGGCAGTTATAAAAATATCTCCGAAACGTACGAAAGAATCTTACAATTCATGGCGAGTGAAAACTTGAACCTCAAGTCGTTTGCATACGAAGAATACATCTTGGATGAAGTCGCGGTAAAGGGGTATGAAAATTACCTGACGCAAATCATGGTTGAAGTGGAATGAGGCTGGGGAGAGAATCACATAGTTTGGGCGAGAACTAAAACATGCGAATGAATCATTCCAAGCAATCCATTAGCCTTGAAAAGCTGCCTCTTGACGAACATACTGGCAGTTTTCTAAGTGACAGGTTTATATTCTGCAGTTTGTTGACGGGTTCTTAAAGTTGTCCTAGGATATAAGGACATGCAAGGATTGGTAAGAAATAGAAGGGGGGAGTTATATGTCCCTAAAATCGGTCATGCTTTCCCTTTTGCTGTCGCAAGCATTGTTTTTGTGCGGTTTGCCTTTTTTCCTTCAGCTCCGATTATATTTGAATCCTTTGGTGATCATCGTTGTCTGGTTTTGTATACTTCTTTTCGTTTCGTTTGCGGTTCTTTTTTTTCGAGGTGAAACGGTCCGAATTTCGCGCCTTTTGTGGCAGGCCGCATTCTTTGGCTACAGTTTATCATTATTGGTTTTGCTGTTCTTTCGACCAGAAGGGCAGGTATATTCGTATAATTTGGTCCCTTTTTCTACGATTCTTTTATATTTATCGAACGATATGAACGGGCTTGTGTCATTTTATAACCTTAGCGCCAATGTGGGGCTGTTCATTCCATTTGGGCTGTATTTGTTGTCGAGGGAAGGGAAGGAGCCCTCCGCAAAAAGGAAATTTCTTTATCCATTACTTTCGATTTCGGCCATCGAAATCTGTCAGTTTGTTTTTCGGCGCGGAAGTTTGGATGTCGATGACCTTATCTTGAATATGGTTGGTGTTTATCTGGGGTACGTTCTGTATCCATTGTTCACAAGAGTGGCCGTGTTCCGTCCTGGAAAAGTAAAGGGATGAGAGGCAGTACAAATATTTTAAATGAAAGGATGTTTTTTCATGTATAGCACGTTAGAAGAATTATCGAGCCATCCGGTGTTTCATTATTTTGCAGCGATATCCGAAATCCCGAGAGGATCGGCTAATGAAAAAGCGATCAGTGACTATCTGGTTCACTTCGCTAAGGATAGGAACCTGGAGGTGATCCAGGATGAAGCGCTGAATGTGATTATCAAAAAGCCTGCCACATTTGGATATGAAAGTGCACCTACCGTCATTATCCAGGGGCATATGGATATGGTTTGCGAAAAGAACAAGGGTACGCTTCATGATTTCGAGAAAGATCCGCTTCAATTAAGGATTGTGGGAGACATGTTGTATGCGACGGATACAACATTGGGGGCGGATAATGGAGTGGCTGTTGCGTATGCTTTAGCATTATTGGATGCAAATGATATTCCGCATCCCTCTCTTGAAATAGTCATAACTACTGAAGAAGAAACGACAATGAACGGTGCACTTGCCGTGGATCCGGCTCACTTCAAAGGGAAAATGATGATCAATATCGATTCGGAGGAAGATGGAAAGCTGCTGGTCAGCTCTGCGGGAGGAATACGCGTGCGGCAGGTCCTGCCAATCGGATGGGAATCAGCTTCCATTGTTGATGCTGTATCTTATAACATCAGGATTAAAGGGTTGAAGGGCGGACACTCCGGTATGTCCATCCATAAGGAAAGAGGGAACTCCAATAAACTTTTGGGCAGAGTATTACATGAACTTACGGCAGATTTCCCTTGCTACATACAGCAAATGAACGGGGGGCTGAAAGGGAATGCCATTCCTCGTGAAGCAGAGGCGACTGTACTGATTCATGCAGAAGATGTTCAGGAGATAACGGAGAGACTTCAACAATGGGAAAATACTTTTAAAAATGAACTGCAATCTTCCGACCCTGAGGTATTGATCAGGTTTGAAAAGATCGAAACGGTTTCTTCAAATGTTTTTTCCGAAGAGACGTTGACTAAAGCCATTTCCTCCTTACTGGTAATCCCGCATGGCGTTCAAGGAATGAGCATGGGAATAGAAGGATTAGTGGAAAGTTCGACGAATCTAGGGGTCGTTACAACAAATGAAGCGGAAATGATATTCGAAAGTGAAATCAGGAGTTCGGTCAAAAGCATCAAATATAATATGGTCACGCAAGCAAAGGCAATTGCCGACATGCTTGGGTGCGAACTATTGGTTGACGCGGATTATCCCGAGTGGCCCTATAATCCTGATTCGAAACTCAAGAAATTATTTGAAGAGACATACAAAGAAAAATATCAGGAAGATATTGAAATCATCGCTGTGCATGCAGGGATCGAGTGTGGTGTATTCATAGATAAGATACCAGGGTTGGATACTGTTTCAATCGGGCCGGATATGTTTTCCGTACATACACCTGAAGAACACTTAAGCATCCCGTCGACCATAAACAACTGGGAATACTTTGTTTACACATTAAAGAGAATGAAGGATTTATAAACAACTGCATGGCTGGAGACAGTTGAATTCAATAGATTTAGAGACATCCTATCTTTAATTGATTGGATGTCTTTTTTTAGTTGATATAAAGAATAAACCGTTGATTTCCTCTCCAGGCACTCCCGGACCGCCCATGATTTTAAGAATAATCATTCTTAAGTTTTTTTACTGTAATCCTTATTGGATTGAAGAAATTTGCGACACTCCTGCGAATAACAGGCTAGTCGAGACCCCACAGGCGCTTGCGCCGAGGGGGCCTGGCAGCCAGTCGATGGAAAGGGAGCGAATTTCTGAAAATCAACTGGAACGTTTTCTAGAAAAAACCGTAGGCTGGTCTCATCCCGAATTATATTTAAGACTAGTTTATCCTTGATGTTTTTTTACTGTAACCCTCAAAGGATTGAAGAAATTTGCGACACTCCTGCCGAATAACTGGCTAGTCGAGACCCCACAGGCGCTTGCTTTGATGAGGCTTGTCAGACAGTCGATGGAAAGGGAGCGGATTTCTGAAAATCAACTGGAACGTTTTCTAGAAAAAACCGTAGGCTGGTCTATTCCGAACCAAGTTTTAGACTAGTTTATCCTTGATGTTTTTTTACTGTAAATCTTATTGGATTGAAGAAATTTTCGACACTCCTGCCGAATAACTGGCTAGCCGAGACCCCACAGGCGCTTGCTTTGATGAGGCCTGGCAGCCAGCCGGCGGAAAGGGAGCGGATTTCTGAAAATCAATCGGAACGTTAAATAAAAAACATGCAGGCTAAGTACAGTCTGAAAGAAACAGAGGTTTCTTTACAATCGTTATAAAATAAACTATTGTAAAGAAAACCTATCATTCAATCTAAAGTATTGTTCTAAATCATTATGTATAGAGGAAGGTATATGGAAATATGGATGTAAAGTATAGAATGGTCGTAGAACAAATGGAGAAAGAAATAGTAGAAGGAAAATATACATTAAATACTAAGTTACCTACTGAAGAAGAGTTGATGAAGAGGTTCGATGTCAGCAGGAATACCATTAGAAAAGCGATCAATATATTGGTTGAGCAGGGCTATATCTATCAAGTGCAAGGAAGCGGCATATTCCTAAGGGAATTTACCAGACCGGGCTGCATTTCGATGAGGGATATGAGTGGCTTAACCAAAGTGTTTCCGAATGATGAAATGAAAAGTAAAGTGTTAAAGTTAGAACTGATAGAAGCTGATGAAAAATTGGCCAAACAAATGAAATGCCAGGTAAAAACGAAAATCTATAACCTCAAACGGGTTAGATACTTAAATGGTGCACCCATTGTAATAGAAGAGTCCTTTTTCAATAAAGACATCATCCCCATCTTAAATAAAGAAATCGCAAATGGTTCCATTTATGAATATATTGTCGAGGATTTGAAGTTGAATATCGGGTTTGCAGATAAAATCATTTCGTGTGAAAAACTAAATGAGGATGATGCCAAGCTTTTGGACTTGCAGCCAGGAGATCCGACTTTAATCGTTGAAAGTACGGTCTTTTTAAAAGCGGGAGCCGTTTTTGATTTATCAATCGAGAAGTATAATTATACTACTGCCAAACTGTTAACATTGACTTAAAAAGGTGGTGTGAATTGGAGTTATCGATTCACACCACCTCTTTAATTCCGCGGTTATGGTTCATTTTTCATTTTTTCCAACTATCCCATAAAACAAAATCTTCATGATATCTTCAGTCAAAGGCAGGATGCTTTGATAAACCTCTTCCCGTTGGATGTATTCATTCAGCGATTTTATATAAAATAAAATCGCTTCATTGGATAAATTCCGGTCGACATATCCTTGTTCCTTCCCTTGGTTAAACAGATCAATGAAGCGTGGCAGAGCCTTTTCTGTATATATTTTTTCCATATAATTGACTCCGGAAGTATATTCCCTCATTAAATATTGATAAAAATCTTCATGAATGTGTTTCGCAGTTTCATTCTTCGTGAACATCAGCTGCTTTATTTTTTCAGGGAAAGCAATGTTGCTGGCCAGTATTTGTTCAAATTCATCCAAGGCCTTATTTGTATAATGAATAAAAACCTCATGAATCAAGTTATGCTTACTTTCGAAGTAATTATATATCGTTACTTGAGATACATTTGCTTTTTTTGCTATTTCCCCAATAGAAATCTTTTGGACGCCATACTCCATGAATAAAGCTAAGGCAGCCTCTAGTATATTCAGTTTTTTTTGTTCCCTGCGGCGTTGAAACCCGTCCATTTATTTCACCTCAACTTTAGTTTAATTAAAAATATGTAATAGAACAATAAAATAAGTTCATAAACTATTGTCAGGAATTCTTATTTTATATATTATGAACTAAATCATTTAAAATATTTCATAATTTCTTTCGTATTTAATCCAATGAGGAAGAGGTGGATGAGGAATGTCAGTGTTGAAAACAACGGATTTAACGAAAAAGTTTGGAAAGTTTACCGCTTTAAATGGGGTGAACATTGAAGTGAATAAAGGCGAGGTGTTTGGATTTATCGGTCCTAATGGTGCTGGAAAATCAACAACGATCCGTGTTTTGCTCGGGATTTTAAAAGCAACGGATGGGGAAGCGAAGATTTTTGGCATGGATGCATGGAAAGATGCCGTTGAAATTCACAAGCGGATCGCGTATGTTCCAGGAGATGTGAACCTATGGCCCAATTTAACAGGCGGGGAAGTTATTGACCTATTTGTTGAATTACGCGGGGCAAACAATAAAAGCAGACGAGAAGAACTTATAAAAAAATTCGATTTGGATCCTTCCAAGAAATGCGGGACATATTCAAAAGGGAACAGGCAAAAGGTTGCTTTGATTGCTGCTTTCTCATCTGATACCGACCTTTATATATTGGATGAACCAACATCAGGTTTAGATCCATTGATGGAAAGGGTTTTTCAGGAATGTGTGATGGATGCGAAAAATGAAGGAAAAAGCATATTACTTTCCAGTCACATTCTTTCTGAAGTGGAAAGATTATGCGATAAAGTGGGTATCATTCGGCAAGGACAAATAATTGAAACGGGATCATTGGATGAGTTACGTCATTTAACGAGAACAAGCTTGCTTGTCGAAACGAAGCAACCTATCCCTGCTTTAGGGAATGTAATCGGTGTTCGGGATATCGTGAAGAAAGATCAGGCACTTTCATTCCAAGTGGATATAAATGAATTGGATAATGTCATGAAGTATGTAAGCCAGTTTGGGATTGTGAAATTGGAAAGCGCGCCGCCTACATTGGAGGACCTATTCATGAGCCATTATGAAGGTGAAAGGAAGACTTCTGATTCTGGGGCGGGAGGTGCGTTATAATGGCGAACCAGTCCTATCATAATACAGGAAGACTCTCCCGATTCATCGTTCGGCAAGATCGGATTCGGATCCCTGTTTGGATAATTTCCTTATCCGTCCTTTCATTTATGGTTGCGATGGCTTTCACCGATCTGTATCCGACTGGGCTAGAAAGGCAAACCATTGCAGAAACGATGAAGAACTCTGCAATGACTGCGATGGTGGGGAAAGGTTACGGCCTGGATGACTATACAAACGGAGCGATGATGGCGCATCAAATGTTACTGTTAACCGCTATGGCCGTGGGGATAATGAGTATTTTCCTTGTTACGCGCCATACACGCACAGATGAAGAGGATGGCCGTATCGAAATGATCCGTTCTTTGCCGGCTGGCCGGTTGGCCAATTTATATGCAACCATTTCCGTATCGTTTGGAACGAATGCATTGATCGCGATAATAATGGGTTTCGGTTTGTATGCTCTGGGAATTGAAAGCATGGATTTGGAAGGTTCCCTTATGTATGGAGCAGCTTTAGGGGCAACAGGTATTTTCTTCTCGGCGATAACGGCATTATTTGCCCAGCTTACGGAGAGTGCGCGAGGTACGATTGGTTATTCCATCACTGTATTGCTTCTCTCCTATCTTATTCGGGCGATTGGGGACGTTAGCAATGAAACTCTTTCCTGGTTTTCTCCATTGGGTTGGGTTCTAGGTTCAGAAGTATATGTGAAAAATTATTGGTGGCCCATCATCCTTACGATCGGTGCGGCAATCACTTTGGTTGCCCTATCTCTATATTTAAATGCCATCAGGGATTTGGAAGCTGGATTCATACCGGCTAAGCCAGGCAGGAAATATGCTTCATCGTTTTTAAAAAGTCCGCTTGGCCTTGCGCTAAGGCTTCAGCGTATAGGATTAATTGCGTGGGCAGCCGGGATGTTCGTTTTGGGAGCATCTTACGGTTCCGTTTTAGGTGATTTGGAATCCTTTTTTGCAAAAAATGAAATGATGGCCGAACTATTGACGCCTGTTGAAGGCTATTCGCTGACAGAACAATTTTTGACGATGTTGATGTCAGTCATCTCCATGATTTGCACCATTCCGCCTTTAATGGCGATGTTAAAGCTTAAAGGGGAAGAAAAAAAGAATCATACTGAACTTTTACTGAGTCGCGCTGTATCACGTACAAGGCTTATGGGCAGCTATCTTATCATCTCCATCCTGGCCGGTTTTCTCATGATTACGCTTGCTGCAATCGGTCTTTGGGCAGTCGGGAATTTGGTGATGGATGAAGGGATTGCTTTCGGGACTTTATATAGCGCAGCAATGGTCTACCTGCCTGCAATGTGGATCATGATTGGTCTCGGTGTGCTGTTTATTGGCTTTGCACCGAAATTATCTGGCTTGACTTGGCTTTACTTGACATACTCAATCTTAGTCGTTTATTTAGGGGGAATGCTACAATTTCCGGAATGGATGGGTAAACTAACACCATTTGGCCATATTCCGAAACTTCCTATTGAAGATTTGGACTTCATGAAAGTGTCCATACTTACCATCATGGCCATCGTATTATTGACTGTTGGCATTATCGGATATAACAAACGGGACATCCGGGGTTGACGATTCAACCATGAGTCTATTAATCCTGCAAAAGGCCTGATTTCTCGATGTTTCAATGAGAAATCAGGCTTTTATTGGTTTTCAGCCATTGGGCAGCAATAATAGTACACCTAGCGCAATGATGATAAAGAATAGATAGCTTTCGAATTTCTTCGCAGGAATCCGCTTATTCGTGAAGATTCCGAGACCTGTCGCCAGTAATATGGCAGGAATGGAATAAACGTAGAGAATTAATGAATCGGCTGTCCACAGTCCTCCTAGCGCATGCCCCGTCACGACAAGGATTCCGGATATAAGAAAATGGGCTTGCAATGTTCCGCGGAATCGATCCGGACTCCATCTTCTTAAAGTTCCATAGACGACGACCGGCACTCCATTAAAGTTATAGGCGCTGCCAAGGACTCCCGACGCGAAACCGAACGGCCATACCCAACCTTTCGAGGTGAGTAACGGTTTATCCACAGCCCGGAAAAGTTTTTGCTTAAGAAGGGAGTATCCTCCATATGCCATCAAAAAAACACCGAGTGCAGAAGTAATGATCATCGAAGGTGCGTAATGGAGCAAAGCGAGGCCGGCTGGTATGCCGATGACCGTTGCAAGCGCGAGCCTGATTAATACCGAACGTTCGATATGACGCCATCCGCTAACGACGGTTAGTGAGGCAACGGTAAGACCTGCCAACCCAATCAGGGAAACCGAAGTATTAAGCGGAATGTGAAGTAAGGCAAGCAGGGGCATGCTGACTATAGCTTCACCGAACCCGAACATCGTCCGCATCAAGGCGCCGATAAAGACTGCACCAACCACCAATATGATGCTGCTGATCGTCATTATGTAACCTCCTGAAACAAAAATTCACCCTTCTGTAATTATACCATACCAATTGGCTTTTGGTTTGGTGGATCATTGTTTTAAAAGGGGGTATTTCAGGCTGTGGTTTCCCTTTGTGGTGCGTTTATCATACTCTTCAATGGAGAGGTACACACCTCTTATTTTGTAGCTTAGGAGCTAGTTATAAGGCTGTAAAAGAGGGTGTGTATTTTGAGATGTTGATTTATTTTGATGTGAGGGTTTTCTAACGGTTTAATAGAGGTAACAAAGGATTGTTTGTTACTGGGTTCAGGACAGGGCTAATCGGCAGTTACGAATCGGTTGCAATCAAAATCCAGGAACTTCAAGCGATCGGAATCGATAATATCCTATTAACTTTTCGGAATGCACTACAAGAACTACCGGACTTTTATAAAAACGTAAACAATCGTTTGGAATCAGAGTTCATAAAGAAATAAATATGGACAAGGAATGTTGGGTGAATGGCAAACCACTGAAATAAGAAAGACTGCCATATGGTGGTCTTTTTCATTTTAATGAGAAAGAGAACTCTTTAAAAACCAGACTAGATTATCCTTAGTCAATGATCACCAGTTTTGCATGTAACATCTCTTTGTCGGACTGATGCAATGTCCCTGTCTTTGGGGATTTGTTTACCTCTTTTCCTCTATTGAAGTACTCCCTTGTTTTCTTAGATAAAGAATCCGGGCCACAATGGGGAACAAAAATGATACGCAATAAGAGCGAAAAAACTAAGAATACTGGAATGTTGAACGCAAAAAACATATTAGGGCTATCCAGGGAATAAAATGAAGGGAATATTTTGAAGGAAAGGGGGGCAGTGCATGTGAAAATCCATGTGGTGAATAGGGGGGATTCTTTGTGGGGAATCTCCCGGCAATATGGTGTCAGTACCAACCGGATTGTTCGGGTCAATGGCCTTGAAAATCCAGATAAGCTGGTGATTGGCCTAGCACTTTTGATTCCTGAACCTTATCTGCAGTACAGGGTTCAGCAAGGGGATACTCTAAATGAAATCGCAAATCAGTTTGGAACTGCGGTACAGGAAATCATGCAATCGAATCGCATCACAAACCCTTCTGCTATCTATCCAGGGCAGAGACTAACCATTCCGGTTATTTATCATACCGTAAGGGAACGGGATACTCTTTATGATATAGCAAGACATTATGGAACGACCGTTCAAGCCATTATGCAGATGAATCGGATTACAGATCCGTCCAATATTCATATCGGACGGATAATAAGGATTCCCCAAAAACCAAAGCCCATCATTGAGGTAAATGGTTTTACAAACGTTTACGGGCAAGCCGGGGCGGAGCAGGTACGTGATGTAGCCTACGATTTGACCTACGTAAGTCCATTTGGTTATAGAATGAGGAAAGATGGCAGCTTAGAAGTCATAGATGACACCCCGACGATACGGGCGGCACAGGCAACTGGCGTCATACCCATGATGTGCATAACGAATTTTTCCGCCACGGAAGCGGGAACACAGCTTGCGCATACGATACTTTCCGATTCAGGTTTAGTGGAAAAATTATTAACCAACGTCATAAAAAAGATGAAAAATAAAGGGTACCGTGGATTGAATATCGATTTTGAAAGTGTGGCACCAGAGGACCGTGATTTCTATAATCGCTTTCTCCAAAGAGCAGTGGATCGATTGCATCCTGAGGGCTACTTTGTGTCATCCTCCCTTGCCCCAAAAACTGGCGCCAATCAAAAGGGATTATTAGTGGAGGCACATGATTATCCAGTTCACGGACGGCTGCTCGACTTCGTAGTGCTGATGACATATGAATGGGGTTACCGAAAAGGGCCGCCACAGGCAATCTCTCCCATTAATGAAATAAAGCGTGTCCTTGACTATGCCGTAACGGCTATACCAACAAATAAAATCTTCATAGGATTTCAGATTTATGCACGGGACTGGCTTATTCCTCATGAAGAGGGGCAGGAAGCAGAGACTTTCGACATGCAGGAAGCTATCAGACGCGCCGTCCAATATAATGTAGAAATAAAATATGACGAGACAGCCCAATCACCTTATTATAGGTACAAAGATAATCAGGGACGCACACATGAAGTTTGGTTTGAGGACGCACGCAGTGCTAAAGCAAAATTCGATCTGGTGAAGATTTACAGGTCAAGGGGTCTCAGTTATTGGGTACTTGGTTATCCTTTTCCCCAGAATTGGGAACTGCTTGGGGATACATTTATTGTCCGGAAACGGTAGGATGTTTTTTTACAGCAAGGTGGATTACACATAATTAATATAGTGAGGGGTGGTTTTTTTATAACAACGATAAAAATAATTTGGAATCTGAGTCGATAAAGGGGTTTAATCGAGAGCGCCAAATTGAAACTTATGAATGATAGAATCCAAAAGGCTGCCAAATGGTGGTCTTTTTCATTTTAATGAGATAAAGAGAACTCTTTAAAAACAAGGGAATGGTAATTCCCTAAAGGAAATGGGCTCATCATTGTGGAATTAGGAAACTAGAATATTACTTACTGGAGGCACATTTAATGGAATTAACCATCATTAACACGTTTACAGATCAACCTTTTAAAGGAAACCCTGCTGCTGTCTGCCTTCTTACCGGGGAAACTGACAACGAGTGGATGCAGCGAATGGCTAAAGAGATTAATATGCCTGTCACTGCGTTCATTCACCTTCATAAAGCTGAATGGCAGTTGCGTTGGTTCACACCTTCCATTGAAATCCCGATTTGTGGACATGGGACGCTGGCAAGTTCTTTCTTTTTGTGGGGGAAAGGATACGTGCCAAGAGATCGACCAATTGTCTATCAGACGAAAAGCGGGCTTCTCACTGCAAGGTTCGTTGATGGAATGGTTCAATTGGAGTTCCCGTCATTAATCGAGCAGGAGACCGCTGCCCCTGAATTGCTGATAAAAGCTTTAGGGGTTGTGCCTGCGTATGTTGGACAAAACAAATGGGATTATCTAGTCGAAGTTCAATCAGAGGAAATCGTAAGGAATATAAAGCCGGATATAGATTCCATTGCCCAATTGCCGATTCGGGGTGTCATTGTAACGAGTCAATCGGATAGCGGTGAATATGATTTCGTTTCACGTTTCTTTTCCCCTGCCCAAGGCCTTGACGAAGATCATGTAACGGGCTCGGCCCATTGTTGCCTAGGACCATATTGGAAAAGAAAACTGGACAAAAGTATTTTCACGGCCTATCAAGCATCGGAAAGAGGAGGAAGATTGAAGGTTGAAGTAAAGGAAGACACAGTTAAACTTTCCGGCCATGCCGTGACAATATTCGAAGGGAGCTTAAACATTTAATGCAGGGGGAGGCATGAAAAAACTACCGATCCCTTCAACTGTCAACCCTCAATGGATTGAAGAAATTTGAGACACTCCTGCCGAATAACTTGGCTAGCCTTTGCGCATGCGCGGGGCCTCCCCTGGACGCGTTTTCCCCGCAGGAGTCTCATACCTTCCATTCCAATCACCTTAGTTTCAAGATTTAGATGGAATCTCTTTTGGCTACAACTCGGCGCTCCTTCTTAATTAGTGTACAAGTATCGAAATGGCACTATACACTAATAACAAAGCCATGACAACATTAAACTGACTTCTATACTTTGATAAAAACGTTTGGAAAACCGAACCGAACATACTCCAACAGAACGTACTCATAAAACCGACAAAAGCTAGAAATAATGAAAAGAATAGTAAGCTGAAATTTGAAGAGTGGTAAGGCAGGATGAAGGTCGATATTGCCGTGATGCCATAAAGAATGCCTTTTGGATTTATGAATTGTAAAAGCATGCCCGCTATAAAACTGTTGTTCTTGTCATCATTATCGTCCTTAACTTTATTTGAACTTGAAATGATTTTTATGGCCAGATATAGCATATAGATTGCACCTAGGATAGTCATGATAAGTTCAATTTTCGGGATGAAATTTTCAAGCAACACATTAAAATAACTGCACAATAACATGATTACAAAAAAACCGGCACCTACCCCAAAACAAAATTTAATCGTCTTGTTTAACCCGTACTTGTTTGCAAATAACATTGCCATGATGTTATTTGGACCTGGAGTGAAACTTGTAACGAAAACAAATAACAAAAAAGATAGTAAATGCATGGTTGACTCTCCTTTGTATGCTATAATGACCGAAAGTGACATTATAACGACTTCTTTTTATTGTACAATGCCGGCGTTATATTGTAAATAAGGAGCATTTTTATGGAAGAAATAAATTTTATTATTGCTAACAATTTAAAAGCCATCAGGGAAAGTAAGAAATTAAGTCTTGAAAAGGTTGCAGAATTAACTGGAGTAAGTAAAACGATGATCGGACAAATAGAAAGGGGAGGATCGAGCCCTACGATTACAACCATTTGGAAAATAGCCAATGGATTGAAGATTTCATTTTCTTCATTAATAAATAGCCCGCAGCCGGATACAAAAATCGTTTTAAAAAGTGAAATTCAAACTTTATCTGAAGATAACGGCAAATATCGAGTTTATCCCCACTTCCCCTTTGAAGATGAGAAGCGCTTTGAAGTATATTCAGTCGAGATAGAAAAAGGTGGATTCTTAAGTTCCGATTCGCATAGGGAAGGAACGGAAGAGTACATAACTGTTTTTGAAGGGGAACTGACTGTACGTGTAAATAACGAAGAATATACAGTAAGGAATGGTGATTCTATCAGATTCAAGGCTGACAGACCGCATGCCTACCATAATTCAGGGGAAACAATAACTCGACTAAGCATGATCTTATACTATCCAACCTAAAAAAAGGGGTAACGTTGCCTCTGCTTAGAAATTTGAGACACTCCTGCCGATTAAACTGGCTAGCCGAGACCCCTACAGTCTGGGAGAGATTTAAATCTCTCTCTTTTTTTTGCTTTTCGACAAAACAGATATAAAGGCCATGAGTGGTCACTAGATAAAATAGAACTATTTTACCATTAAAACATTTTTTTGATATATCATCTATCGAATAATGGGTATTTTAGGGTGAATGCAATGATAATATTCTGTTAATATTCCGTGTAGTATTGTAAATTTGTTTTAAAACTGGATTATATTGTTGTAATATAGGAGATACACGGATCTTTAGAGGAAAAAAGTAGGGTGGATTTGTGTATGGATAAGTAAATATGTCGGGATTCATTTTTTGGAAAAGTGTGTAAATTATATGGATAAGTTAGCAGAAAGTTATGTCAGTATATAACTTATGGGGGGATTAACTATAATGGGGAAAAAGAAAATCGTAAAAATTGCATCCGCTACCATAATGGCTGCGACAACGATCGTAGCGGTAGCGCCGGCACCTTCTGATGCTGCCACTAGCCTGAATAGTAAAATCAAAACGGCCAAGGCAGCCATCAAAAAACCATTCGATACCTATTTCTACACTTCTAAACTCGCTTCAGTGTCCACTGTTGAAAAACAAATCAAATCTGCAAAACAAGCAAAAAAAGACATCAATACTACCATTAAAAAATCAATGTTAAGCAAAAAAGAAAAAGATGCCAAATATAAAGAAATCGAAGCTTATGATAAGTACATCACTCGTTCTGAAGGATATGTAAAAGGATTTAAAGCGGCTGAGAAAGCAAAAGCTGCACATGGTAAATCGATTGGCGCCCTTACGAATGCAATCCTTGCCAAGAAATCAATTGATATCAGAACTCAATACGAGGCACTGGATAAAGCCGTGAAAAAGGCAGATAAAGATATTAAAGATACTGTTTACGGTGCGAAAATCGAAAAGCTCTTATACGATAAATTCACCAAATCGACCAAAACAGCTTTGAACGGCGACCTGAAAGTTCCGTACTACTATGAAAAGGCTGCCTACTTGGTGAAGCAGGGTGATTTAAAGACTGCGGACAAGCGGATGCAAACCGTTTCTTCGCAGTTGAAAAAGGTCAGCAAAACATCCAAGCTCGGAAAAGCCATACACGCCTATGTTAAAGAAGTGAAAGGTAAGTATGATGAAGCGGTCTATGCTGAAAAGAAAAAAGAAGTGGCAAAGCGGGTCAATGCCTATGTAGCTCTTGCCAATGGGGAACTTAAAACGAAAGAACAGATAAACGCTGCTAAAAAGGCGAAAGCAGCCATTAATTTAAATGGAATCAAGGAGTCGGACCGAAAGGAATTCCTTTCGAAAATGGCTTTGGCGGATAAGAAAGTCGCTGCAGCCGAAGAAGCCTTGAAAAATCCAGCGAAGGCGATCACCCTTTCCTTGATGCATACGAATGATACGCATGCCCACTTGGACAATGTGGCAAAAAGGGTGACGGCTGTCAAGGAAGTGCGCAAGAGTAAGCCGCAAGCTCTTTTGGTGGATGCTGGTGACGTATTCTCGGGAACTCTCTATTTCAATGAATTCAAAGGGCAAGCCGATCTTCGCTTCATGAATTTAATGAAATATGACGTCATGACGTTCGGGAATCATGAATTTGATTTGGGATCAAGCGCCGAAGGGCATCAAGCTTTGGCTGACTTCATTAAAGGGGCAAAGTTCCCATTTGTCAGCTCGAATGTGGACTTCTCCAAAGATGATAAGTTCAAGGGGCTATTCTCGGACTTGATTTCAAGTAAGCCAGAGCAAGGGAAGATATACAATGGAATCGTAAAACAAGTGGATGGCCAAAAGGTAGGGTTCTTCGGGCTTACAACTGAAGAGACGAAAGATATTTCAAGTCCTGGAAGTATAGAATTCGAAAACTATCTTGAAGAAGCCGAAAAAGCGGTCAAGGCGTTCAAAGGCATGGGAGTCAATAAGATAGTTGCTGTGTCCCATATCGGCTACGATGACAATGCGGCTTATGACAATGATTTAACATTGGCTGCCAAGGTCAAGGGCATCGACGTGATCGTGGGCGGACATAGCCATACGCAGTTAGACGCCCCCGTTGTTGTTGACAAAGATGATAAAGGGAAAACGAAAGAGCCGACTGTCATCGTTCAAGGATATCAGTATAGCGACTATTTAGGAACGATCGATGTGAATTTCGATAAGGATGGCAAGATTGTCGGACAAGCCGGTAAGCTGATTAAGCTTTCTGAAAAACAGGATGATGCCGAAGCGGCAAAATTGCTCGAAACTTACTCCTCGAAGATTAAGGAGCTGAAGGAAACGAAGACTGGTGCAACAGCTGTGAAAGCCTTGGAATCGCCGCGTGATGCAGGGGATGAAACGAAGCCGAGTGTTCGTAAAAATGAAACGGAACTGGGCAATTTAATTACGGATGGAATGCTAAGTAAAGCGAAAGAATTCAATAAGGATACGGTCATAGCCTTCCAAAATGGCGGTGGCATCCGCGCTGGCATCGATCAAGGCGATATCACTTTAGGCGAAATCCTGACCGTTTTACCGTTTGGGAATACGTTAGCGACGATGAAGCTTACGGGAGCAGAAATCAATGAAGCATTAGAGCATAGTGTAAGCCTCGCACCTAAGGAAAATGGCGGCTTCCTGCATGTTTCCGGAATGAAATTCAGCTACGACAGTTCTAAGGAAGCAGGCAGTCGTGTCACAAAGGTTGAAGTTCTCGGACAAGATGGCACATATTCCGAATTGGATGCAACGAAGGAATATGTCGTGGCGACCAATGCTTTTACAGCCAAGGGCGGAGATGGATTCACCGTCTTCAAGAAGGCTTATGAAGAAGGAAGGGTGACGGATATCGGACTCGCTGATTGGGAGAATTTACGGGATTATGTAAGCGGGCTGAAAACTGTCGATCCAAGCATTGAAGGACGCATTAAAGATGTTGCCGGAAGCAATACAGACCCGACTGTCGTATTGGCCAAAGACTTTGGCGGAACGGCTGATGCCCCAAAAACGCATGAAGGTCATGTAGTTGTAGACATCACGGATATCGCTTCATTGGAAAATGCAGTCGTTAAAGGGAATCTTACATTAACAGGAACTCCTCCGGATAACTTTACTTTTTCACAGGTTACAGTCGAGGGTAATTTGGACTTATCGGGACTTAACGGTAAGACCGTGAGCATGAGCGGTGTCACGGTGAATGGCGAAACCATTTTTTAAGCGGCATTCAAATGATTCCTGAGCCTGTGAAAAAAAGTTGGAGGGGTTGAGATCTTGAAGAGGAACGGGATAAGTAAGCTTTTCTTTGCCATGCTGATCGTGCTGTCAACGGTTTTGCCAAATGCAGCCGCTGCAAAAGCAGAAGGAACAATATCGGTAATGGAAGCGATTAATAATAACAGCGGAACAGCGACGGTGAAGGGATATATCGTCGGTACAGCTAAAAGCGGTACAAGCTATCAGCAAACATCGCCTTTTACTGAAAGTACGAACATAGGTATTGCGGATAGTCCGGATGAAAAAGATGTTAAGAAAATCATGCCTGTCCAGCTTCCAGCCGGAAATATCAGAACGGCTTTGAATTTGGTCGAACATCCGGAATTACTTAAAGCGCAGGTGACGATTACGGGGAAGCTTGAAAAGTACTTTTCAGTTCCCGGCCTGAAATCCGCAACGGATTACACGATCATCACTGATGGAGGAACAACTCCTGAACAGCCTGATGTGAAGGTTCTGGATTCCATTGCCGAGGCGCGCACGAATACTGAAGATGTAGTGCAGGTCGATGGAGTGGTCACCACCGGTCTTGGTTATTGGGGAGGAAAAGGCTTTTATATCCAAGATGAAACGGGTGGCCTATATGTTTATGGTTCTTCGTGGTCTGCAGATGTAAAGCAAGGAGATAAGGTTACTTTAATCGGGAAAGTATCCGCTTATAATAAGGAATTGCAAATCCAACCAACCTCCCTTAAAGTGGTTTCTTCCGGAAATGAACTTCCTGAAATCCAAAAAATTGATGCATCTGGCGTCAATGAGGAAACACAAGGTGAGCTGGTCACCATTGAAAAAGCGACCATTACAGAATTGGCGCCATCTGGAACATACGGAACATTCGAATTCAAGGCGGAAGATACTGAAGGGAAATCTATTATCGTTCGCCATGATAACCGGACCGGTTCGACTTATGAAGATTTCGTGAGGAACTTTAAAGTGGGGGATGTCATTTCCGTAACCGGGATCGGGTCGAGGTTCAATGACACGTATCAGTTGAAGCCGCGTGGCATCGAAGATTATGAATTGGTGAACAAACCAGCCGTTTACACGGATATTTTCCCTGGTATGGTTAGTGAAAATACAAAAATATCACTTGAATCTGGCTGGAAAGAAGCGAAAATCCATTATACGCTTGATGGATCCGCACCGACGTCTTCAAGTGCTTTGTACACAGAGCCGATCATTTTAACGAAAGATACTGTCATCAAGGCAATCGCTGTCAACGATAAGACATCGGAAGTTTTCACTTTTGCCTATACCGTTACCAAAACCAATGAAGTGAAGATCCGTGACATTCAGGGGATGAATCATTTTTCATCATATGAAAATCAACTCGTCTCAGGTGTGGAAGGTGTCGTCACTTCTGTAAAGGATGCGAATAATTTTTATATGCAAGATCCCAACCCGGATAAGGACTTAACGACTTCCGAGGGAATACTTGTGTACAACAAAGCACATGGTCTGAAAGCGGGAGATCATGTCAAAGTGGCAGGTAAAGTCGCCGAGTGGTATATCGAAGGATACGCTGAAATGAAAACGACGGATCTGCCGACAACTGAATTGACCAATACGACGATTGAAAAGCTTGGCACTGCAGCTATGCCAGAACCGATCATCATTGGGAAAGATGTCATTCCGCCGTCCGAGAACATCGATGATGATAGATTGACAGATTTTAATCCGAGCGAAGACGGCATCGATTTCTACGAGAGTCTGGAAGGAATGCTCGTCCAAGTATATAACCCGAAAGTGGTCGCTCCTCAAGACTATGGTGAATTGGTCGTGATTCCAGGGAATATGGAAACGACGACTGCGGTTGGGGGCGTCAAAATAACGGAAACGGATTTCAATCCTGAAAGAATTACCCTGGATATCAATGATGAATCATTTGCAGCGAAAACGGGTGATTTCTTTGATGGATCGGTCACGGGTGTCATCAGCTATGGATATAGCAACTATAGGGTAGTGACGGATAAAGCCAAGCTGCCAGCGTTAAAGGATGGCGGTACGGCCCGGGAAGTGACATCCTTAGAAAAGGATGCTGATAAGCTATCGATCGCTTCCTATAATATCGAGAATTTTTCCACTCAAACAGCTAACTCTAAAGTCGAAACGATCGCAACATCCATCATTACCAATCTTAAAAAACCCGATATCATCGGCGTAACGGAAATGCAAGATAATGATGGGGCAACGGATAGCGGGACAACGGATTCTGCTCAAAGTGCCAAGAAGTTAACCGACAAAATAAAAGAGCTGGGCGGACCGCAATATCAATACATCGATATTGCTCCAGAAGATAAACTTGATGGCGGGGCACCCGGCGGGAATATCCGTGTAGGCTTTTTATATAATGCCGACCGTGTCAAATTGACTGAAGGAACGAAAGGAACGGCAACACAGTCCGTTGCCTTCAAAGATGGAAAACTTACCTTGAACCCTGGTCGAATCGAGCCTGCCAATCCCGCCTTCACTTCAAGCAGAAAGCCTTTAGCCGCTCAATTCGAATTTAAAGGCGAAAGCGTAGTGGTTGTGGCCAATCATTTTAATTCCAAGGGCGGTGACCAGCCTATATTCGGCAAAAACCAGCCTCCTGTCCTATCAAGTGAAACGCAAAGGCTTCAAATTGCCTCCATCGTCAATCGGTTTGTCAGTGATATCAAGTCACAGGATGCCAAAGCGAATGTCGTCTTGCTTGGAGACTTTAATGATTTTGAATTTTCGGCACCGCTTAAAACATTAAAGGGCAATGATTTAACCAATATGATCGAGAAAGTCCCTTTTGAAAAACGTTATTCTTACACATATCAAGGCAATTCACAAGTACTGGACCATATCCTTGTATCGAATAATATGGCCTCGGCGACAAAAGTCGATATTGTCCATATTAACTCATCCTTCATGGAAGCTCATGGAAGGGCCAGCGATCATGATCCTGTACTGATCTCAACCTCTTTATCTGGATCAGGCGGAGTCGAAACTCCTGCTCCGGAAAAAACGTATAATGTAACAAACGTTAAAACAAAAAGACTTACGATTGCTTCACCTAGTGTTTTGATCGATCTTGACGAAACATCCAACATCGAAGAAGGTATCTGGTTAAAAGGTTCATATGCTGTACTCAAAGGCCTTGGGCTGAAGAATGCTGCTGTGACGATAAAACCTGATAAGGAAGGCGCAATCATTGATTTTGGAGGCATGGCGGTGAAGGAAGTCATCATCGATAACGCCAATGTAAAAGAAATCAGGGGCGCTGAAAACGTACAGAAATGGTCGGTAACAGAAGGTGTCGACACATCGAATATCAAGTTTGTTGATTCGAAGGGGGAAGCGATTGCTTCCCCTTTCGACCCTAAAGAAAATCATGCGCCAGTCGTAACGAAAAAACTGGATAATCTAGAAGTGAAAGCAGGTTCCAAGGTCACCATCGATTTGAGTGAGCACTTCTCAGATCCAGATGGAGATGAACTTACCTTTTCATCCACTATCGGTACAGTCACAGGCCAGACATTAACGCTTCCTGCAAATGAAGCTGGAACATACCTTGTCGCAGTCAAGGCTGAGGACCAGCAATCGGAAGTGGTTGCCCGTTTTACGTTGACCGTATCGAATGATATGCCGCTTGAAGCTTATTACGAAACGGCGGCAGGAAAAACGGGAACGGAATTGAAAGCGGTTCTGCACTCAATCATTAAGGGTCATACGATGTTATCTTATGATCAAGTGTGGAATGCTCTTAAAGAAACGGATGAAGATCCGGTGAACAAACAGAATGTCATCTTGCTTTACTCCGGAAAATCCATCTCGAAGAACGCGAATGGGGGCAATGCCGGACAATGGAACCGTGAACATGTTTGGGCAAAGTCCCACGGTGACTTTGGGACAAGCAAAGGTCCCGGGACAGACCTCCATCACCTCCGTCCCGCTGATGTGACAGTGAATGGTAAACGGGGACACCTTGATTTCGACGAGGGCGGTCAAACATATGGTGGATGTGAATGTAAGTTTGATTCAGATTCATGGGAGCCGCCAGATCATGTTAAAGGCGATATAGCAAGGATGTTATTTTACATGGCCGTCCGATATGAAGGAAACGGCGAGCTGGATCTTGAATTATCCGATACAGTCAATACGTATCCGAAGCCGCTTCATGGAAAGTTATCGACACTTTTGAAATGGAATGAACTCGATCCTGTCGACGATTTCGAAAGCCATCGCAATGACGTCATTCATGACTGGCAAAATAACCGCAATCCATTCATCGACCATCCTGAATGGGCATCCGAAATTTGGGGTGCCGCTAAATCCATCGATGAGAAAAAGGCGAGTTGAAATCGGAGATAGAAGAGAAAGCAGCCTAATGGCTGCTTTTTTTATTTTTAATTGTTGTAAGTAATTTTATTAATTATTGTAATATACTGAAAAATCAAACATTAATTCTGCTTTAAAAATTTAAAATATTTGTATGTATGCGTACTGATATATGTTAATATGAGAAAATAAATGAAAGGGTTTACATTGTTAGATGAAATAAAACTATCTTAAAATAATAATAGTGAATTTAATTCTATTCCTTATTTTTCGTAAGAGATTCTTAATTGATTGAAGAACTAGACACAGCCAACTACGAAACAAAAACAAAGGACCGATGAGTGTTCTTTTATCGGAAAATTGCAGATGAATTAGTAGTTCGATTTAAATATTAGGTCAAAGTATACTTACTAATCACTAAGAGGAGAGATGCGTTAATGGAAATTTTAAAAGGAACGGCCTTATTATTATTGGTACTTGGTTTATTTTCATTATTCAGTTTTAAAGCCCCAAAAGGGATGAAAGCAATGGGTGCTCTTGCCAATGCAGCGGTTGCCGCTTTTCTAGTGGAAGCATTTCAGCGGTATGTCGGAGGGGATTTATTCAATATTAAATTCCTTGGGGAAGTAGGGGATGCGGCAGGAAGCATGGGAGGCGTTGCAGCGGCTTCACTTGTTGCATTAGCACTAGGGGTTTCTCCCGTATATGCTCTATTACTTGGTGTTTCATGTGCAGGTTTAGGTTTGTTGCCTGGATTTTTCGCAGGGTATCTTGTGGCTTTCCTTGTGAAAGTGATCGAGAAAAAAGTTCCTGCTGGATTGGATTTAATCGTTACAATCATCATTGCAGCACCGCTCGTTCGGTTTATTGGTGAGAATTTAACGCCTTTGGTCAATGCAACGCTTTTGAATATCGGTGGAATCATTAAGGAAACGGCAAACAGTAATCCAATCTTGATGGGAATCATTCTTGGAGGGGTCATAACGGTCGTCGCCACTGCACCATTAAGCTCGATGGCTTTGACAGCAATGCTTGGATTGACAGGACTTCCTATGGCAATTGGGGCACTTGCAGTATTCGGATCATCTTTCATGAACTTTGTTTTGTTCGATCGCTTGAAATTTGGAGACAGAAGTACTACAATTGCGGTTGCGATTGAACCATTGACACAAGCGGATATCATATCTGCCAATCCCATTCCGGTGTATTCCACCAATTTCATTGGCGGAGCGGCTGCTGGAGTGGTTGTGGCCATGTTTGGTTTAGTGAATAATGCAACAGGGACGGCAACACCGATCGCAGGGTTGGCAGTTATGTACGGTTTCAATGATCCAGTAAAAGTGACGATCACTGCTGGGATATGTGCAGTTGTTGGGGCAACGGTAGGTTTCCTTGGTTCGATCGTATTCAAGAATTATAAGATCAGGACCGTTTCGGAAATAAGGGTGAATGAAGAACAAAAAGCGGCATAATGAAGACGGTTAAACAAAACTTTTGCCAGAAAAGGGGCATTACACAATGAAATACAGATCTGCATTCGATATAATCGGTCCCGTCATGATTGGACCTTCAAGCTCACATACAGCAGGAGCTGCCAGAATTGGCAGAGTAGC
>NZ_JBNNIU010000009.1:0-163958 GCF_050269675.1 Peribacillus sp. NPDC076916
GCATGATCGACCTATTCTTCATTTCTACTATATAAAAAATAGTAGTGTGGACCAATGCCTTGGTCCGCACTACTAATCTTAGTATGTTTTAATTTCTTCAGTTTACCCAATCCCGCCATTTGCGAAAAAATGGTATATTATAGTCTATGACATCAATGGTTTAAGACAAGGAGTGATGTAGTATCCGTAAACGGTGGATCATTTCAGCAATTGCTGGATTATTGCTTATTTTATTAAGTGTAATAGCCTTCAATTATTTCGGGAGCGATAAAACGGAAAAAGGAAAAAATGCGGAAGCCAAGGAGTCCAAAATTCCTGAGGTGCAGGATTATGGCGGGATCCACCTAGAACAAGTCGGCGATAAGGTCCGCCAAAAAAATTGGGGAACCTTCACATTGCTTGAAACGAAGTCCATTAATGAGTCATTTGAATTGGCACCAATGGTCATCACAATCAAGGATATACGAAGGATTCAATTGTCTTCACTCTCAGATGAAGCAAAGGAGGAGCTCAAGTCCTATACGGGATTGAGTTTTGAAGAGGCTTATTCGATATATTATAAAGAGGATTTATCTATGGAGGAAATCGATCAACGGGCTGCGTTGTCTAAAACGGATATTGATGAAGAGGTTTCCTATCTAGAGATAACTTATTCCGTGGAAAATAAAGATTCGAAGGAACTTCAGTTCTTCAGCATGGAAAATGTTACTTTCAATGATGATCTTACATATGATGTGCCTACTAAAAATTTCATCCATTCCGGGGATACTTTTATGGGGACAAAAAAAGTAAGCCGATCAGATTACCAACCAGGAGAAATAAGAAATGGCACAATTGGCCTTTTGGTTGATCCCGAGGAAAACTTCGAAAGGCTCGATTCATTTACATTCAGTACCGATGATATAGCCGATGGTGAGTCTCATGAAATATTGGTGGAGGGGACTTCATTTGATATTCCCCTAAAAGGAAGGTAGTTTTATAGTTTATAAAGATAAGATGGAAAACCCTAAATAAGGGGGGCCTCGAAAAAAGGTTTCACTTATTTAGGGTTTCATATGAGTTCCCTAACGATAAGAAATGCTCATCTATCCCCGACAGTAGGGCTCTGTGTTACTTCCTCCATTAATATTCTGCGCAATATTTTCCCTACAGCTGATTTTGGCAGTTGTTCCCTGAACTCAAAACTTCGCGGCACTTTGTATCTGGCCAATCGTTGCACGCAAAACTCCCTGATTTCCTGCTCCGGGACTGACTTTCCTTTTTTTAAGACAATGGCCGCTTTTACCGTTTCCCCACGGTATGAATCCGGTACCCCATATACACATGTCTCTTTTACGGCTGGATGCTGATAAATAATATCTTCAACTTCGATTGGATAGACATTATAACCGCTTGCAATGATCATATCTTTCTTCCTGCCTACGATATAAAAATATCCTTCTTCATCCATCGTCGCGATATCCCCCGTGTAAAGCCATCCATCCCGCAAAGCCGTTGCCGTTTCCTCTGAATTCTTCCAATATCCCTTCATTACTTGCGGACCTTTAATGATCAGTTCGCCTCTTTCACCTGCTGGCAATTCATTATTGCCTGTTTTCAGGTCGACGATTTTAGCGTCGGTATTTGGGTATGGAATGCCGATACTTCCTGGCTTTTTCTGCCCTATGACTGGATTTCGATGGGTAGTGGGGGATGTTTCCGACATTCCAAACCCTTCCAATATCGTGACCCGTAACTTTTTTTCGAACTGATGAATGATTTCTATCGGGAGCGGGGCTGAACCACAGCTGCAGTACTTAAAGCAGCTTAAATCGTCCGCCGTTAAATCCAGGTGATTCAGTAAAGCAATATACATGGTCGGTACACCTGGAAATATGGTTGGCCGATGTGTACGAATCAAATCCACCACCTTGTTTATTTCAAATTTCTCTAATGTGATAAAAGTCGAACCGGCATATATGGCACTATTCAATCGTCCATTACCAAACACATGGAATAATGGGGTCAATCCAAGCATCCGTTCCCCAGGCCTTTGGAGTTGAAGGGCATTTGCCGTAAAGGCAAAGTCTTGATAAACATTCGAGATTAAATTAAAATGCGTGAGCATGACCCCTTTTGATTTCCCTGTAGTCCCCCCTGTATATTGAAGTACAGCCACAGCTTCCTGGGGATCGATGGCCAGAGGAGGAAGTTCCTTTTCTTTCCTTGATAAGTCCGTTCCAGTTTCCATTAATTGTTCGGCAAATATGAACGTTAACCTATCAGAAAAACTTGTTAGCAATAGTTTTTCCCGTTGTTCCTCACGCCCAATGAACCAATTGGCTTCGGAATCGCGTAATATATAATCCAATTCACTCGCCTGATACAGTGGGTTCACTTGAACGACCACACCTCCCAAACGATGAATGGCATAATAGGCAATGATATACTCTAGACAATTTGGCAGCATGATCGCTATACGATCCTCTTTTTGAAATCCACGGTTGCATAAATTAACAGCAAAACGATCGGAGGCATCCTTTAATTCCATAAATGTCATTTCCCGATCCCCATCTATTATGGCTTTGCAAGTTGGATAAAGTCGGGCTGAACGTTCAAGTAGTCCATATAATGACAATACAGGAATGTCAATTTCAGCAGGAGTTTCTTTCGGATAAAATCCATGCCAATTTCTAGTCAATTTTTTTCACACCTCATTCTTTTCAATTAAAATGGAGCATCGTCATTTGTCAGCCAACTTGATCATCCTTGCCTCATTTATCACGAATGATTTTAAAAATTCCTGTGCCCTTAGCAATTGTGTTGCCCTCAGTATCTTTTATTTCTCCTTCAGTAAAGGCAATTTTGTATCCTTTTTGAAGGACTTTTGCTTCCGCAAATAGTTCTCCGCTCGATATGCTGGCTAAATAATGTACAGTTAAGCTTGTCGTAACGACTTTGGATTTGGTAACGGAACGAGTCACCATTCCTAGAATGGTATCCAGCATGGTGGCATGAATGCCCCCGTGCAGTGTTCCATTAACATTAAGCAAATGTTCTTCTATGTTCAACTTTATCGTAACATTCCCCTCTTCAAACCGAATGATTTCAAAACCTATATGTGCAAAGAATGCACTACTTTCAAATTGATTCCGAATATCTTCCACTTCGACAGGCAATCTTCCTCCCCCTCACTTTGGCGCGATTCAACTTATATACGTAAAGGAGCAGAAACGTATGGGGTTTCCACTCCTTAATCGTTGGCCTATACCGTTTCAATCATAATAGCCATTCCCTGTCCGCCGCCAACACAAAGTGTAGCAACACCATATCTTTCTTTCCTGCGAATCAGTTCATATATTAGCGTTGTCACGATCCGGGCGCCCGTCGATCCGACTGGGTGTCCAAGAGCTATCGCTCCGCCATTTACATTAACTTTGTTTTCATCTAGCGATAAATCCCTGATTACTGCCAATGCCTGTGAAGCGAACGCTTCATTTAATTCGAAAAGCCCGATTTCCTCAACCTTTTTCCCGGTGCGCTCCATAAGTTTTCCGACGGCTGGTACTGGACCAATTCCCATGACTTCAGGCGAAACTCCCGCGGTAGCCCAATCGACAATCTTTGCGAGTGGTTGTATTTGTAACCGTTTCGCTTCACCCGCTTTCATTAATACCAATGCAGCAGCCCCGTCATTACGGCCACAAGCATTCCCCGCAGTGACGGTTCCGTTTTCCCTGAAGGCCGGTTTTAAACTTGCAAGTTTTTCCATTGTGGTTTCCGGACGTGGATATTCATCCGTATCAACGGTAACCGTACTCTTCCTGTCAGAGACCTGAACAGGAACAATCTCATCTTTAAACTTTCCTTCTTCTATCGCTTGCGCCGCTCTTCGTTGACTTTCCACTGAAAAGGCATCTTGTTCTTCCCTGGAAATGCTGTATCGTTCTGCGACATTTTCAGCGGTGATTCCCATCCCCAAATTTTTTCCATAAATTTCTTGTGGCTGCTGTCCAGCTTCAGTATTGGAATCCACTAGCTTGGTCCTGTCTCCCCCAAAACGGGCACTTCTTAAATAAAGCGGTGCGCGGCTCATGCTTTCCGTACCGCCGGCAACGACTATATTTGCTTGACCTGAGCTTATCTGCTGTGCTGCTGAGGTGATGGCCTGCATTCCCGATGCACATAACCGGTTTACCGAAAAAGCCGGTGCAGAATCGGGAATCCCTGAGCGCAGCGCTGCCACTCTCGCGACATTCGAGGATTCGGTCGTTTGCCTAACCTCCCCGAAAATGACTTCATCCACTTGTTCTGCTACAATATTCGCACGCTTAATCGCTTCTTTAATGGCTATGCTCGCCAAATGACCGGAACTAATCTCTTTAAATGCTCCACCGTACCTTCCAATCGGTGTTCGAACAGCACTAACGATTACGATATCTTCTCCCATTTCGTTCGTCCCCCTTGAAATTCAAGATTCATAGGCAAAAGACTGCCTGCCCGAATAAATAGTAAGAAATTAACACTCTTCCAAGACATTCCTTGCTATGATTAAACGTTGGATTTCATTCGTTCCTTCATAGATCTTCGTTATGCGGGCATCCCGATAAAAGCGTTCAACTGGATATTCAGCCATATATCCCATTCCGCCATGAATTTGAACCGCTTTATCCGCGACCCGATTAAAAACGTCTGAAGCGAACAGCTTAGCCATTGATGCTTCCTTGATCACTTTTTTTCCTTCATCAATCTTTTGTGCCGCCATCATCGTCAATGCTCTTGCCGCTTCCGTTTCGGTTGCCATATCAGCAAGCATCCATTGAATCGCTTGGTTGTCCGCAATTGGTTTGCCGAATTGAATGCGCTCTTTTGCATATTTGGCTGATAATTCAATCAATTTACCACTTGATCCCACTGATCTTGCAGCCAAACCTACACGCCCTTCACCTAAAATTTTCAGGGCAGAGATATATCCCATTCCAACTTCGCCAATAACATTTTCTTCAGGTATGATACAATCCTCGAAAATGACCTGTGATGTATATGATCCCCTTAACCCCATTTTTTTGTCCTTTTTGCCGACAATTAAACCGGGAAAATCTCTTTCTACTAAAAATGCTGTAATCCCTCCCTTTGCTCCTTTATCTTTATCCGTTAAAGCAAATACGGTATAAACATCAGCTATCGGCCCATTCGTGATGAAATGTTTCGTCCCATTCATCACCCAGTAATCACCCTTCTTTTCTGCAGTTGTTGCCAAATTGGTTGCATCAGATCCCGCTCCTGGTTCAGATAAAGCAAAGGCGCCAATTTTCGTGCCTGCTGCCATTTCAGGCAAATATTTATTTTTCAAATGTTCGGATGCAAGCTTAACCAGACCTGTACTGCCTATCCCGGTATGGGCGCTTATTAATGAAACGAATCCATTATGGGTCCTTCCTAACTGCTCTAATACGGTAGCCTTTCCAACAGCATTCAAGCCAATTCCACCGTATTGTTCTGGAATGCTTATCCCGAATAAGCCAAGGTCTTTTGCTTTTTCCACCAAATGCTCCGGGATGGCATCTTCTTCTTCAATTTGTATGGCGTAGGGCTCGACTTCCCTTTCAACAAAATTACGGATCATTTCCTTCATTTGCTGCATTTCCTTGGTTAAAGTGATTGTCATCAGTTTATTCCTCCTTAGTTCTGTTCATGAGTAGCCATTTTTAAGTTTTCTTCATAAGGCATATAGGGTTGTTATCATCTAATCATTCAATGGAATTCATTGTATTCTGGTAAATTGGAGTCCTCATTCTTACAAAATCAGGCTTCACGTTCAATTATCGTGGCAATTCCCTGCCCGCCTCCAATGCAAGCTGTAATAAGAGCAAACCTTCCAGCAGAACGCTTCAATTCATAAACCGCTTTCGTAATGAGGATGGCACCCGTAGCACCTAGTGGATGTCCATGTGCAATGGCTCCCCCGTTCACATTCACTCTTGCGGGATTCATATCAAGCTCCCTATTACAAGCAATGACTTGAGCGGCGAAGGCTTCATTAATTTCAATGATGTCCATTTCATTTAAAGAAAGACCTGATTTCTTCATTACCTTTCTTATAGCGGGAACAGGTCCTATCCCCATATAATTTGGATCTACCCCTGCAACGGCCTGTGCCCTTATCGTCGCTAAAGGCTTAATCCCCAATTCCACCGCTTTTTCCCTCGACATTATGACTAGGGCCGATGCTGCATCATTCAATCCCGAACTATTGCCTGCAGTCACGGAACCTCCTTCTAAAAAAGCAGGTGATAATTGGGCTAGCCCTTCTTTCGTTATTTGCGGACGTGGATGTTCATCCAATTTAAATTCAATATCATCGCCTTTTCTGACGGGAATGTGAATAGGCGCAATTTGCTCATTGAAACGGCCCTCTTCCACGGCTTTGGCCATCTTTTTTTGGCTTTGTAGTGCGAATTCATCTTGTTCTTCCCTGCTGACCTCATATTTTTCAGCTAAGTTTTCAGCCGTGATTCCCATCGGGGGATCGCCAATCACTTTTGGGGACAACCGGGATTTTCTGAACTGCGGTGGCTTTGCACTGTATGCTTTTTCCGGACGATCCATCAAGTATGGCGCCCTGCTCATGCTCTCGACCCCACCGGCGATATAGATATCACCTTCGCCTGCACGGATCGCTTGTGCAGCCAAGTTGACAGCATTTATTCCCGAGCCGCATTGACGGTCGACAGTCAGTCCCGGAAGATGAAGCGAGAGGCCTGTTTCCAGCGCCGTTAACCTGGCAATGTTTCCACCCCCGCTTAACACATTCCCCATGATTACATCATCTATCATTCGAGGTTCAACATTCGCTCGTTTTATGGCTTCTTTCATCACTTCTGCTCCAAATGCGTGGGCGGGCACCGATGCAAGTGCACCTCCCTGTTTACCAATGGCTGTTCGAACTGCAGAAACTATGACGGCATCTCTATTCATTTTCCCATCCGCTCCTTTTCCTTTTTTCACACCCATTTGAAGGCATTCCTTCATTTCACTAGTTTCATTGAATGTAAGCAGGTTCGACCTTGCCTATGAGGACTTAAGGTCAAAGTTTTCCGAACTTTTATTTTTATGCTTCCCTTTTAATTTGGCTGGTTTAACGAATATCGCAAACAGGATGCCAAAAGCCAGGACAAGGATGGCCATGAACAATATCGATAAGTTATATCCCAATAATTCATTGCCTCCTGCTAAACTTATAATATAGCCAGTTAATAGAGGTGCAATAATGCCTGCTATATTTCCTGATGATGTTAAGATGCTTGTCATCAATCCCCCACGCTCTTGCATTTCATTGATCATGATCGTTGGTCCAATCGGTAAAATTGCATATGTAAGGCCCTTTGCTAAACACATGGCGACTATTACCCAGATTGGATTTTGAAATACCATGATTGAGGAAAAGAACAATGCACCAAGAATCATGGCGCCCGCGACGATAAATACCCTCGATGACCGCCAATTCTGATTCTTCTTGAATAAATGATCAGACATCATCGAAACCCCCATATAAATACATACGGAAACGACTCCGATTATCGCAACGCTGGTTCCCATTTGACCTGGAGTCATTTTTACGGCTTCCACTAAATAAATCGGGAGCCAAACAGAAAACCAAACAACTAAAATATACGTGGAAAAATATGCAAGTGTAGTAAACAAAGCAGTAGGTGATGCGAGTAGCAACAAAAAGTCTTTCAATTTAATTTTTTCTAGTTTCACTTTCTTTTTCTTTTGTACGTTTTCATATACTTCAACTGGATTTTCCTTTGTTAAAAATTGAAAGAGGAAGAACCAAACAAGGCTTGCTCCACCAAGGGCGGCAAAGGCAGCTTTCCAGCCGAATATCGTAATTAAAGAAACGAGGATCGGTGCCACGATCATCGCACCAACGGTTCCTCCGCCAACCACTACCGAATTGGCAAAGCCTTTCAATTTCGGCGGAAACCACTTATCGGCATGAGAGTAAGCGATTGGGCTATAAGGCCCTTCAAATGCGCCCAGTAAAATCCTGTATAGAATCAATAATGGAAGAGCGGTAATGGCTAAAACGCCGAATTGCAAAACAGTCCATGTCAGCATGATGAACCCAAGCACTTTTTTAGCCCCCAGCCGATCAGCCCATGCTGCCCCAAAAATCCCTGTTACTGGGTAGAGCCAATAATAACTGCTTCCAACAAGGCCCCACTCCGCATAGGTAAGATCGAATTCCTTCATGATGGGAACAGCTGCGAGACCCACGATCGATTTATCTGCAAAATTGATGACGGCCCCAAAGAATAATAGAATGAGAACAACCCAACGCATATAATTCCCTCCTCTGCTTCATTTTTGTTCACATACTGATCTACCATCAAACTTAAGCCTCATAAATGAAACCACATCCCCCTCTTTCAATCCTTTTCCAATTCTTCTTTAACTAACAATCTTTTTAATAGTTTACCCACTGTATTCCGCGGAAGTTCTTTTCTCAATTCAAATACTTTTGGTACTTTATAAGGAGTCAATTGGGAATAACAATATCCTTCTATTTCTTCAAGATCCACGGAAGCGCTTTCTTTAGGTACGATGAATGCTTTCACAATTTCTCCTTTTTCTTTATGGGGGATGCCCACCACAGCTGCCTCTTTTATTGCCGGATGTTCATATAGAACACCTTCTACCTCCTGCGGATAAATATTGAATCCGCCGACGATGATCATTTCTTTTTTCCTGCCGACTATATAGAAATATCCTTCATCATCCATGACCGCAAGATCGCCAGTATATAGCCAGTCATTCTGTAAGGCCTTTTTGGTTTCGGCTTCGTTATTCCAATAACCCTTCATGATTTGCGGTCCTTTAATAAGCAACTCCCCGACGCATGAGTTAGGCACTTCATTGTTTTCATCGTCAATGATCATACAGTCCGTCCCTGGAAAAGGGATGCCAATGCTTCCTATTTTCCTTTTTCCGAATGGCGGATTGCGATGAGTGGAAGGAGAAGCTTCCGACAAACCGAAACCCTCTCCGATTTTGGCACCGGTCAGCTCCTCAAATCGCTTGATTACTTCAACCGGCAGTGGTGCCGATCCACAAGAACAACTTTTTAAACAATTCAGTCCATAGTTTTCAATTCCAGGATGATTGACGAAGGCATTATACATCTTTGGAACTCCTGGAAAGAATGTCGGACGGTACTTTTTTATTTTTGCAAGTACATCTTGAAGTTCGAATTTAGGAAATAAAAGGATGGCAGCCCCAATATAGATACCTAGATTCATCGCACTTGTCATGGCATAAACATGGTAAAGAGGCGTAGCTGCCAAAACGATTTCTTCACCGCGTTTCAGGGAATCCCCATACATTTCAAAACTCTGCACGACATTGGAGGTTAAATTATGGTGGGTAAGCATGACACCCTTCATCTTCCCAGTCGTGCCGCCAGTATATTGGATGACTGCTGTATCTTCATACGGGCTTATCATTTCGGGCTTCTTAATGGCATCTCCGGTTTGAATCATCGTTTGAAGGGAACAGGAGCTATTTTGATCATTTTCCGTATCGATGCAAACATCAAATTCATATATCTCTTTCGTTTCTTGGATTGTATTTGCGGCCGTTTGGTCAAATACAATATTCTTGGTATCCGAGTCTATTAAAATTTGCAAAAGTTCCCGCGGTTTATACAGGGGATTAATCTGTACAACTATCAGACCCAGTGCCTGTGCAGCGTAATAACTGATTATGAAATTTGGGTGGTTGGCCATCATCAGACCAATGCATTTCCCTTTGACAAAGCCCATTTCTCTCCATTTCCCCGCAAGTTTGTCTACTTGCATTTTTAGATCCTTATAATTTATTGAATGGTCTTCATAAATGATGGCTGTATGATGCGGAAACTTCCTTGCTGTTATATCAAGCAGTGAATAGACCGATATTTCCGGCAGCTCCATAGATTTCATTCTTTCAACATACCATTGCTCCCATGGTTTATTTATTGTTTTTCGCACCAGTTATCCCTCCGCACATAAACGAATTTCATATCGTGCATGTTAGATTTATACTTATTATTATTATTATGATTATGCAACTTGCATGCCAAGTCCCATTTTTGTGTAAAATCGCTTAGTAGTAAGACCCGTCAATTCATAAATGAATTTTATTCAGTTATATTGCCTTTCTAGAGAGGATTCATCGAAATGCCAATAATTCATTTTTGAATTTTTTTAAAAAACTCTAATTGGTATTCTAGCGATTATGAAACTAGTTTTTCACCATATTATAGATTATACCTACTCACAAATCGTCATTTTGATTTTATCCATTGGTTTTATAAATTTGAATAGCCCATCCAGCAACGGATGGGCTATTGCAACATGTATTGAAAAGTGGCTTACTAGTGAATGATATAGAAAATCTTTTGATCAAGTTCCATTCCTGGATTTTTAGCTTTTGCGCATTCATGGACTGATTGGGCCACCTCTGTATCCAATAATCATCCATAAGTGGTTCAATCGTTCAGACCATCCAGTAAAGATCATATATACAATCAGTCACTTTTTAGTCTCGTTAATAAAGTATAAAAACACTCGAAAAATTCAGGACCGATTTGCAGTTTTGCAGTTCCCAGGGATTTTTTGATGAGCCCCATTAACAAAAATCAGGCTACCGTTTCCCCAGATCCTGTGGTGATACGGCAGCCCTCGAGCCAAAACTACGCGTTCATTTTGTTTAAAAAGCTCGCCATGGATGTGGAAGGAAATAAGATTCTATCGGATTTCACATCATATAACCCAAAGGGATTTAAACGCAGCCCAGGAAGAAAGTCGCAAGTTAAGAATAATAAAGTATACAAAATGTCGTGAAAAGGAAAGCCTCTCTCTTGGAGCACCTTCAATAATTTGTCATTAAATTCAACTGCCTTATCAAATGAAGGATCAGAAGTCATCATTCCGGTAAGCTGTAATGGAATTTCAAGTATTATTTCATTGCCATCGACAATTACGATTCCTCCTCCCAGTTCATGAACTCTGGAAGCTGCTTTTGCCATCGCCTCTGGATTTCTTCCGATGGTGAGCAAGTCTGTCGTTGTATTAAAGGTCGAGGCCATCCCGTCTAAATTCAACGCAAACCTTTCTAAAATACCTTTTGTCACCCACTCCCCCTTTCTATCGATTAGAGCTGCATACATTAGACCCTCTTGGGCCGAAAGATCGACATACCCATTCTTGGCTGGGAGAAACAAATTTTTTCGTTCGGTTATTACATTACTGACAAAATGAATAACAGGGACTGAATCATTAGAAGAGGTGTGTGGATATAGATACAAATCAAGATTTTCCAGAATTTCTCTTGAAAAGGAAAATGTATTTTCAGGTAAATGCTTATCCCAATCCAAATCTGGCATCTGGATCGTCAATTCTCCATTTTCTGCAACAATTCTCCCGTTTGAGATCACTAAGTCGGGACGAAACTGCTCCAAATCTGGCAACAATAATATATCCGCTTTTTTACCAGGAGCCAATCCGCCAATATAATCGTCCTGTTTAAGGTATGTAGCCGCATTGATGGTGACCATCTGAATAGCTTCCATAACCGGGACTCCATGTTCCACAGCCTGCCTTACAAGTCCATCTACGAATCCTTCTTTTTCAATAAATGATGGATGCGGACCATCCGTAGTCATCAAAATCCTGCCCGTACTTACCTGTCCCTCTGTAATCAGCTTGATTATTTTTGACAAGTCCGGACGAAGCGAACTGTTTCTTAGGACTGTCCATAAACCCAACCGTAAACGATCCAGGGCCTCTTCCGCCGTTATCGCTTCATGACAGGCACTTATACCCGAAGCTGCAATCGAATTTAATTTTTCAAAAGAGCACCCCGCATTATGCCCATCTGCCACTTTCCCCATTTTTTTAGCCGCATCTATAATATCGAGTAAAACCGGATCCCCTTTGTATAGTAAAGGCCAACGAGTCACTTCTGCCGTTCCAAGTACTTCTTCAATCGAAAGAAGGTCCATTATATCCTCTTTGTTGAACCAGTCCCTTTCACCTGGATATCCAGCCTGTGAAACTAATCTTATTAACCAAAAAAAGTTTCCTGGCAGTTTCCTCAACTCGCCTAGAAGCTTTTTAAAGCCCAAGTGACCTAAGTGCAAATAAAAAAATAGATTATCATTCACTGTAGTCGTAGTCCCCAGTGGCAATACTTTTGCGGTGATACTTATAGGGTTGTATATAACCCACGGATGTGCATGAGTTTCGATGAATCCTGGAGATACATACATACCATTTGCGTTTATTACTTTGGTGTTTTCATCTATCTTCACTTCATTTTCCCCTACATATGCGATGCAATCTTTATACAACGCAATATTATGCTGAAGAAATTCACCAGAATATACATTAATAACCGTTCCGCCTTTAATGAAAATATCAGCGGGTCGTTTTCCTTGTGCCACTTCGATCAATTCATGCCGGTATGCTCTTGGATTCACTTTTCTCGCCTCCCATCATTCAAATGACAATTGAACCTTGATGCTGGATGAATCCCCTTTACTGTAGACATTCATTTTGAGTCCGCATTCAAGGAGATTGAATCCTCCTTCTTGTTTACGATTGTGATTTGACCTCTGACTCTCTTAATTTAAATCTTTGTATCTTTCCTGTCGAAGTCTTTGGTAACTCGTTCACGAATTCAATGTCACGGGGATATTTATATGGTGCTAACACTTTTTTGACAAATCCCTTTAATTCCGCTTTTACTCCTTCACCTGATTCCGCATTTGCTTTTAATACGATAAAGGCTTTTGGCTTTACTAAACCATTTTCATCCTTTACTGCAACAACAGCCGTTTCCAGTATATCGGGATGTGATAAGAGTGCGTTTTCTATTTCTATTGGCGATACCCAAATTCCATTTACCTTCATCATGTCATCATTGCGGCCCGCGTACCAATAAAAGCCATCTTCATCCTTGAAGTATTTATCCCCTGTCACCAGCCAATTACCAATAAACTTCTTTTTGTTTTCTTCATTAAGATTCCAATAAGAGGCTGCAATGCTTTCTCCCTTAATTAAAAGGTCTCCCACTTCATTCACCTGAGCTTCATGACCTTGTTCATCCACTATTTTAGCTTCATAACCGGGAACGATTTTTCCTGTGCTTCCTTGCCGGATATCATCTACTTGATTGGAAAGGTATATATGAAGTGATTCGGTCGAACCAATTCCGTCTATAATATCCAATCCGAAAACTCTCTTCCATTGTTCGATATAAGAAGCCGGCAGTGCCTCTCCTGCTGATAAGCAAAGTCTAACTGAAGAAAGATCGTACGTTTCCTTCGTCTTCTCAAGGTAATTGAGCATCGATCCATACAGAGTCGGGACACCAAAAAAAATCGTTGGACGATACTTCTCTATCGTCTCGAACACCTTTTCTGCAGTCGGTCGGTCCGGCATTAAAACAGTGGCGGCCCCGGCTCCAAAAGGAAAATACATCGCGTTTCCCAAACCATAAGCAAAAAAAAGCTTCGAAGCCGAAAAAGTAATGTCATTTTCGGTGATTTGCAAAATGTTCCTGGCGTAATTTTTAAAAGCTTCTTCCATATCGGTTTGAAGGTGTATAACCCCTTTTGGCTCACCTGTGCTTCCTGATGTATAGAGCCAGAACGCTTGGTCATTAATGTTGCTAAAACATGGCGGCAGTTCTTTATTTTGTCTGTGAGTAAGAGTCTGGAAAGAATGTTCGTTTTCTTCCTTCAGGTTCAGATCAATCCCATCAACCAAGATGACATGCCTCAAGAAAAGCAATCTATTTTTAACAAGCTTTAATTTCTCCCATTGTTCACAAGTAGTAACCAACACTTTGGAACGGCTATTATTCAAAAGATACTCATAATCCTTTATGGGCAAAAGCGTATTGGTTGGAATCGGGATTGCCCCAACCTTTATTGCACCGAAGAAACTGATGATGAATTCCGGAGAATCATGTAATAAAAGCAGGACGCGCTGCTCCATCTCCATGCCCAGTTCCTTTAATGCCGCACCAAATTGATTACCTAGGGTATTGATTTCTTGATAGGTATAAGATTGATTTTCATAATAAATAGCGGTTTTATCCCCTCTGCCTGCCTCAATGTTTTTTTGGAAGAAATTATAGGAAGCATTGTACATCGCACCCAATCCTCTAATTTTACATTCGGTTTTTATCACACATTTCCCCTCCTCAAAAAGCTACTGGTTTTAGACACGTCACTCCACCGTCTCCTTTATTCCATAAAGAAGGACGGCTGCCATACAAGCCGGATAAACTCCCTATCCTTCCATTTTCAAAATCCCCTTTGTGGAAAAAGGCCATTCACTCGGAAACGCTATACGAACTAATTTGAGCAAATCCCCTTCCCGACAATGCTCTTTTTCATTCAGTAACCGCTTTCAAATCAGTCAAACCTCCAATCAAGGGTAAAGCAATTTCATCAGGCTATGAAACTTATCTTCTGATATCTCCCCCAATATTTTAAACATTCACAGATGCATATTGCACTGGTAAGGCTTTTAACAAGTAGTGACTACCCATTCAGATCAGTTGGCTCATGAGGTCGATCAGTGGAGATAGAACCTTTCCATCGTATACTTTCAAAAACCGTTTTACAGTTTAGGCAATAGTATTGCCTAACGAGCTGTGCAGTACCGAAGGATGAATATAATTCAACATTTTTGCCATCACAAAATGGACATGCCGGATTTTCCTTTTCAACGGGCATTTATTATCTCCTCGTCCCTTAAACGCGGAATTAAAGCTTCCTTATAGGAGTTTACTAAATTACTATTTACAGGAAGGATCTCGTTTTCAATTAGCACACTATTGTTTTCCACTTGTTTCAACCAAGTAATTACTTCTTGTTCACAAAGTTTAAATGCTCTCCCGAAACGGGCAGGAATTGAGCCTCCATCATTCAGTAACTTGAGTGCCCAGTTTTTCGAGTACAGAATATGCTCTACCTGTTCTCTTGCCAATTTATTGAATTGCAGTTCGATTTCACTTTCTTTTTGGTGACTGGTCAAAGCGGTTATCAATGTATTGAATGCCGTATTCATAGAATAGAGGCCTGCAATCAGTGGTATCCACTCCCCGATTTGAACGATGCTGTCAAACGCTTTACCCGTTTGTTCCTTCACTTCCTTTTTGCTGCCTTTTCCGCTCTGCAAATTCGTTCCCCAATTATAGAGAAGGCGGGCATGACCTAGCTCCGATTGGGCCATTGCAATAGCGGCAAGGGTCCCTTCTAAGTCTGGACCACTGACACCGACCTCAACAAGACGATCTCCTAAAATGAATTTATTATCAGCAATCGTCTCTATCAAGGTAATCAATTCAGTGTTGCCATTTGTTGAATTCACCATATTAAATCACCCTTTTCTTAAAAAATGGTTCTGCTTCTCTTATGCAAATCATGTTTTCCCGTTTGACTATAAACATTTCCACCCATTTTTCTTCATCGTAAACATAACGGGCATAAACACGTGCCAACTCATCATTATCTGCTTCAACTGTTCCAATATGCATTAAGTCATCACCACGATTGATTCTTGAAAACACATCATATTCAAAGTTTTGTACCTTATTATCACTCATTTTGAACTGACCCCCCAGGACTTTAATATCTGCCTGCCTGCTTCACTCATTTGGTCGACCGTCCAAGCTGGACTCCAAACCACCTCTATTTCCACTGCATGAACACTTTCTTCTTGAAGAAGCCTTTTTTTAATATCACTTTCGATCCACTGCATGCACCCGCATCCCGTTGAAGTATATGTCATCGTTACATACGCTGTATTCCCTTGCTTTTCTACCCCATAAATCAAGCCCATATCCACGATGCTTATAGGAAATTCAGGATCAGAAACTTCTTGTAACGCATGGATTAATACCGGATCCTTATATAACGTTCCACCCATCTAAATCGCCTCTTTTCGATATGCCTCAAGTAGCTGATATCCTTTTTGAATCCGGTTAACGAACTCCTGATTTTGTGGACCACGCTGCTTAAAACGGTTGATGACATTATCCCACGTATCGGGTTCATCATATTTCCACCGCTTGTTTTCCACATCGAATTTACATGGAAAAGGAACTTTCAATTCATACCTTCCAGTCCCTTCATTATAATGAGCAGGTAGTTTAAGTCCGAGGGATTCACAGAAAGGAACGGCCGTGGACATCCATTTCTGCCTCAATTCATCATTAGTCTTTCCTTTCAATTTATAATCCAGCTGGGCTGACCTGCTTTTCAAGTTATCTGCTACCCCGAAGAATTCAAGGGACATGATGAACATCCAATCAATCGCGTCTTGAACCTGCTTAGCCGTTTCAGGATCTTTCATGGCTGCCTTCATTATGATTTCCCCGTTTCTTAAATGGAATAGTTCCTCCTTATCAACCTTGACCAATGCCCGTTTCCAAGGTCCGTATGAAGTATGTTGGTGCGCATCTCCCAATAAGGTGTAGCCGGCTCGATCAAATAATCCGTTGAATACTCCCAGTTCAACCCAGTTATCTAATTTAAAATCAAAAGCATATGGATTCTTCCATCTATTTGGCGATCGCTCATATAACATGAATTGTACGTTTTCTCCCAAATCCTTTAATAATCTGTACGCAATATGCGCATGGCCGATTTCATCCTGCATCACAGCTAGTGCCGTGATTTTGTAGTTTAAATTGGGGGCATCTTTATAAACAGTCAGAAGTGGCGGAACACTTAATAGTTCTGTATCCGCAACTATCATCAAAGTTTGTTTCAATGCCTTTTTATAGTTTTCATCCATATCTTCCAGTCTCTCGACCACAAACCCAGCTTGGATCTTGCCCATCAAATCATTTGTAAACCCTGTCATCTGTCTCTCTCCTATCATATTATGTTTTTTAAACCATCGTCTTATATAAGTAATATAATAATTTACTTTATCTGGTTAGTCAACACTTTATCAGATTTTTCAGAAAACAAATAAAACGAGATGCACAAAAGTGCAACTCGCTTTATTTGTTATAATTCGTAGCGAAACATTCCGCCATTTGAAATTTTTTGTATTCTGTTTTCTGCAACTAAATATTCCAGATGTGCTAACGTTTCCGCAATGGCGAATCGCCATTGATGATCAGTGAGCTTCTTATGTTGAAAAAGCTTTTCCGTAATCTTATACGCGTCTTTTTTTGATTCCAGAATGGTTAAAATGGTCGCTATACGTTCATGATGATGTTCAATGATTTCCTTAGCCCGCTGGGCAAGGTTCACTATTGGTGTTCCATGTGCAGGATATGCAATGCTCACATCCTGATCAACAAGTTGATGCAAAGTAGAAAAGTAACTTTTTAGAGGGTTTTGATCGGAATTTGGCCAAAGACTAATATTCGGAGTGATCTTATTCAATACTACATCGCCTATTAACATGATTTTTTGGGTCTCTTGATAAAAACATAGATGTCCCTCCGCATGACCGCCATATGTTTTGGCGCTCCATCTTCCTCCAGGACTATCTATATAGGTTTCTTGAAAACTTTCAATCTCAGGAAGTGGACTCACTTTATTCGAGAAAAACAATACGTTTTCTCTCACTTTAGTCAACAAAGGCTCAGGTACGGAATGTTTACCAAATAATTCGTATATTGCTTCAGCCTGTTTTGTATTCCCTCCAAAGACAGTTTTAATCATCTGGGCTTCCGCATCACTCATATAAACGCGAGCACCGGTTTTTTGCTGCATCCAGCTGATTAAACCAGTATGATCAGGGTGAAAATGGGTCAGGATAATCTTTGATATATCTGTTGGTTTAATGCACAACTCTTCAAGGACTTCTTCCCAATACTTCTTGGCGATTTCTGTTGGAAACCCAACATCCACCAGTACGATTTCTTCTTTCATTCGAAATAAATAACAATAAACATGCTTCATGGGGAATGGAACAGGTATGCCTATGCGAATCAAATAATCCGTTATTTGTTGATAGTTCCCAGATGGCTCAGTAATGATCATCACTCCCTAAAACTGGTTTCCAATTGTGTTGAAAGGCAAGCAACGCTTCCTTTCTATCTCCTGTTACGACTGTACACTCATACGCTTTTGATCCAATAGCAATGCCTGTTGTAAATCAGCAGCATTCCCCTTATTATATATTTCCCATAATCAAGGCCATCCAGCCCTTCCAAACCTTTTTCTGTAACATGGATTTTTTACTGCATAACCCCCTTCTTAATCATGATAGATTTCTGAAAAAGGGTTAATGGCTTTCTCACGATTTACAAATCCTGCTTTATCGGGAGGATATTCCATGATTGATTCAAAATATTTCACTGCTTTGACCGAGGTGAGCTGATGAATATTCCAAAATAGCTCCCTAGCCTTGATTCCATGCCAGTCTTCTGGTAATAAATCTAGCGGGAAACCAGGGTCCATGAAAAGGAACTTCCTATATTCATGAACAAGACGGGTTCGTTCATAAAAACATTCTTCATTTGAAATGCTATCTTCCCATACAGCCTGCTGCATGTCCTGAAGCTTCGTTTCATATTGCTGTATGAAAGTTAAATAGTTCTTGTTTATTTCATTTAAATTCCAACAAGCACGTAAAATCTCTTCATTTGAGTGGGTGATGACTTGACTAGAACTGAAAATAATCAGGTAGTCCTTTAAATCATATGTATCCATCAAGGTCAGAACTTGTTTTTCCAAAGGATTGGGACTGACCCAAATACTATTGGACAATAGCCCGAAACCTGTCCAGCTCAATTCCTTACGCACTTGATTCCTCAGCACTCGCTTTTCCTCAGGGATGGAGTAAGTAACAACTCTCCACAAACCATCCCAATGATTATTCCGGATCGTATAAACACGTTTGACACCATCATCCATATTGCGTTTCCCTTTTTGAGTTAATGAATAATAGCTTTTATTGCCTATTTTTCGCCCAGTAATTAAATCCTGTTGGACAAGACGGAGAATAGCCCCACGCACAGAGGATTCAGAAACACCAAAATGCCCCATCATTTTAATAAGTGTCCCAACCCATACTTCCCCGCCGTAGAATTGGACGAAATCACCAAAAAGAGTATACAATAATGACCTTGGTTTCATGTTGATTCTCCTGTTCTCATAAAGCCTTTTCTTCTTAATGTAATCTAAATTGGCTCAATTTTCAAACTTGTTGGAGTTATACATCCCTTCATATCCCACTAAAGGACTTTTAATATTCTTTTTATACTTTCTGGAATTGGTACAGCCTTGAACCCATCATCCCCGATGGAAGTCCAAGCGCGAATTTCATAACCATGCCCAGTCCTATTATCACCACAATAAACCTCATGATGAAAACGAATGGTCTTTGTTTTCACCTCATTCACATGAGTGTATACTGTCACTTCATCGTCATAATACAGCGGTTTTTCAAAAGTACACTTAGCTTCGAGTAATGGAATGATGATCCTCTTCTCTTCTTCTAAATATTTAGGGCTCATATCTATGGAACGAAAAAAATTATGACCCGCTAAATCAAACCATTTATAATAATTCGGATAATAGACAATTCCTGCTCGGTCTGTATCACCCCATTGAATTTGAAATTTCGTTTCGTTCACGCGCCTTTTCAAATGAGTTTCTTCCATTATAGATACACCATCCTCCCAATAGCATTCGTAGTAAAAAAGCAATATCGGCAGGAACCGATATTGCTTTTTTTATTTTTAAAAGGACAAATCACTCATTTACCTTTCCACTGGGGTTCACGCTTTTCAAGGAAGGAAGCTAAACCTTCTTTAGCATCTTCAGAGCGGAATAAAAGATTCTGTATTTCCCCTTCATAACGAATCGCTGCGTTTAAAGGCATTTCTTTACCGTTCATTATCGATAGTTTTATATTAGTTACTGCGTAACTAGCCTTATTTGCGACTTTTTTGGCATATTCCAATGTTTTTTCACGTATTTCATCTTGTGGGAAAACCCGATCTACTAATCGTATTTCCTTAGCTTCCTGAGGTGAGATGGACTCCCCTGTGATATTCAGGTCGATTGCCTTGGAGTGACCAACTAATCTAGCCATACGTTGTGTCCCCCCAGTACCTGCAAGGACCCCAAGGTTAACTTCCGGTAAACCGATTTTCCCTGCATGATCACCCATAAAGCGAAGATCACAACCCATAGCCATTTCCAGTCCCCCGCCTACCGTGTGACCTTCGAGGCATGCAATCCAGATTTGCGGTGAACGAGCAATTTTATCAAGAGTTTCATTACAGAATAAGCAGAATTGTGTTTTAAAAACTGGATCAGCAGCTTTAAGGAAGTTAATGTCCGCTCCGACCGAGAAAAACTTAGGCATATCACTCATTAATACAGCCACTTTCATATCTGGATCAAAACGAATATCATCAATCGCAGCATTTAATTCTTTGTAAAAATCAAGTGTATAGGCATTAGTCTTATTAATATGAAGATGTACCTCCGCTACCCCAGTTTCTTTGTTTTTTTGAATTGTAAGCGTCTGCTTTGTTTCGACTGCTGTACTCATTCTTCAACACTCCTCTGAATTTTGTATTATGTTTTATTACCCTCCGTTTATATAACATAATATACTACTAAATTTTCAGAATTGCAATTATTTTTGGTAAATTATTTAAAATTTACATTTGATATGTTATTTATATCTGTTTGAACAATGATTAAGATTGATCATTTTGACAGCAGTAGAAAGGGTATGAGTTTAATAGAGGACATGATCGATCATAAAGAAAAGCTCTTTTCGTAAGGATTGTCGTTTTTAAAACGAAACTATTTAAGGTTGATTGGAGCGGAAGTGCCGGGAGCAGCGGGACAGGTGAGACCCAACAGGCGTTCACGACGAGGAGGCTCACCGCTAGCCCCGCGGAAAGCGAGCATCTGGAGGGGAAATCAACCACCCGCACTACTTGGTGAATAACAACAAAGTATACGAAAACAGCCTAAAGAAATGACCAACTCATATAGAATTGGTCATCACTTTCATTAACTTCCTGCTAATTTTTAATTCCCTTTAATACCCACACACATCGTTTCTTTGCTTGGATTACTTTTCTAAAATCCTTGGTTGCTATTACATTTTTGAACCACTTTTTCAATCACCATTCTTCATGGTCCAACATATAATACCTCAAAGGAAAACCGGGGGTATCAACATGCAAGACAATCAACATGGATCGCAAATGAATGAGGTTGAAAAGTTTGACGAATGGGTAAAAAGTTTTTTTCTGGATCCGGAAACTTGTGCGTTGGATCATCAACTTTTTTCAATTGATATATACGAAAGTGACGATGAGTATATGGTGGAGGCGGTTTTGGAAAATCATGATGTGAAAGATATAAAAGTTTGCCTATGTGATAATGAGCTATCGATCATCGTTGACGATACTGATAAGCCAATTCTTGAAAAAAAAGAAGATACACTGCCCACACAGAGAAAGATCCCTTTCCCCTTTTCGATTTGCTCTCGAAGAATTACCGCTGAATTCTCGAATCCGATCTTGGTGATTCGCATCCATAAGTTTTCCCCCGGAAAAACGGCTGAAGATATTAACATTGAGTAGTTCATTCATAAAAAATTAAAAGAATGGCCTAGGGAACCACTTCTCCCTTAGCCATTCTTTTTTTTTGATTATCCAGCAAAGTAAAAGGACGTTCGACTTCCATTTTGCGTGGATATGACTTGCAGCTGTGCATCGATTCTTTCTTTCAATTCTGGCACATGGGAAATTATCCCTACCAGTCTACCGGTGCTTTGTATATCCATTAATGCTTCAATCGCATGATCAAGAGATTCAGGGTCGAGCGTACCGAAACCTTCATCGATAAACATCGTTTCAAGTGAAATACCGCCTGCATTCTGCTGGACAACATCCGCAAGACCCAAAGCAAGTGCAAGGGATGCCTTGAAGCTCTCGCCTCCCGAAAGGGTTTTGACATGTCTCTCATGTCCTGTATATTGGTCATACACAGATAACTCCAGACCGCTTTGGATGTTCCTGCGTGTAGGATCAAGCTTTCGCAACAGCTGATATCTGCCGCTTGTCATTTTCAGCAGCCTTGAATTGGCTTCTTTTAAGATATCATCTAAAAAGGCTGCCAGTACATATCGTTCAAAAGTTATTTTGAAGGAGTTTTGACCTTTGGAAATCTCGGACAGATGACCGACGATACTGTACCTTTCATCTAAACTTTTCTGATCTTCCCTGATTTGCGACAATTTCTTTTTGATTTCTTCGTTAGTCCGAATTTCAGCCTGCATTTCATTCTGTTTTTGGCGCAACGACTCCAATTCTCCATCTATGAATTCGAAAGTCTTTTTCAATCCTTCAAGATCTGGTTTGGCCACATCTTTTAATTTCATTTCCAAATCATGAAACAGACTTAAAACACTTTGCCAATTTTGATTATACTGCTGTACTTGCTCCTCCAAATTTCCAAGAGCCGCTTCCGATTTTTTTGCTGCCGTATATTCTTTATAATTGGAAAAGCCTTGATTGGTCATATCCGTAATTAACTTTTCCCGCTCCTCTTTCAATTCTGTATTTAAGGCCTCTATATTTCCACTTAGGGATTCTTTTTTTGCAATGATGGCCGATTCTCTTTCCTTCACCAGTTGGAGGTTTTTTTGTGCATCTTCCAAGGCCGATTGTAAGCGTTTCTGTGTATTTACAGCCATTTGATATGCTTCATTATATCCTTCCTCAGTCCGTATTCCGTCTGGCAGGGAATCGGTTAATCCTGTTAGTTTTGTGGAGTTTTCAATATACCTCGTTTTCCCTTGGTCCTCTTTTCTCTCTAAAGAGATCATATTATCCTTAAGCTGGGATGCTTTCTCTTTTAAATCCTGCAACCTTTTTTCCAGATCATTGAATAGAGACTTTTTCCGCATCAATTCTTTTAGCTGCTCTTGCAGCACTTTTCCTTTTTGTCCAAACTGCAGCAAATGAGCATCAATATTTTCACACCTAAACTCTGGCATATCATTTTGTAAGTCACTAAGCTTCTCTTGTGAAGACTCCACCAGTGCATCATATTTGTATTTCGCTTGATAATATTCACTTTCCGCTTTGCTTTTTTGTTGCTCTGCAGTTTTCAGTTTGTTTTCTTGCTCTTTCAGTTCCAAATCCGTCGGCATATGCTCATGCAATTTCGCTGGTTTTGGATGACTTAGCGAACCGCACACAGGACAATTTTCTCCAGAGTGCAGCACGGAAGCCAGCATACCCGCTTGACCAGATCTCCAGTTTCGGTTCAGGGTTTCCAGTTTTTCCTTCTCCTGAATTTGTATTCTTTGTAACTCTTGGAACCGATTATCCTTATCATCCAGAACTCGTTTCGTATTCTGGATTTCATTAAGAACTGCTTGAAGCTTTTTAATCTTCGATAACGATTGATTATTTCTTTCTGCTTCAATTTCCTGGTCACGATAAATAACAGCCGCTTTTTCCGCTTCTGTTTTTTCTTGAGCGACTTTCTCTGCTTCCGCTTCAACGGCCAGATGCTCCGAAACAGTTTTTTCACGTAGTCGTTTACTAATTTGCCACTCTTTTTCATCTAAAGTAACCTGTGCTTTTAAGCTTGCAAAAGTCATGACAGCCTCTTTTACCTGCTCAAGCTGATGAACAGTCCGTACTGCCTGCTCTCTTTGATCATCCCTCAACTTTTCCTTATCATAGGAATTCTGCTTATCAATGCGCTCAATCCGTAACTTCTCGGACTGCTCATTTAATTTTTGAAGTTCGGCATTCGCCTCTTGTACTTGTTTGCCAATTCGCAAATAGTATTGTTCCTGCTTTTCAAGCGAAGCCGCTTTGTGTGCCATTTTTATTTGGACTTTCACAGATTCCATTTCTGGCAGCTTTGCTTCAAGGGCTTCTTTTTCATTTCGCAGTTTTTCTTTTTCCGAAAATCGGTTTAATAAATCGACAGCTTTTGAAAGTTCTTGATTAACTTGATCACGAGCTTTCTGCTTTTCCTGAATTTGTTTATTTATATTCTCACTTTTTTCTGCCGCTTGCAAAATGACTTCCTGTAACAGCGGTAAGACCTGTTGTTCATTAGGCTCTTCCCCTTGTATTTGTGCCTGTAATTCCACATTATAGCCAGGCTGGATGCCTTTCATTAATTCAATTCGCCGCTGTGCACTTTTTTCACTTTCCTTTTTTAGGATGGAAGCCTCTTCTTTTAATTTTTCTTCTATTCGTTTATAAAGTTCAGTATGAAATAATTTCTGGAGAATCTGTTCTTTATCCTTGCTGTCGGATGTTAACAGTTTTCGAAATTCATTCTGAGGAATCATCAGGATTTGCCGGAATTGATTAGCGTCAAGTCCAATGAGTACTTTGATTTTTTCTTCAACTTCCCGTACATTTGCTCCCAGCAATTTTTTTCCTTCTGCCAATATCTCATATAATTCAGCCTTTGCTCCAACCGTTGTTGTTCCTTCACCTGATTTTTTCTTGCGTTCCTGCTGCGGGGACCGGGTAACCAAATACGTTTTTCCACGCAGGGTAAATTGTAACGAGACTTCCGTCAATATATCATCTTCGGCAAACTGACTTCGTAAATCTTGCCCGCTTCGATCTTCACCACTGGCTTTTCCATATATCGCAAAACTAATACCATCAAATATCGTTGTTTTCCCTGCGCCTGTCTTTCCAGAAATGACAAACATCGTTCGTTCTCCAAGGGAATTAAAGTCAATAGTTTCCCTTCCTGCATATGGCCCAAATGCCTGCATCGTTAAAATATCGGGTCTCATTTCAAAGCCTCCTCTTTCTTAACTGCCTCAATTACCGAAACCATCAAATCCTGCTTTTGAGAATCAAAATCCCGATCGGTCATTTCTTGGTAAAACGTTTCAAACAGGTCCAATTCTGATTTCCGTTCATCTTTTACAGAGGAGAAAGATTTTTTTCTTCTAAGATCGGTCAAATCCCATTTACGCTCTAAATGTAGTACGTTCGGATAAATCTGGCGCAAGCGGTTAATAGGATCGATGAGTGCCCCCTCATCATTTAGTGTTATTTTCAAATAGTCATCCCTTTTTTGCGATTGATAGAAAACGGGATCGAGTAACTCTTCCATAACTCCGGATATTTCCCTCATATCGAACTTGGGTGCCAAAGATCGATAGCGTATATCAAAGCTTCCATCTTCTTGCATATCGACGATGGAAAGCGACTTATTTTGCTTGGCCTCGGAAAAAGAATATTTTAATAGTGATCCAGAGTAAAACACCTTAGGATGACGGATTGCGTCTGGGCTATGTAGATGCCCAAGTGCCGTATAATCGAATGCATCGAATAAGTCGGATGAAACACAGCCGGAGCCACCTACAGACAAGACCCTTTCCGAATCGCTCGTTTTTCCGCCTAATACAAAAGCATGTCCTACGAAGACATTCGGCTCATCTTTATTGAAATTCTCGGCAATCGTTCCGGTTATCCGCTTCATCGCTTCTTGATGGGAATGGATGCTATCATCTTCAAAAAGATGGCGAACCGTCCCAGGTTCTGCATATGGAACACAATAAAAGTTCACGCCCTTGATGCGAACCGGCTCACATTTTTTTGTCAATTTCCCATGAATGTATAACTGGCTATGACGATACCATGATGAACCGAATGAGAGCCTTTCCGCAGAATCATGGTTTCCCGATATCGCAACGATCGGTGTATTCATTTTCACATTAATCGTATAAAGGATTTCATCAAGAAGCTCCACCGCTTCAGTCGGCGGAACGGAACGATCATATAGATCACCGGCAATCACAACGGCATCCGGTTTTTCCTCTTCGACAATTTCTATGAATTGCAAGAGTGCATGCCTTTGATCATCAGTCATATGTACACCGTGAACGATTTTTCCTAAATGCCAATCTGCCGTATGGATAAATTTCATAGTTTCACTCCGTCCTAATTTTTACTTACTATTATTATATCAAAAATTTTACGAATAGCATGGTTTGGGTACAGACGTTCTAATTTTTACCACACTGCACCTTTCTTTTGAAAGATTCAGAATAAAAAAAGCAAACTCCAAAAGAGTCTGCTTTTTTCATCATTAGCTGAATAAGTGTTCATATGGAACCATATTCACCTTTCTTTCAGCCAATTTTTTTTGTAAAAATTTATGGTCACGTTTTGGTGTGGCAATGATATAGCCGCGTATCACCAAATCTTCCGTAATATCGCCCGCTTTTTCCTCTAACGCCAACTCTCCGATTTTCCCCGCGATTTTATGACGTGCAACATCACGAAAAAGTTCTGGCACAGGACTCACTAAATCTTCCAGCAATTCCTTTTGCTGCTTTGACCATAAGTGCTTTGTTTGTTCCAAATAATATTCTTCCCAATCCATATCGGATTTTCCATCTTCTTTGGGAAATCTTTTCAGGAACTTCCGAAACATGAAAAAGCCACCTATGCTCATCAATATAATTAATAGGGCTACCCAAAATAGAATAAACCATAAAAACCATCCACTAAGCAAAGTACCACCTCATATGTATAGAATGATCGTCACTATTATTATAGACAGTAACCCATATCTTTACAAGACTGGCAATGCAATCATTCCTGACCGTTCACTTCCAGCAAGACAAGTGAAAATTCCCCCACCGCATTTTCTTCATATAGATTCGTGACCGTAGTTGCATAGTTAAAGATTTCTGCTCGAAACTCCTCGTTTGACTGTGGAATCTTTAAATCAAATACCATTTGATAAAGCAGTGTTGTAATATCATGATATTCACTATGTGTAACCTTGAAATTGAAACTGACTTTTCTGATTTCCTTTCCTTCAGAATCCTTTACAGTTTCAGAAAGAAAGTCAGTGACATGCAGTGGAACATCGTTTAAAATGACCTTGTCTACCATTATCAACATCTCCTTAATAAATTGGTTAAAGACATGTTATCACTTGAACCTTTCTGCTTCCAATTATTTAACCTCGAAAAAATAAAAAAACGTGCACAGGAAACCCGAACACGTTTTCTTCAAACCAGTTTATTTCCCCTTTTTCACGATTATACGCCATTTAGCGTCATCGATTTGCTCAAACTCCGTGATTTCATGACCTTCGGCAGCAGCCCAACGCGGAATGCTCTCCGTTGCTTGTGTGCAATCGAAATTAATGATTAATTCCTCTCCTATTGCCATGTCCACTATCGCTTCTTTTGCTTCCACTAAAGGGAATGGACATACCATTCCATTCGTTTCCAATACTTTTGCCATTTATATTCCACTCCTCAACTTAAATTTTTTTGATTCGTACCTTATGCCGCTTTGGATGCAGCAGCTGTCTGCTTTTGCTTTCGGATAATCGTGAAATAAGTTGCTACCCATGTACCCAGCAGGAAAAAGACAATCGCGATCCACCCCTGCCAAGCAAATAGCGCCGAGTTCACCAGACCATTACCGATTGTGCATCCCCCGGCAACACTTGCACCGAACCCCATGATCACACCGCCAATTGCATTGTTACGTAACGTTTTCATATCAGGCAAACGCCAACGGAATTCCCCGCTTCCTTTGGCAGCAATGAAAGCACCAAGGAAAATACCCAATACTAAAAACGTACCCCAATCGATTAACGCATCGTCTCCTGTTATAAGGAATGTTAGAATGTTCGCGGAAGGCGCTGTAATTCCTAGTCCGAACATCCTGCCTGTCATTGCACTTAGCGGCCATGCCATGATTGCAATAAGACCGACCAATAATGCCGTAACAAAGGGATGCCACCGTTTCTCGAATAAGATGTGGGCCAATCCCGTTTTTTTCGGTTTCATTTTAAAGATTGGAAGTTTCGGCTTTCTCATTTCACGAATCACCAATAGGCCAACCAAAAGTGTCACAATAATAACAAGCACCCATGGCGAAACATTTAATGTTTCATGAATATACGTATCACTTGTACGATAAGATAACAGATTATCTCCAGCCACTTTCCATACACCATATTTCGTCATTGCTGCCCCTAGCATGTATCCAAAAAGAGCAACCCAACTTCCGATCATACCCTCTCCGGCACGATACCATGTTCCAGTGGCGCAACCTCCTGCCAGAACCATACCAATGCCAAAAATAAAGCCACCCACGATTGTTCCCAACCATGGAAAACCATCATTTCCAAACTGAATGACCCCTGTATCATTCAATGCATAAACACCAATACTTTGTATTGCTATTACAATAAATGTAGCTAAGAACATCCGTCCATCTTTAGCTAAAATCAAATCACGATATGCACCAACAACACAGAAACGGCCTCTTTGAAGCACAAATCCCAGCAGTAAACCACAAATAATCCCGAAGATAATCATTTGTAACATGAACCGTTTCCTCCTTAAGTAAAATATTATAATACTAATATAATATAATTCGGATAAAATTACTAGGTTTTCAGGTGATTTTTTTTACCTTCATAAAAAGTTTCCAGGCAAATGAAAAACCTGAGTCATTATCGACTCAGGTTTTTTGAATGTTCCTTTGATTGAATCCTACAGTACATGTATTACACCATGCTACTTCTGCCGAAACTGGCTGCTTTAACCTTCTTGTATTGGTAAAGCATGGCAATTCTCCACGGAACGATCATCGCAAAAGCAAGTAAGAAAAACATTCCACTCAATACACCGATTTCAATCGTGCTTCCCAACATCAGTTTTGCCACCAGTCGAACCACCATGAGACCAATCAATATGAATATGAAAGCTTTAGATCGCAGAATATAAATTTTTTCATCTCTAACTTCAAATTTAGATGTTTTTATCAATAAGATGGAAAATAACATCCCTGCAACAAGAGCCTCCAACAATTCGTATCGAGTCACCCGGAACATCGGGAAAATAAACATCAACGCACCCGTACTCATAAAAAGCGGCGGTAAAATGATTTTCTTTTCATTAACTGGTTTTTTCGTTTCCTTCATCCGTAACATGAAAACACCTATAGCCATCACAATCGCTATACCTGTTGATATATATATCATCTCTTAACCATCCCTTTAAACTAAAAATAGGTAAGTGCCATTTAAAATTATATATGACTTCAATTTATAAACAAAGTATATATTACCTATTTGAGATAAACAAGGAGAGTGTTATTAATCAAGTACCGTTTTAATGTCATCCAATACTATGGCAGAGCACATTAGCCTGAAATTCCTTCTTAATTTCTTTAACGGCACCCAAGCCCCGCTCAAGATTGGCATGGGAATATTCATCATTATAAGGTCAGGATTGGATATAATTCAATGGCTTCTCGTCCATTCCCGCCTCACTGACCACTGCATGTCCTGCTTTAGGTAAAATGTTTGAAAGTATCATTCTCATAAACTTTGCATCTTCAACGAATAATATTCGGGCCATAGCCGTTCTTCCTGATTGTTTAGACAGAAAAAAAATTAAAAAATCACGTCATAAAACCTAATTAAAGACAATCCATTTTTGAATTTTATTGAAAAAATAACTTATTATGGACTAAAATCCGGTAAAGCCACCGAATAGTCTAGACAGGACTGCGATTATTTTGGTCATCCAATCAAAAAACAAAACCACACCCATTACAATCATTAAATATCCGCCAATCTTCATGATGTATTGGCTGTACTTTTTGATCCATGTCAATTTTCCGACAAAGAAGGATAATATGAAAAACGGGATGGCAAATCCTAAAATATAGGCAGTCATATAGCTCATGGCCGCACTAGGATTAGTTGCACCCAGTGAAATGACAGCACCTAATAGCGGACCTGCACAAGGGGTCCATCCAGCCGCAAAGGCAAGTCCGATAAGAATGGAACCTATATACCCGCTAGGTCGGTTCTTAAATTCAAAACGACTGTCTTTCATAAAAGATTTCGGTTGAAAGATTCCTACAATGAATAAACCAAAAATGATAATCAGGATGGCCCCAATCTGACGAATTAATTCTTTATAATTCGAGAAAAAGGAACCTAGGTATGATGTGCTAAACCCTATTGCAATAAAAACCAGGGAGAACCCCAGGAGGAAGAATAAAGTATGCAGCATGCTTCTTCTTTGGAGCATGGCGTTCTCGGATTTGATTTCACCAACACTCATACCAGTGATATAAGATAAAAAGGCCGGATATAGCGGTAAGCAGCATGGCGAAATAAAACTCAGAAATCCCGCCCCGAAAGCTAAAAAAATATTAATATCATCCAAATAAGCTCACTCCTATGTATGGCAACCTATAAACATTGTAACAAATAAGATAAAAAAATACATTTATGGAACTGTGAATATTTAATGACAACCAAATCCTTATAACTGGATGGGGCTCGGGATAAGTTAACTTATTTGAATTCATTAATCCAAGCCGATATAATTGTTATATTCATACATATTTTACAACGAACACATAAATTAAGGGTACCTTGAAAAAATGTTGGGGCCAGAAAGGAAAGATAATGGCTAAAAAGAATGAATTTCTCGAACAAATTGAATTAAAGAGAAATGAACTTATCAAGATTGTCGCTAAAGATGGTTTAAACTCGCATGTTGCCGTTGAATATAGCCAGCAACTTGATCAATTATTAAATAAATATAATGAACTTTTTTATAAAACAGGTACAGGTTTTTAACTCAGTTCATCTCCAGTGATAACCACATATATTATTATATGAATTATTTTGCTGTCAATCTCCCCTTTTTTACATTCATTCTCAATTTGAATACTTAGGCATGACCATTGCTATATAAAAAACAGGCAAGCGCTATGTGTGCTGCCTGTTTTCCTGTTTTATCATTTAAAATTATGCATATGAATCATGTTCAATATCAACATCGGATGCCGGTGCATAGTTTGTCACAACAAGAACAATAGGAGATCCAGCTAAGAAAAGAAGAAGCGTCCGGTACAGTAATCACAAGACTCCCTACCCCAAAGGCACCTGGTGTGTATGTGGATATAACCTCCATTTGGCTGCATACCATAAACACCTCATATGAGCTATTTTCATTAATTAATACAGGTTCGCACGTGGATTGCAAAAAGAATCGCGGCAAATGACTGCCAACGAATTTATGAAGAGTTGGAATTACTGACATAGATAATCAGGTAACACTGGATCCCAAGGTATCCTATATGAAATTTATTTTAAATGGCGTTTTACAGCCTAATGTAAATTACACTGTTGAAAAGGGAGAGCTTAAATTAAATACCACCAAAAAAGGCACAATCAAATTGCAAATGTTCATTATTTAAATATCTTTAAGTAATAAGCAGTTTTAAACCTTTTCAAATTCCGCCTATAGTCAACAATTAAACAGTCTGTTATTCTTGGTCGACCTTTAATAAATATTAACGAACTCCATATACTATGTCCTATATACTTGTTCAGGAGGGCATTCGCTTGAAGAATTTAATTATGACTTTAGCAGTTTTCATCCTTTTTTTATCATTTGACACTCCAATTATTCATGCCTTTACTTCAAGTCGAGAGGTATATGAAAAAACTGGTTATGTTGTTTGGGAGGGCAATACAAAAGAAAAAATCGTAGCCATAACTTTCGACGACGGACCACATCCTTCGTATACACCTCAAATCCTCGATATATTGGCTAAATATAACGCCAAAGCTACCTTTTTTGTCTCTGGTAATAAAGTGAAAAGAAACCCTGGCATTTTAATAAGAGAAATAAAGGAAGGTCATGAAATTGCTAATCACACCTATCATCATTATTATGATAAAAATATGACCGCTGAGTTATTATCTGCTGAATTAGATAAAACAGATAAAGTGATTTGGGATATTGCCAAATACAAACCTACGCTATATCGTCCTGTAGGTGGACTTTATAACGATATAATCATCAATACAGCTGTAAAAAAAGGATATAAGGTTGTACTGTGGTCCTGGCATCAAGATCCCCAAGACTGGAAAAGACCTGCTCCAAATAAAATTTCCACTCATATCATTAAGTCGTTACGAGCTGGCGATATCATTCTCCTGCACGATTGGAGCGACCGTCCCCAAACGGTAAAGGCGTTAGAATCGACATTGGATTATTTATATAAAAACGGCTATGAATGCGTTACGGTGTCTGATTTATTGTTTCGTTCCAATGTGAGCTCACCCGATTTTTTCAGAACCTTCCCTGTTGAATGAGCCTTAAAACTTAAATTTATGTTTGACAAATCGCTCAAAAAGTATTATCTTTGATTAAAGATAAATTAATTCGAGATAATACCTTTATTTTTTTAATATAAATCTCGAATTAAAGATATCTAAATTAAAAATAAATTCCAGGAGGAATCATAAATGATTGGTATAGGTTTATTAGTTATACGTGTGGTAATCGGATTATCGTTTGTTGGACATGGAGCTCAAAAATTATTTGGATGGTTTGGCGGACATGGCTTGAAAGGCACTGGAGGCTGGTTTGATTCGATTGGCATGAAGCCAGGAATTACCATGGCCCTATTTGCAGGTCTATCAGAGCTTATTGGCGGAGCCTTATTTGCTTTAGGTCTCCTTACACCCTTTGCAGGTATATTAATTGCACTTACAATGCTCGTTGCAATCGTTAAAGTCCATGGAGCAAATGGCTACTGGGCAACTCAAAATGGTTATGAATATAATCTTGCCGTTCTTGCAGTGGCGATTGGCGTTGCGTTAACCGGAGCTGGCCCATACTCACTTGACTCCTTCCTGTTTTAAGGAAGGCTTCGGTTTTATACTCTTTACATTATGAAAAACACGGTGTTGGATAAAACCACTCCGTGTTTTTTCTTTTTCTTTAGAACATCCAGGACATATTTTCTCCAGATCCTAATCTTTGGTACGTACGAATGTATAAGGGTCAGACTTCCAACAAGTGATTTTCGTCTCTTACAGTTTTTTTGTCCTCTATATATTATTGAAATTTATCCGAATTGGAAAAATGAAGATCTACCGAATATTTTACAACATTCCTGACATAGTGGAACCCCTCTTGAAAATGGGCCTGATGGCTATACCAGATCCTTCATTAAACTGAAAAGGCTATCGCAATCGATTATAAACCTAAAAATGGAAGGATAAACTTTTCATTGTATTAAGTTATTAAAATTAATCATTTAGATTAGTATATTTTTTTATTAGATTCCATGTAGTGTTTTCTGGATGGCAGTATACATTATTTTTTTAAAATACTTATACTTTGGTTCCCAATTTGTATTCAATCTGCCCTCTATTAAAGCTTTGTTTCAGGAAGGGTGGTGTCCTCCTTCCTTTTCCTAGCGTGTTCCGTAAAGAAAGCCCCTTTCCCCGCCAAAATTACTGAATGTATGTGCCGTTGAGACCTAATGGCTGTTCAATGAAAATCCGTAAGTCTTTCCCCTATTTGATTTTCCGAAAAAACTTGGCTTTTAAAGGATTGAATTTGAAAAACTTCTATAAATGATCCTCCATAAACATAAAAACCCCGGACTAAGGAACACTTTTATATGTGTGTCCGTTGCCAGGGTTTATTTTTCCAAGTATATTCATTCCAAAATGGTTTTGGAAATCCATTATGCATTTTTCATTTCAGTAATATATGAGCGTCTATTTATTCAATCCCTGGAAACCATCCTGGAGAGTGGATGATCGCTTGCCATAATGGGTCTGGAATATCAAGTTGCTGCTGATTATCCTTGTTTATTTTTGTCACGATCTCTGCTTCCCTGCCTTGTTCCACTTTTTGTACCCATTCAGGATCGATAATAATTTCACGGCCTAATGCGATTAACGGAACCCCCGATTGCAGTGCTTTGATCGCATCATCCGCTGTATAGATGGAACCAACACCAATGATCGGTACTTGATCTCCTATACGTTCTTTTATAATTTCTATCCGAGGTCTGTCAACCTCGGCTCCCCGTCTTGCTTTCGACCAGAAATCCATTAATGAAACATGAAGATAATCAAGATCTTTTGTTACAAGTCCATCAATTAATGCAAGAGTATCATCCATGGTGATTCCTGGTGTTTCCGGCTCCTCCGGTGAAAAACGATATCCTACGATGAACGGATCCTTGGCATGTTCAGCAACAGCCTTTATCACTTCATCCACTACCGCTAATGGAAAAGTCAGACGTTTATCAAGGGAACCACCCCACTTGTCTTCACGACGGTTTGAATGAGGCGAAAAAAATTGCTGTAGCAAGTAACCATTTGCACCGTGAATCTCGACACCATCAAATCCCGCTTTTATGGCACGTCGGGTAGTTTCACCAAAATCGAGAATGATCGATTCTATTTCCTTTGCAGATAGTGGACGCGGAACTGCTTTCCCTTCGCCTTCCGATGGGATATTGCTTGCACTGACAACATCGCCATTTACTAATTCCGGTGGCACCTCGCGTCCGCCATGAAAAATCTGAAGAATTGCCTTTGCACCTTTCGCTTTAATCGCTGATGCCAAACGACTTAGACTAGGTATCAATTCATCCTGATCTCCGCCAAATTCCCCATGAAAGCCTTTGCCATTAGCAGTTACGTAAGTACATGCCGTTATAACCATGCCGACCCCGCTTGACCTACGTTCATAATAGTTTACTTCGGCGTCGGTTACAGTCCCGTCAGGATTAGAAGAGAAATTTGTCATAGGCGCCATCACCAATCGATTTTTCACTTCTATTTTCTTTCCTAAATTGTACGATTCAAATAATGGTGTATATTTAGAATTCATTTAGTCATCCTCCATTTAGTTACCCACCATATTGGCTGGTATAAGTCCTTAATTCACAATACACATCCGCATATTATGATAATTATTAGGATCATGCATGTTTTGTGATTAATGCCGAAATGGCTTCTTTTGGCTGGAAGCCAATAGCTTGATCTACCTTTTCTCCATCTTTGAATAGAATTAGAGCTGGAATTCCCATCACTCCATATTCGCTTGTCGTATCTGAATTTTCATCCACATTAAGTTTTACGATCTTAACCCGATCACCCATTTCCACATCAATTTCATTAAGCACTGGGGCAATCATTTTACACGGACCGCACCACGGTGCCCAAAAATCAACCAATACTAAACCTTCCTTGATTTCACTAGCAAAATTATCATCTGTTACATGTTCTATTGTCATGATCATTTCCTCCTTGTATTATCCGAAATATTTATAGTCTTTATTCTTCATCTATTTAAATCAAGTTTAGCGATTCTATTTCCCGAGATAAGAAACTCTGAATTCCTAGCATTTATTTTAGGATGGATTTTGATGGATTCCAATTTACCGGATAACTCCATAAACCATGTTTCATCTTTAGAAAGTAACGCTAAATCAATTAAGGCCAAAAGATGATTTTCGTTACTGACTTCTAAATCCGGCAGTTTTTCAGTCCATTTACTCGGAATCCAAATCGATTTCCCAATCGCCTTTTCATTGTCACTTTCCACCACATTCACTTTAACGATTTCTCGATTATCACTTACCGTTTCAATGAAACCATGGATAAGTTCCCCATCTCTTGATTTTCCCTGTACCCAATCCCCATTTTTGAGTTGATTGTTTTCAACCATTTCCTTAACACCCCTTTTAGTTCAGTTGATATTTAAACTATAGTTATTAACTGTAATAATAAAATATACATTTAGTGCAAAGAAAAAATTAAATCAATATCACGGACATTGTTTAATTTTTTCCAAAAAAGTGCTGAGAGTTATATCTTCTAAATATTTTTCAAAATATAATTCAGCTTCATCGAATATTTGATTCATGACTATCTGGGTATTGGAAGATATGACACATTTTTTCTCCGGATCCCCTGTACACCACTTTGGTTTCAAGGTCCCATGTGAAACAGTTATATAAATATCCGCCAAACTTACCTCTTCAGGGTTACAGTCTAGAATATAGCCTCCGCCAACACCTTCTTTAGTTTTTACAAAACCTTTTTTTCTTAAGCAGCTCATCATCTTTCGAATCCTTGCCGGGTTTGTACAAACGTTTTCTGCGATGGACTCGCTGCTAGCCATATGATCTGGTAGATAAGCTAAATAGACCAAACTATGCACAGCTATTGTAAAATCACTATTCACTTTCGCATCCTCCTCAAGAAGATTACTGTAATAATAATATTTACAGTTGATAAAGTCAAGCCAAAAAACTCAACAGCTTCCACAACTATTTTGTTTATTGAAATCCACTCTAAAAAAGGATAGAGGAGATTTTTAGCGAGATATCTCATTGTTGAGAAAGATTTAATGCATATGCCGATATTAGATTAACCTGGATTGCTCACTTTTATCCCGAGGATATAACCATATAATCACCCATTAACCCAAAAGAAATTAAATGCCCCTATACCAAGCCCTGATATTATCGTAAATGTTACAACTTCAGCCATTTGCGGTTGGGATTTGAGTATGATTCCACAAAGGATTCCAAATAAACCAATGGAGGCTGTCGAGGAAGTTGGTCCTGGTGTAAATATTCCTATATAAAAAAATAAGCACTCGACCAATTCAGGTTAATTGCATTTCTTTTTATAAGGTTCATTCAACTCAAAAACACCCGATTACTTGGATGCTAACCATTAACCTATATATTAACTGACTCTCTATTGGCTAAGTGCCTAAATAAAAAGATTAATAGCATTTGAATTTGGATTCCTATTTGTTCTCTTTAAATTCACTTTTGTGTTCAAATGTATGTTCACATAAAGGAAACCATACCTTTACAAGTATCCTCTAAGCATTTTTTGACAAAATCATTTATCATATTAACATCCTCCTTGATACTGTATATACATCTTTAGATGGAAGGTGTGGGCAAGTATTGTTTTTAGTTTGCGTTTTTACCTTCAAAATAAAAAAGCGCTCACATAGAACGAGGAGGACTTTCCTTTCAATTCCAAAACAAAAACCACCTTTACTGAATCATTCAGAAAAAGTGGCTTAAGAAACATAAATGAAAGATAAAACAAAATCTTAAATAAAATCGGTGGAAAAATTCAGTCTAAATGGATCAACTATTTCGATATTATATAAAATTATGAATACAATCTTCCAAGAACATTGATATATCAAGGTTTCATGCTATCTTATTTTGTTTGTTGTTTATTCATGGCGCTCATCATTTGATTAATTTTCTTTTGGGATGGTTTCATACCCATTTGCATCATCATCATTTTCAACATCTGTTCGTTAATTGGCGGATTTTTCTTTAAGTAATCCATCATGTATTTACGAGCGATGAAAAATCCCAGCACTACTCCAGCAATCAATGCCAGTACGCCAACTAGAATGTAAACCCACATACTATTTCCTCCTTCATGTTGTCTAACATCAGTGTACTAGACCAAAGGTTATTATACAATACCCGCTACCGAAAAGTCCCCCATTTAGACAAATTTTCTTTCTTTTATCGGTTTTAACCAACCGTATTTTTCATGTTCAAAATCAATTGCCAGAAAACTCGCTTCATATTTTCGAATACTTTCAAAGAAAGCGGTCTCCGCTTCATAATCTCCTTCAGCTTTAAGAGTAATGGACTCATTTTGAATGATTAGAACGGCTTTACTTGTTCCATTTGTTTTTTCTAAATAGTATTTTCCATTTTGAGTCCAATAATTCATCTTTTTTTGCAAACGTTGTTCAATAGCTACCTGCAATTGGTATATCGGGACTGTTTTGGTGACATATTCGATTTGTTTTTGCAAAATACTCTTCAGTCTGCCCCTTGCTTGAATATACTCCAAAAACAAATTGAAAAATAGCTTTTCTCTTCCATAATAATGATGGGCAAATTCATCTTCGATTAAATAAATTTGATAGGTTCTCATCAGCCAATGCCTCCTAGCTCTCCTATTTTGATCACGAAAACAACTAACCACCAGGACACTCTCCACTATTTTCCACTATTGATGACTTTCCCCTTTAACTGACACAATTAAACGAAATTTATTTATTCTCATTATATATTGACAAACTAAAAAGATATGTTGTTTACTGGAGAAATTTTCTTCTTTTTTTGTCGAATGGAAGATTTCCTTTCGAATTGGAACACATTCAATTTAAAATAGGATTGCTTTTAGTAAAAAAAACTGACACCAATACATTTGGTGTCAGTTCCCATTACTATTATTTAATCATTTCCTTAACTCGAGCAACTACATTTTCTACAGTGAAACCGAATTCCTCCATGATTTTACCGCCAGGTGCAGAAGCTCCAAAATGATTGATGGCCAATATTTCACCCTCATCACCTGCATAACGATCCCAGCCAAATGGTGAAGCCACTTCGATAGCTAGACGTTTTTTCACTGCCGGATTTATTACGCTTTGTTTATATTCTTTAGATTGAGTTTCAAATCGATCCCATGATGGCATACTGATTACCGAAACATCAATTCCTTCGTTCGCTAAAGCTTTCTGTGCTTCCACAGCCAAGTTCACTTCGGAACCAGTCGCAAGAAGTAATGCATCAGCTACTTCTTTCTTAGAAGCAGAGATGATGTAAGCACCTTTTGAAACACCTTCATACGCAGTTTCGGAAGTGTCTTTTATTGTTGGCAATCCTTGACGAGTCAGTACAAGTGCAGTTGGTTTATTTGTAGACTCCATTGCCACTTTCCAGGCTGCTGCCGTTTCATTGCCATCAGCTGGACGTATTACCCCTAGGTTAGGCATTGCACGCAATGATGCTAATTGTTCGATTGGCTCATGAGTAGGTCCGTCTTCCCCTACAGCAATGCTATCATGAGTGAACACATAGTTTACCGGCAGTCCCATTAGTGCTGCCATTCTTATGGCTGGACGTAGATAATCAGAGAATACAAAGAATGTTCCTCCGTATACTTTTAAACCACCATGAAGTGCCATTCCATTTAAAGCCGCACCCATAGCAAATTCACGTACACCGAACCATATATTACGCCCACTGTAATTACCAGGTAAGAAATCTGTCTCACCTTTGATGGCAGTATTATTCGATCCAGCTAAATCTGCAGAACCGCCAATGAAGCTAGGTACCTTTTTGGCAATTGCATTTAGTACTTCCCCACTTGAAGCACGGGAAGCTAATGTCTTACCTTCTTCGTAGACCGGAATTTCCTGATCCCATTCAGCAGGCAGTTCACCTTTGATGGCAAGCTCCAATTGCTCTGCTAACTCAGGATGCGCTTCTTTGTAATTTTTAAACAACTCATTCCAAGCTTCTTCTTTTTGAGCGCCTGCATCAACAACAGCTTCATTGAAATGTGAATACACTTCCTCCGGAACATGGAAGTCCTCTTCGAATGTCCATTTATATGCTTCTTTTGTCAATTTCAGCTCATCTGCACCAAGCGGAGCTCCGTGAACAGCAGATTTACCTGAACGGTTTGGTGAACCGTAACCAATAACCGTTTTCACTTCGATTAATGTTGGGCGTGCATCGTCAGTTTTCGCTTCTTCAATCGCTTTGGCGATTTCCTGAAGATCGTTCCCATCCTCAACGCGAATATATTGCCATCCATAAGATTTGAAGCGGTCTGCTACGCTTTCACTAAATGATTGACTTAAGTCTCCGTCAAGTGAAATATCATTAGAATCATATAAAACAACAAGTCTTCCGAGTTGTAGATGTCCAGCTAATGAAGCCGCTTCTGCAGAAACACCTTCCATTAAATCCCCATCTCCACAAATGCTATATGTATAATGATCGACCACATTATAAGAATCGCGGTTATAGCTTTCTGCCAAGTGACGTTCTGCCATTGCCATTCCGACTGCCATTGCGATACCTTGTCCAAGCGGCCCAGTAGTTGCATCTACACCAGCCGTATGTCCGTATTCAGGATGCCCTGGAGTTTTACTGCCCCATTGGCGGAAGCTTTTCAAATCATCGATAGATAAGCCATAGCCGGATAGATGAAGAAGGCTGTATAACAGCATAGACCCATGACCAGCAGAAAGAACAAAGCGGTCTCTATTAAACCATTCTGGATTTTTCGGGTTATGGTTCATATATTCGGTCCATAGTTTATACGCCATCGGCGCTGCACCCATTGGCATACCTGGATGGCCAGAATTAGCCTTTTCAATTGCATCAATCGATAATGTACGAATTGTATTAATAGAAAGTGCATCTAATTTATCTAACATATCGTAAAAACATCCCTTCCTGTAATGTACCTCTTTATATTATAGTGACAAGCTTAATATCACAACTAAAATCACTATTTACTGCCTCAATATTACAATTTTCTAGAAATAAGAGAAGCCCCCTATTTAGATTAAACTAAATAGGAGAATACATACATGAATGCACTCTCTTTTTACTCCTAAATGCTAATAGAATCTTCAAATGGATGTTCCATCAGAAGAATCCAAGCATTATTAATGTAAGTTTCTTTTTTCTTTTATATTTTTTATCTTTTGAGGAGTTACGTCATTACCTTCTGGATCGACGACTTTCACATGCTCCAACGTATTGGTCATGGACTTTCTGAATGTTTCCAAATACTCACTTCTCAATTGGGTTTGCTCTTTCGCCTCAACTTCCGTCAAACCTTCAGCCTTTGCCTTTTTAGAAAGTTCATTAATACGGGCTAATTTTTCTTTTGATAACATAATTTCGCTCCTTCATAATCTGCGGATATTGTCATGGTATTAAAAAAATAGCGAAATTACAAGTTCTATGATTGACTTTCCAGTGTATTCAATTGATGTTCGAGAAAACGCCTGTTCACTGTAGCCTTAGATACATTGTATCCAAAGCCCCTCAAAGTTGCTGCGATCTCTGCAAATGTCAATCCATTGGCCCGAAGTTTAATGATTTCTTCTATAGGAATCTCCTTACGGTCCCTTCCGGTGGAATTCCTTTGATTCTGAAGGTTTTTTTGAGGTCGATACCCCTTTTCAACGGCCCTTATCATCCCGCGCTTTATTTTTAGATTATGTAGTTTCCTTTGATATTCTTCTACAATTCCGACAATCTGGATGACCATCGCATCCGAATCCGATAGCTCAAGTTCGCCATCGTGTGAGAGCGTATAAATTTTCACATCTTCTTTAAGGATGACATGGAAAAGGGCTATTTTGGCATTCCCTCTTCCCAGCCTCGTTTCGTCCTGGATTAATAGTACTTCAGCTTCTTTGGTTTTAAATAGTTCGAGCATGTCAAAAATGCCATCCCTATTCAACTCATAACCACTAGCCTGTTCTTTTATTATGGAAATGACTTCAACATCCATCTTTTCTGCCAATTTGACTAATTCATCTTCCTGCCTTGCCAATGATGTTTCCTGTGACTCTTTTTCTGTGCTGACCCTACAATAGATTACCGCTTTCATAATACCCTACCTTCACTGCTTACTGGTCACTGGCCAAATTCTGGACAAGTTCTTCCCCTTTAACCGGTATGACGATGACTTGACCAGGTTTAATCGAATCTGCCCTTACTCCATTATGCTCTTCTATCCAACCAATGAATTCTTTTTTTGTCAAATTTGCTTCTTCATATTCTTCGGCAATTCCCCATAGGGTGTCACCTTCACTTACTTCTATAGAAAGGAAATCATTTTTTTGATCATTGTTCAATGTACAAGAGAATAAAATTGAAAAGATAAATACTGATCCCGCTAATAGAATCGTATAAATATAATTTTTGTATAATTTTTTCATAAATATCCCTCCAAAGCGAATGTTCGTTCGTATGTTATGACCAAATTATAATACGAACGTTTGTTTCAGTCAACAACAAAATTCGAACTTATGTTTGTATAGAGTTGGGGGCCATGCTATAATATAGCAAAGAACATTGGGGAAGAGGTGCACTAATGACTAAACTATCAAAACGGCAGCAAGATATTCTTGATTTCATTAAAGAAGAGGTTCGCCAAAAAGGGTATCCACCTTCCGTACGGGAGATTGGCGAAGCAGTGGGACTTGCATCAAGTTCAACAGTACACGGACATTTATCCCGCCTGGAAAGTAAAGGCCTGATCAGACGTGACCCAACCAAGCCAAGGGCCATTGAAATAATGAATTCGGAGGAAGCGAACAATATTCCAAAAGCCAATGTCGTGAACGTTCCGTTACTTGGAAAAGTAACAGCGGGCATGCCTATAACGGCCATCGAGAACATAGAAGAATACTTTCCGCTTCCCGAAAGCATGGTTCCGCATGATGATCATGTATTCATGTTGGAAATCATGGGTGAAAGTATGATCGAAGCTGGAATTCATGATGGAGACTATGTCATCGTGAAACAACAAAGCAATGCCAATAATGGAGATATCGTCGTGGCCATGACGGAAGATGATGAAGCCACTGTAAAACGATTCTTTAAGGAACCGGATTACATAAGGCTTCAGCCCGAGAACTCAAATATGGAACCAATTATTTTACGAGATGTTTCGATACTTGGAAAAGTAATAGGCTTATATAGACAAATACACTAAAAGCGCTAACCGCGCTTTTTTTTTGTTTGTTTAATTTATGTCCCGAATTCTCTCAATATGCATATGGAAGAGTAGGTTTTAATATATTTTTTAATAGAATCTATTCTCATGTGAATATTACATCTTTTGGAAAGAAACTCATTCAAAAAAAGGAGAGTGTTGAAATACCGTTGCCAGTTAAAAATTCCATTTCATTCTTAATATTTGGTTCACTTTAATAAGGTAAAGATCGCCCAAGCCATTTCACTATTGAATCTGTACTATTGTAGAACATATGCTTTACAAGAGCAGAGACTGAATCCCTTTTTTTGACAATTAAGACTTCCATTCCATGACGTCCCGTTTACGTATAGATTGGCAAGATCTCGAAGACTTTCTTCCCAAGATGGGTATTTCCTGAATTTGTTCCATACTTGAACGGGTACAGCGGTGAGGTATTCGATTGTTTGGATAATGTCAGACTCGCCCTTAAAGTCACCTTTTGTACCGAATATATTTTTTCCTTGACTTGCTAATAAGCTTGTCCCATATCCACTCTCCAAGCAAGCTTATGCAATAACAACAATGGTAAAATATTAATTCCTTTTGAATTTTCTGGGCATAAGGAGCATTCTCCTTAATAAATGTTTCCTTGCTCATTAGATCTTCGCATTAATAGACGTTTTTTACTGTTTATCTTCATTGTCGGCTCTTTCCGAGTTGTTTTAAACCATTCCCGCGGCCAACCAGAAAAAGCCGTCAATCCATATAATTATATGGATTGACGGCTTTAAAATTGAACTCTGAAAATCTTCAAAACCTGGTTGCATAACCTTTTATATATTAGTTTTAAATATGAATTTTTTTATTATAGTATAAAGCCTTGATAAAAAGTAAAAATTAATTTTGAAAACTTCTATTTAAGGTGGTGAAATTATGGACTTCCCAACCATCCATACAAACTTTTGGGATGCAGTAATAGCCATTCCTATCATCATGATTCTTACTCAACTAATTAAGGTCATGTTTCATATTCGCCCAAAATTCATCCCTACCATCGCTTTGGGTCTTGGCTTGTTCATTTCCATTTTCATCAGTCATCGTCATCACTTGGTTGCAGGGATTTTCATGGGCTGGTTTTATGGCTATGCAAGCATTGGCAATTATGCTGCACTTAAAACAGGTATTTTGTCTTATAGAGAATCTTATCAAAAGACAGATTAAACCCGTTGTCTCGTTTCAATTCATCAATCTCTTGTATTGCCACGAGCCCGAGTGGCTTCTATCCCCATCGAACATCCGTTAAATTAAAATCTAAATTAACAATTACGACCTTAACTTTGGCTGAATCACAAAAACTCTCATGTTAACCATACCATTATACATTACCCACAAAATACCTTTTCAATTAACAAAAGGTATTAATTGGTAAAAAGGAAGTTCGGAATGCACTTATCCCGAACTATGATTTTTAATAAAAAACTGAATGTTCTTTTAGAAAAAAACGTACCCAAACTGACTTTCCTTCGAATTTGATACCTTCTCAATAAGATGGCATTTCACTATTTCTCGATATAGACCGAACGAACCAGAGTCCGGGTTCTTTCAGTGCCATCCACATTTTTTTCCTTGACATCAATAGTTACATTATAGACACCTGACTTAGGCACTTCTGGAAGGGTGCCAGTAAAATTTTCGGTCTCCAGTACCTTAATTGAGCTTTTCCCACTAATTTCATTACCGGTTTCATCTACTAAGCGAACCAAAAAAGTTGTGCTGTTTGGCGTTTTTTTATCATTCATTGGATTCTTTATTAAAAATTTTGCATCTTTTTCCTTAACTTTTCCGGCCATACTTAATGTAATGGGATTCTTTTCGTTAAATTGAGCTGTGAACAGGTAGGCGTCTTTTGGCGATTTACTCTTCATTCGCACCTTCCAGTCACCGATTTCGAGGTTGTTTCTATTGAATGTCTGGATGGTTGCACCATTAAAAAAGGAAGTTTCATTTTGGGCTGAATCAACCATTAAGGAAGGTGAATATTTTTTATTTGATGGAGAAATCAATTCAACCTCGACATCATCTGAGGCTGTATATATGGTTATATTACCCGGGGCTGATTCATTTACATGGAAACTTTGTTCAATCCAAACATGTTGTTTCAGGGCATCACCCATAACGGTTTGAGCAAGTGCGGTTGTAATGACATCATCTTCAACTCGTTCTTTATAATTGACATTAAATCCAGGAATCCCAGCGGTGGTAGCACTCCTTAAATAGGGTTCAATTCTTGAAAATACAGCTGAACCGACTCGGATATTGTCGTGATCAAAGTTTGGATCCGTAAATAAATGTGTTGCGTAAGGTATTTTTGTACTCCAAACATTTACTAGACCATCATTTTCCCCATATGAAGATAAATATTGTCCACCCATTGATAAAGCTGAAAGAACCGGGCCTCTGTTCATACCTGCCACAGTGAAATACATGTTTTTACGAGAGTTAACATGGTTATCCGTGACAGAACGAAATTCCGCCATTTTACCAACTTGTAAAGAATAAGTTCCATCATCTTTTTGACCTAATAGGGAACCAAGCCAGCCCGCATACCAGCTATAAGCCAAATCAGCAAGGTATGAACCATGATGAGGGGAAGCTAAAGTGATCACCCTTCCAACATATTGGTGTGCTCCATAGTGTACTAGAGCCGCTTGGGTGTCTGTCCCCCCTTTGCTGTGAGCTATAATATTTACTTTTTCGCCCCCGAAATGGTTACTGATTTGTGAAAGCATTTGAGCTAAAAGCCTTCCGTTATCATATTGGCTCGCTGATCCATTTCCAGCCGAATCATGAAGCTGAACAAAAACCGTTTGGTAGCCTGCTTCATACGCCTTGGTATACATATCATTGATCCCATGATATTCAGTTTCACCGTACCAGCTGGTTGAACTGCTGTTTCTCCCTTGTACAAACACGATCGGTGGTTTCTCTTTGTCAAGATTGGGAGGAATGCTTCCAAGAAACCAATCCCCTGGACTGAAGGTTTCGGAGGGCGGCTTCAATTTCCCTGCTGAGGAAATGCCTGGCTTAGCCATAATTAATATCGTTAGAATGAGGACAAGAAAAACGACATAATTGAATACATTCCTTTTCAATTGTTATCTCCTCCAAATGGTATTTTTTCGAACTCATCCTTTTATCAATGCCCCCCCTTCCCAGGACTTCCATAGCCTTCATTATTATATAATTGTACTTTTGCATACCATTACCTGCCATCCTCATAAAGATGGGAGAAATAAACTAGAAGAAGTTCATTAAAAATGGAGATAAAGTATGAAGATTCGCTTTCAATTCATTTAGGTTTGCAGTCTTTTTCATTTTATGAATACGAACTTACGGAGGAAATTGGAATGCCCCAAGTTCACAAGCATGAAAACAAGCCTTTATCCTGCAAAGGATAAAGGCTTGTTCATCCATATTAACTTTTCCTTCGAATTTGCCATTGTCCAATTGCTCCTAATCATGGTGTTTTGAAAATCCGTCCTATACATTAAGTAAATAAAAGTGTTTCACAGCAATTGGCTGTCATTCAGTGGGATCTCAATTTCAATCGTCAATTTTATATTTCAGCATACAGCCTTTTTATTAAGGAACATCAAGAAGTTTGGATTTTTATTCCTTAAAAATACTTCCTCCTCTTCCTCCTGCATACGCGTATTTCATCCTGAGAACCGAATCAATAATTTCAATGAAAATCCAATTTGACAACACCGTCGTGTACGATAATATCCTCAATGGCCTCCCCACGAAATACCTTCCAATATAATATGTGCTAACGGCAGCAGCCCCTACTGCAACTTCCCTTTCCACCTTGTTCACCTTCTTTCCATCATTCCTTGAATCTTCTCCCACGGAAGTTAGGATTGTATTGATTGGACTTTACATTGCGAATGGTCGGTCTGTTGAAGAAACGCTGGTACACTTGAACTATCAACTACATTTGAAGTGTAGGTGAGGGTCAAAAAAAATGATCTCGTCGATTGAGAATCCTACACATTCAGCAAATAAATAAGCCTTATCGATTCGCAAAGGAATCTTATATTGCTCATAGTCAATGTAAGTCCTCTTGGCCATCTTCAGCACTTTAGCCATTTCATCTTGAGTCAATCCTTTATACTTCCTCGCTTGTTTAAGTGTGAATTTAATGTTTGTCATATCTTTGTCACCACCTGTCTAAAAAAATAATACCACACTTGAAGTATAGTTTCCAACAACTTTTCGCAAAATTCACGCTCTTTAAGTTTACTCACTTTCACTCATAGTGTATATTCAAGTAAGAGGTGAAGAAATATGCACATTGGTGAACGGATTAAAATGTTAAGAAAAGAAAGAAAAATGACACAAGAAGATTTGGCAAATATTTTAAAAGTGGCCCCAACAGCAGTATCAGCCTGGGAATCCGGAAGGAATAAACCTTTAATGGATAAATTGAGCATGATGTCCACATGCTTTGAAATACCGCTATCCCACCTGATTGAAGGAGCACCTGCCGTTAGAAATAATCCTGGAATGGAATTCCTAAATGAAAAGAATGTAAGATTAATTGGTGTTTACGGAAATATCCCTGCTGGAGATCCTCATTTTACCAATGAATATATTGAAGCCTATATGCCGACATTAAATTCGATGCTAAAATCGAATAAAGAATATTTTTTCCTTAGAGTGAATGGCAATAGCATGAACGAAGAATTCAGTGACGGATCATTGATTCTCGTTGAAAAAACGAACTTCGTTGAAAACGGAAAAATTGGTGTGGTTTTAGTAAATGGTCACGATGCTACAGTCAAAAAAGTGAATATCAATGAAGAAAACATCACACTCACTCCCTGCAGCACGGATCCTTTTTATGAAGACAAAACCTATAACATCAAAAATGATAGAGTCCGTATTTTAGGAAAAGTGGTTCAAGCCATTAAAATATACGATTAATATCCATCTCGAGGGTTACTTTACATAAAGGAAAATAAAGGGTTAATGAGCAACAATACATAGATTCAATTCAGTTATTTGCTGATACACTTTAGGTACAAGCCATTATGGTTTGTGCTTTTTATATGCCTACAAAGAATCCATTTAAATTTGTGTCCGTCTATATGAAAAAGCGTAGCTTACATTTCACACCCTCCACTATTATCCAAGTGATGGACAAATCAGGACAGTCGAATGTACATGATGATTTCATTACATACATATTCTTGAACCTGGAAAAGCCCCTCTCTTTTTGAGAAGGGCTTCCTGCGTGGAGTGCTTCTGGAAGTTATAAATAATTTAACCAATCAATTATTAATTATTCATTTAACCCGCAACTTCTGGTTTACCGTAATGTTGTACTGACTGTCAAGACCGTTCCAATCTTTAATTTGCTGAACCGTACTGCCATAAACGATGCTTAAGGAGTATACGGTATCCCCACTAACGACAGTGTGGTATACAGCTATACTTTTCTTTGTAAGATTGAAGCATTTAACTAAACCGTTTACATGTCCGCGAGCGAGTGATTCGATAAAGGAAGCCGTTTTCAATTTGGCTGCGTCATTGACATTATCGATAAATCCATTTTCAGACAGGAGTGCAGGCATGTCCGTTTCACGAAGTACATGTAAATCTCCTGTTTTTTGTCCTCTGTCTTGGATGTTGATAAGCTTCATGACCTCTGAATGAATATGATCTTGATACGTTTTCGTGACCTGGTTAGTGGACGTATAGATGTAATCCTCGTACCCGGTTCCGCCGCCGGCATTTATGTGGATGGAGAGATAAAAGTCCGCTCCCCACGCGTTCGCTGCATTCGTACGATCGTTTAAGGAGGGGTACGTATCTTGGGTCCTGCTCATTTTTACATAAACATTATTATATTCTATTAATAAGATATCTTTAATTCGAGTTGCAATGGATAAAGTTAAATCCTTTTCTCTTAATCCATTCCCCACCGATCCTGGATCCGTACCTCCATGGCCGGGATCAATAAATACTTTCACCATTTCTATCACCTCTATTAATCTTATGTTAAGCAAGAACAAATGCTTGTACATATTACTATCGGATTAAAGAAGTTTCAAAAGATATAGTATTCTTCATCTCGCCTGCCGTTCCAAAAATATACACACCATTAGGTGTTTTTGGCCTTTTATATTATGACATTCTCCCATTGGACGAGAATTTTTTGAAAAAGCTATCTGCTTTTTTTCACTTAGGCATCAGCAGGAATTAATGGGGAATAACCCCTCTATAAAAATAGTGGTGGAGGAGATTAAGAGATTTAAGAAAAAGTCAACATTAACAATAATGCTCAAACAAAAAGCTTAATATTTATTGTTGATGGTTTATTTTATTTATTGCTTCCCCACAATCTTTTATTACGTCAACCACTATGGCGGGTCCTGATAATTGTGGAAAATGTCTACTTTTTTCAGCGATGATGTGTTTGCTGTTTTGTGACAATGAAAGTAATTCCAATTGATTCTCAAATCGTTTTTTCGAACTTCCTCAGGCATAATTCGATTTTCTTGTCCACCAGTAATTACAAATACAGGTATTTCGGGAAATGTATCAGTTTGCTGGATTTGATCACAGTTTTTCCCACAAAATAGAATTAATTACGTTAAGAAAAGGAATTCAACACCCTGAACATCTTATTAAAGTTTTTAACTTCCTTGCCTAGATATTCATTAAGGCTGATATCTTTCGTGGTACTGAATTTTTTTAAAAACCATTCCCGCTACTTCTTTTGGGTAAAGCCGGGAATATAAATTAGCATATAAGCCGCCTGGGGAATGTCCCACCAATAAAGGGGGCTCAAATGTTAACAATATTTATCCTGTCTTGGTTTTCCTTCGGTTTATCGCTGCCAGCAACATCAAAACGATAATAGGAAAATACTGATTCAGATTCCGAAATTGCCGGGAGGATTTTCATCCAACCCTCTATCGGTTCAGCACCACCGTTAAAAAACTTTATTTGGATTTCCGTTTTCAGTAATATGATATTGTAACGTCCCTTTTGGTGTATCCACTTTATATTTTTCAATTTTCATTTTCAGCACACCTCACTTGTTTAAATTACTGTAACAATCTATTGGTTTCATTTATTGAATTTGCAGCAATGAGGCCTTTGAATTTTTCGCGAAAGTTATAGGAAAATGTGAACTTAAATTCCTTAACAATGAACGGGATTAGGAGATGACATATGATGAACGATAAGTTTGAACGATTGGTTCATAAGTTTGATCAAGGAAACAAGCTAATTCGCGCATGGGAATTAAAAGGCGGTATTTCTGCACAGGTAATTGGACTTGAACTATTACAATCGTCAGGGCGAATCGTAAAAATGATCGTTCGTCAGCATGGTGATAATGACTTGAAACGGAATCCGAATATTGCAGCAGATGAACACCAGCTCTTAGGGATATTGAAAGCTGCCGGTTTGCCTGTACCGATGCCATATTACCTTGAGCAATCCTGCGAGATATTTTCCAAGCCATGCCTAATTCTCGAGTTTATTGAGGGTAAGTCAGAATTCTCCCCCTCAAATCTTAATGATCATATCTTACAATTGGCAATCAATCTAGCAAAAATCCACCGTGTTGATTGTGCAGATCTATCTTTATCATTCCTGCCTAATGTAGAAAATACATATGTAGAGATGTTAAATAATAAAGAAAGGGTACTCTTGGACGATACATTAAATCTAAGCATGATTAGGGATTTGTTAAAATCTTTCATGCCATTACCCGCCATGAATAAAAAAGTGATCCTTCATGGTGATTATTGGCCAGGAAATATATTATGGAAAGAGGATAAACTAGTTTCCATAATTGATTGGGAAGACTCAGGCTTAGGGGACCCTTTGGCTGACCTTGCCAATAGTCAACTCGAAATTTCATATCATTTTGGAATGCAAGCGATGGATGACTTCACCCATCAATATAAATCCATGATGCCGGAGTTGAATTTTACAAACTTACCATTCTGGCAATTATTTGCAGCGTTACGGTTATCTACATTTCCTGAATGGGGCTTGGAAAAAAGCAAGGAAAATAGCTGGAGGAAAAGACACGAGTCATTTGTTCGCCAAGCAATTAACCAAATTCGTTTAAATTAATGTTTATTCATTTTTTAATTGATCGAAAATTATAATATGTATATGAACTTTTGATAAAGGCATCTATACCAGTCCCTTTATCAATTTTTTTCATAAACTAACAATGACTCTCAAAAAAATCCAGGAGGTGTTTAAATGTATAATAAGCCCTGGGGGCATCCGAAAGGCGGTCAATTTCCACCACAATATTTCCCGCCTCACAGAATGCCTACTCAGTATAATCCACCTCAAATCTCCCCGACAAAGCAAAATGTTAAAACTAATGTCATTAACAACGTGATTCCAGTTTTTCATCCGACACATACAACTACCGTGAATAAACATTTCACCACATATATTCCGCATACCCGAAGTATCGTGAAAGAGTGTTATAGCCAAAGCTTTGTTTGTGGAGTTCCTCAACCCCCCAGTCTTTCGAGGAGAATGTTAAGATATTAATTAAAAACCCCGATTCGGGGTTTTTATTCATTCCTTCCATCAACTTTTGAAATTGACATTCAAAGGATTTACAACTGTCTAAATGCAAATTCCCTATACATTTTAAAGTTTTGTTTCTTATAAAACTCTTTTGCAGCAATGTTTTCACACCAATAATCCAGTTCAATTAAATCTATATCGTTCTTTTTAGCCATTTCATAGACCTCATTCATTAGTTTTTTACCGTAACCTTTTTGGGTTTGTCTTTCAGTGATACTAAGCTGATGCACATATACTGCTTTATACTCATTTTTAAAAGCGCTTTCTGGATAGGTTTTAAATTCAATCCATGCGTAACCGATCGGTTCTTCAAGTTCTTTTAAAACGAGAAAAACAAAACTGTTATTTTTCACCAACTTTTCGAAAGTTCCTTTCATTGCACAATAATCATATTCCTTAAAATACCTCGGATATAGTTTTGCATGCAGATTGTGAACATTTTGATTTAATTTTGCAATCACTTCATGATCCCAGGTTTGACTAACAATCATAATTATCCCCTTTCTATAAACCTGTGAATTTTTATATTACAAACCAAGCAACGTCCACATTCCAAAAGTACAATCCTAGCCGTAAAGAAGAACCCCATTCCTAAAACATAAATATGCCTTCAAGTTTCTTTTTACATCTGGGTAAAAAAGGCGCGAAACAACAGTTTCAAAAAACTAATAAATAAAGTGAAAATATCTTTATGATATTTGTAACATATCTCCTCAACATACTGGAAGGTGATGATCATGACTTTCCCTCTTTTTATTGTAACTGGCATTAGTGGCTCAGGAAAATCAGCAACCTCACTGGAATTGCAGAAACTCATGGTGGATTTCAATGTATTTGATATAGATCTTATCGTAAACAATGACGATCATCTAACAGCTTGTGATAATTGGTTGAAAGTTGCCTATTATAGTGCTTATTCCGGACCGTATTATTCGGCAATGTACCCGCTCCATATAATGTTGAAATTTGCGACCATTTCCCTTTCTTTAATCCAGTTCATTACCTGCATCTTTATTGTAACGGTGAAGCTCGTACACAACGATTATCGGCTCGCGGCAAATGGACGGCTGACAGCATTAATTATATGAATGCACTATCTGAGAAGTTAGTTCAAGAAGCCAAAACATCAGTTCCACCAATACCTACTTTAGACACTTCTACCACTTCGCCGCCCCAAGTCGCTAAGTTAATTAAACAATGGATAATGAAGAACTTACCTAAATAAAGGAAGATTAACTCTATAGATGCAGATTTGAAGCTTTCTGATGAAATACGTACTTTTTCGAAAGCCACTCTTGTCTGATGCTGGCTTTCTTAGCCAAATAAACGTGCCGGTCTAACAAAGGTTTTGTTTAGCTTTTAATTTTTGGGCACATATATTCCTGATATTCTTATGAAGTTAAAGAACTTTGTTAGTGAAGAAGTAGTAAAAAGGGATCTTCCTATAGAAGATCCCTTTTTACATGCCGATACATCTGATTCACTAGTTTTGTATAGTTTATGCACAAGCATTATTGAAGTGGGATACCTGAAAAATGTTGGGAAATTGACCTATTCGCCGCAGTCTGGGAATTCTAATCCTATTAATGATGATGCCAATAGAGCTGAAATACGGATTCTAAGTGTAGCTACATCATCAATTTCAGTGACTAAAAAGAATGACCATCAACTTCTAAGATACAAGGTGATTGCACTCTTTCTTCCCCCCTTTCTATTAAAAGATATAGTAATAGAGGAAATAGTATGTTTGGTTGTTATGTAGATAAAGAACAATCAGAACACATGAAAATAAGGCATTTTAGCAGTTATTGTATTAGTTTTGCATTTGGAAAAAGAACTACCCAGCAGTAGTTTCGATCTTACTGTATGATTGAAGTGGCGGTTTACTAAGAACAAAAAGGAATAAGTATGACTTGTTCTCCCCCTTTCTTATTTTGTTTCATCTTTTTATTTTTCCATGTTATAAAATGAAGCCCCATTGGCTTAAATGCTCAGGTATTGTACTTGGTGCGTTCCTTACTGGATATAGGAAAATAATCACTACTGAAAAACGTATCATGAGTATTTAGCTATCATATGGTCATATTTATTTCATATATTCTACCGTGGTTTATTTTAAAATAAAATCTTTCGACAGTACTCAAGCAAGGCAATACGACTGATAAATACATAATCTTACATTCGCTTTTTCCTGACGTTCTTATTAAAATAATTTCTGTTACCTAGATGTGCATCATTGATTATAAGCCGCGTGCGATTACAGAAGCAGAGTAGGATATTCTCAAGTCACTTGCACAAATCGCCATGGATGAAATGGAATTGTGCATGGCTTCATTTCACATCAATAAACTCAGTAAGGATAAATCCGACTTTTTTGGGGTCTTAAGTCATTTCATTAATCCGATGTTACCGGTTGGCGATTCACTCCTGTTATTCTTTTCCTACAGTCTTTCCGCTTTAGTATGCTCTCACTGGTGAAATTAGGTGAAGATAGGAGGAATTATCGCTTGGCTCGATTAAGATAGGTTTCATTGGACCACCAAAACTTAGCTTTACCTCTTTTTCTTTTATCGCTTTTAAGGCATCCAATAAAAAACTTCCATCCAGTGATATACTTAACCCCGCATCACCTCTGATTGCCTTGATGCTTTGCGTTTCTTCTATCTTCCCTAATTCCGATGAATTAGAAGATATCCTTAGCTTACTATTATCCAAGATTTCTAAATGAACATTGTTATTTCTCCATTCACTTGCAAAAAGGCAGGCCCTATCAATACCCTTTAATAGTGCATTGGTATCCATGGTGATGATCGTTTTCAAATCTTGGGGCAGCAATCCTGATACATTCGGGAAATTACCTTCAATCAGCCTTGAATAAAGTGAGATAGTATTTGCTTTAAAGACGATATAACTTTTTGTGATGAAAATATGTATGATACCTGCTTCATTATTAATTAACTTGGTTAATTCATTTAGGCATTTACTTGGAACGATGAATGACCCATTCACCTTCGATTCTAACGGAAGTTCTCTTAACGCTAAACGATGGGAATTTGTTGCAACACAAGAAAGCTTGTTATCCTTGATTGACAAATTGACTCCTGTCAAAGCAGGTCTTACACCGCTTTTAGAAACGGCAAACACTGTTTGTTTTATGATTTCCAATAATTCAACACTTGGGATATTAAAATAACCAGCTTCCTCCACTTGAGGAAGATTTGGATATTCCCCGGAATGTAACCCATTTAGGTTTGTTACTATTTCATTTGATTGGATAGTAACTGATTGATTTTCGTTCATCTTTACATGAATGACATCAGGTGATTTTTTAACGATTTCACTTAAATATTTTGCCGATAATACAACCGTGCCCTTTTTAAAAACCTCCAATTTCATTACACCGTCAATCGTTAAAGGAATGTTTTTTTCAATGACAATATCGGAATTACCGCCAAGAAGGGTTAAGCAATCGCTATTAGCCACTATCTTTATTCCTGATAAAATGGGAATATGTGTTTTTATGGAAACGGCATGGCTGACATCTGTAATCGCCTTATTAAAGCATTCTTTGTTTATTATAAATTCCATGAAATAAGTTCACCCCAATATAATCGTTAAAGGAATAATTCGACAAAATTCCTGAAAATTCCTGTTCGCCCTACTTATATGTTGCTGTCAGGTCCGAAGAAGCGGCTTATTGCATCACCTTCAGCCTAATATTGAGCGTGTACTGCAATGACAGTAAATATGAAACTGACTATAGGCAGTATTAGTTTTATATGAGTCCTTTAGATGATAAGATTCTTGGGGAAGTGATTGAAAAAATAGATCAATATTTAGGAGGAGTTCATCTTGAATCCTTATGCATTTTTGGCAATAGCCATCCTAAGTGAAGTGTTTGGCAGTTCGATGTTAAAAATATCAAACGGGTTTAAAAGGTTATTCCCTTCCATAGGTGTGGTAATTGGAATGGGTTTGGCTTTTTATTGCCTATCGTTATCATTAATAACCATACCGCTAGGAACGGCTTATGCCATTTGGTCGGGAATAGGCACAGCTTTAACTGCTTTAGTAGGAGTTATCGTTTATAAAGAAAGCTTTAACGTGAAAAAATTTTTAGGTTTAGTCCTGATCATTGGAGGAGTGGTGGTTTTGAAGCTCTCAAGTGGAGGCAATTAACAATTTAGTAATCGGAGGTAATAGTATGAAAGGATACATGGCTTTAGGAATATCCATCTTAAGCGAAGTCTTTGGTACGACCATGCTTAAGTTGTCTGAAGGATTCACGCATTTATTCGCTTCACTTGGGGTTATAATAGGATTTGGAATTGCATTTTATAGCTTATCTATATGTCTTAAAACAATTCCGTTAAGCTTAGCTTATGCCATTTGGTCAGGAATAGGCACAGCTTTAACTGCATTAATTGGCGTACTATTATGGAGTGAGCCATTTAGTATCACTACATTAGGTGGCTTAGTATTAATCATTGGTGGAGTGGTGTTACTAAATGCTTCCCATACTCCCAAACAAGCAGAAGGATCGTCAAACTAATGGTTTGATGATCCTCCTCTCCCCCCGTTCGTTTAAAAATAAAAGGCTCTTTTCTAAAAGATTGTTGCTACCAGAAAAATGAATTGTATAATATTAGAAATAACTGAAAGGTCTGTTAATATCTAATTAGGAGGTGTTTAGATGAAATTAAAGAGCTTCATAGTTACCTTTGGTTCATTTGTATTGACGACAGGAATGCTTTATCTGGTTGGTCATATGTTTACTATTCCTTGGTTAATGTTCCATCACGAATATACAGAGAACGGAAACGGCTTCTTCATTTCAGCTGGTTCGTTGGTTCCATTAATTATCGGTTTGATTGTATGCTTTTTTGCAGAAAAGATTTATAGTTACAAGTTCCGATAAAAACTTGGTTGATAATGCCACGTTTTTTACGCTCTTAACTTGGAGCGGTTGTAAAATATACTCGTTGACAGGGTGTAAGAAACAAATCTTTTAGGAGTTCTTGAAAAGGCACTTTTTTATTCAACTAAGAAATTGGTGCCAGAAAAGGTAATTATCAATGTACTTAGTGGCCACTCCTTGAAAAACGGTCCATCTGCATTTTTAAACGTTTGTGGCAGCCATTTACGTGCTGGATATGATAATACCTTTTCTTACATAGACCTTCTTACTTACGTTAATAGGTTCATGCTGAAGACCCTTCATTATCTCGATTTTCTTAAAGTAAGTGGCTGTATCAGTGCAAAGCAAAGCAGATGTGTCGGTATGGCTTCCTAACACCTTGTCCAACTCGACAGCAGTATCTCGTCCTTTTCCTGCTCAGGGAACAAATCTTCTTTAATAGCATTAAAGAGCTTTAAATGTTCTATTGGAGTAAGGACTGAAAAATCCTCACAAATATCTAACCACATTGTTGAATGCCCCCCTGTGTAATCAATTATTCGAAAATATAGTATGATTCCAATAGCAACAATCTTATACCAAACAGCCTCCAATTCGAGGTCTATAAGAATAACACGATACATTGAACAGCAGTAAAAAAGGCCGCCACGGCGACCTTCTCTTTTTGAATGGAGCTGACCTTTCATGAATCATTCCATCTCTTCCATATAATTCTAAGGCATTTCCCTTGGCAATCTAATTGTTTTTTCATTTCATCTCTAGCCTGCCATTCATCAATTACCTTTCGCATTCACCAAGTTCTTCGTGCAAAGTCCGTGAACTTGAATTTATCGGGTCTATGCCTGGATTCACTATATTGAAACAAGCTTCCATCGATTAAATGGACCGTACTTTTCACAACTGCCACCATATCGAAGTCTTCAATGTCCAATAATTGTCTATCTTCTTCACTGCATGGCTCCACGGTAATTTCCTTATTGGAAAAACCGATCTGGAGTCCGAGTCCCTTTTCAATATATCCATAAATCGAATCCTCACAAATTTCCTTTGTCAGGTTGGTTACGAACTCGCTTTTGAAATAGTCTTTATCCAGTATGATTTTCTTGCCGTTGATTTGCCGCACCCGAAACACTTTCCATACTTTACCACCATCCGTTAAGTCCAGAAGCTTGGCCATGTTTGCGTCAGGGGTCTCAAGCTCCAACTTATGGATGATCGTTCTGGAATGCAAATTCAACTTTTCCACCATTTCTTTATAGGAAATCAACCCTGCTACAGGAAAATTAAATTTGCTGAAATCCAAGACAAATGAACCCTTGCCTTTGATTTTATGGATATATCCATTTTGTTCAAGCAACTGTAATGACTTTCTCACAGTATCCCTGGATATGCCATACTCTTCCATGAAGCTGCTTTCGGAAGGAAGCTTTGAATTTGTCGGAAAGGTTCCTTCTTCAATTTTTGAAACGATATCACTATATAGCGATAGATATTTGCTGTTCATTTCATCACCACAATATATTTTTCTTGTCTGCTACTTGTCCTTTTTCAACAAATAGGCAACCGATTCATAGGGACGAAGGATAAAATCACCTGCAAGTTCTTTCGAATCGATATAGTTTGAGAGCAAGAGCTCTGAGTTGTATCCAAATAGGTCCATATCTTTTGGAATCTTGAAGGACGCTTCTTTTGCATAAAAGTTATTGATGACCAAAAGTTTCTCATCTTTATAACTGCGAACATATGCGAACAATTGGTCATGGTCGCCAAGAATTTCCTGGTAGTCCCCATATGCAATGATATCATGTTTCTTGCGTAAGAATATAAGTTTTTGGTAATGATGAAAAATGGAATCCCGATCCTTCAATGCGTGTTCAGCGTTGATTACCTTAGCATTATCAGGCACTGAAATCCATGGCGTCACTTTTGTAAAGCCTGCGTGCTCCGTATCTTCCCACTGCATGGGAGTTCGAGAATTATCACGGGATTTAGCCTGAAGAATTTCGATTATATCCTTTTCATTCTTGCCTGCCTCTTTTAAAATATTATAATAATTAATCGATTCCACATCCCGATATTGACCAATATCATTGAATTTCGGGTTGGTCATTCCTATTTCCTCCCCTTGATAAATATATGGGGTTCCCCTAAGCATATGAATGGCTGTTGCCAGCATCTTGGCAGATTCCTTATGATACTCTTGATCATTCCCAAACCTGGATACGATCCTTGGCTGGTCATGGTTGCACCAGAACAGGGCATTCCATCCATTCCCTTCTTGCATCCCATACTGCCAGCTGCTTAGGATCTCCTTTAACTGCCTGAAGTCAAAATCTGCTAGTGACCATTTTTCCCCATCTTTATAATCCACCTTTAGATGATGGAAACTGAATACCATGGACAGCTCCTTTTCAACTGGAGATGAATATTTGATGCAATGGTCAATGGTCGTCGATGACATTTCCCCTACAGTCATCACCTCTACATCGTTCCCAAATGTTTCTTCATGCATCTCTTTAAGGAATTGATGAATTTTGGGACCATCTGTATAAAAGCAGCGTCCATCTCCATCATCGTCATTTTCATAGAAGTCAGGTTTCGAAATAAGATTGATCACATCCAAACGGAAGCCTTTGACACCTTTATCCATCCAGAAGTTAACTACATTGAAGATTTCCTGCCTTACTCTGGGATTTTCCCAGTTAAGATCAGCTTGGGTCCGATCGAACAAGTGAAGGTAGTATTCATCATGTTCCGCTACATATTCCCATGCAGGGCCTCCGAATTTCGAAATCCAATTGGTAGGGGGCTCTCCATCTTTCGATTTCTTGAAAATATAATAGTCCTTATATTCTTTATCTCCAGACAATGCTTTTTGGAACCATTCATGCTCTGTTGATGTATGGTTGAATACCATATCCAACATGATTTGGATATCCCGCGAATTAGCTTCCTTCACCAATCTTTCGAAATCATCCATCGTCCCGAAAACAGGATCAATGGATGTATAATCCGCTACATCATATCCATTATCATTCTGAGGGGAACGATAAAAAGGGGTCAGCCAAATATAATCCACTCCCAGTTCATTCAGATAATCAAGTTTTTCAATAACACCATTTATGTCCCCGATGCCGTCACCGTTCGAATCCTTAAATGACTTCGGATAAATTTGATAGATGGTACTTTTTTTAAAATCCTTCATTATGATTCCTCCTCTGCTATCCCTGATGTCTCTTTTGCCAGTATGGTAAAAAAGAGGGAGAATGCTCCCCCTCCACGTTATTAAGCATTTAATTTCGTTGTTTTCGTTCTTGTTTTCAAATTCATTTTAGGACGTTTGGAGAATACAATAGTCAAAATGAATGGCACAACGAAAGCAACCAACATCGCGAGTGCAAACATTCCCATGTGCTGTGGCTGGATGGATAGAATACCCGGGATCCCCCCAACACCGATGGAATTTGCCATTACTCCTGATCCGACTGAAACGATGCCCGCGAAAAGTGAACCGATCATACCGGCTAAGAACGGAAAGCCGTATTTCAGGTTAATCCCGAACATGGCTGGCTCGGTTACACCTAGATAACATGAAATCGTAGCGGGGATGGAAACTTGTCTTTCCTCCTGGTCCTTTCTGTTGATGTAAATCATTGCAAGCACTGCCGTTCCTTGTGCAATATTGGATAATGCGATCATCGGCCATAGGTTCGTACCGCCAAGTTCACTCATGAGCTGAAGATCGATTGCATTTGTCATGTGATGCAGTCCCGTGATGACAAGCGGTGCGTAGGCAAAGCCGAAAACTGCAGCAAATAGCCAGCCAACTGATGAATTCAATCCTGAATATACAACAGTAGAAATGACAGAACCTATTTTCCAGCCTAAAGGCCCCAAAATGGTGTGGGCAATGATAACAGTTGGAAGTAAAGCGAAAAATGGAACGACGATCATGGAAATGGAATTATGCACTTTATCTCTCAAGTACCGTTCTAAATATGCCAAGACGAACCCTGCAAGTATCGCTGGGATGACTTGAGCCTGATATCCGATCATGTCGACCTGGGCAAAACCGAAATCCCAAAAAGGTATGTCACTTGCCTTTGTGTTTGCCACTGCATATGCATTAAGAAGTTGTGGGGAAACCAGGGTCAAACCAAGGACGATGCCGAGAATTTGAGTCGTGCCCATTTTCTTCGAGATCGACCATGTAATGCCAACAGGAAGAAAATGAAAAATAGCTTCACCTATCAGCCAAAGGAAGGCATGGACCCCTGCCCAAAATTGGGAAATATCCACAAGGGTCTTTGTGCTATCATCGAACATTTTAATATCGCCGATGATATTGCGGAATCCAAGAATGAGTCCGCCAACGACAATGGCAGGAATCAGCGGGGTGAAAATATCCGCAAGATGGGCAATCATACGCTGCAGCCAGCTCATATTCTGTTTAGCTGCATTTTTCACATCTTCTTTTGACGCTTCCTGAAGTCCAGCTATGGAAACGAATTCATTATAAAACGATGATACTTCGTTCCCGATTATGACCTGGAACTGGCCAGCTTGTGTAAACGTTCCTTTCACAAGCTTAATCGATTCGATATTCGTTACATCCGCCTTGGAGGGATCTTTCAAAGCAAAACGCATTCTTGTCGCACAATGCGTAACCGTAGCAATATTCTCTTTCCCTCCGACATGTTGAAGCAAATCCGTTGCTGGTTCTGTGTATTTACCCATTTCACTACTTCCTTTCCCTAGAAAGCAAAATATAGTTGTTTTTATAACCTGTACGTATAGGTTCTGTATACGCTTTCATATTATCCTGTACGTACAGGTTATGTCAAGAGCTTTTTCCCTCACTTTAATAGGATTGATTATCATGTGATTTCATTTACTATACTGTTATTGCTAATATGGGTGGTTGATAACACGATTCATGTTATCGCCGTATCTATCAACAATCTCTCATGTAAGATGATTGGCTATGGGGTTCTTAACATGAATACCTAGCTGAAAAACCCCGAAATAGGGTATAATGTTGACATAACCTCTAAATCAATATTTTAAAGGTTAGCATTTAACAGAGAAATGAGTGATGAACATATGTCTGAAACTAATAAATTCCCACTTATATCAGGTAAACTTTCTCTGGACTTAGTGAACACGGAACTAGTCAGTCGAGGTCAACGGCAAGACTTATTACTTTCAGAACGGGATGTGTTGGACTGGCTTGCTGTAATAAAAGGGAAAAACTCATATTGGGATAATCAACTATTCTTGAAAATTAAAGAGAGAATTCAGCAGGTATTTGTAGGCATTTTAGAAATGCGTACTATTTTAAGAAAACAATTTGAGTTAATAGCAGATGGAAATATGATTCCTGATGAGTTTATCGCTTTTTTAGAAAATAAAATCGAAAAATCACCTTTTACTTATAAATTAATGGATCAAAAACTTGTTCCAATACCTGTTGGAGAAGCGGAAGATATCCTGCTATCTTATATTGCTTTTAACACATTAACATTAATCGAAGAAAATAAGCTGTCATCACTAAAGCGATGCTCGAATGATGATTGCGTTCTGTTATTTATCGATGAAAGCGGAAGACGCAAGTGGTGTTCAATGAAAATATGCGGGAATAGAAAAAAGGTTGCCCGATTTCAACACCGAAAATCTGATGATAAATGAAGTTCCAACTTATTATATAAGTTGGCTTTTTTTATGAAATTCCAAACTAACTGTTAAAATAGTTTTTGACAGGTTAGTTTGATTCGTATAAAATCTAATTATATAAAAAAGGAGTGGTAATATTGGACCGTATAGCAGTAGCGAGGAATAAAGAAAAACGCTTTTTTCACCTACGTTATTTAACGAAGATGAAGGGAAAAGGAAGAAGCCCTTTACAGATAAATGTAAAGGACGCAATAACGGGACTCATTGGGGGATTTTCAACGATATTCGCTTTAATTCTTTTAACAAAAATAACTTCAGCAGTGTGGTTAATGGCTCCATTTGGTGCCAGCTGTGTACTGGCTTTCGGTTTATGGAACGTGCCGTTATCACAGCCACGAAATATTATTGGCGGCCATTTCGTTTCAACATTCGTAGGTTTAGCCTCCTATCATTTTTTTGGCGATGAGCCTTGGGCGATTGGCTTGGCTGTGGGATTAGCAATTGCCGTCATGATGCTGACAAAAACGACGCACCCGCCAGCAGGGGCAGACCCACTTGTTGTTATGCTAGGTCATTATAGCTGGAGCTATTTATTTACGCCTGTGTTAATTGGTTCCGTGATAATCGTTTTACTGGCATTGTTCATTAATAATTTGCGCAGCAATCGGAGCTATCCAACTTTTTGGATTTGATTGATTTTAAATGTGTTACTTGCAATGTTTCACTTTCATGAAAGAATTAAAAACGAGGAACTCTCGACTCCTCGTTTTTGTTAGTTATAAGTGCTGGTACTCCTGTAACTAATCAAGGACTCCCATACTTTTTAAGTTCCGTTATCCTTCAGCGTTTAGTTTGATATGCGTTTCTGCAACCTCCACTCCGTTCACAAGGAGTGTTATTCGATGGATTCCCCTATAATGTCGACGGGTCGTCAGGTCTTTCCAATTGTGAATCCTCACTCTTTCAACTCTTTCATCATCCGAGAAATCCCTATCTGCCAAAAGGAAAATTTTCCGGGACGTTTTCTGATTAGCTTTTACGAAATCGATGGCATACTCAATGCGAAGTTTCGCTGTCTTCTCCGCATGCACTTGAAACCCGAAATGAAGTTCACTTGTTTCCCCAATATAAATCGAGTCAGCTTCATTTCTTATAAATGCGTTTGTAATGATATTCGGATCATTCAATACATCCGTGTATCCAAATAATGAAAGGACTTCTGGATCTCCTTGACGAACTAGTGTCCTGCATCCCCGTCGGACAATCCAAATCGTATTGGGCTCTCCGCTTTCATGCCAGCGCTTGGCAGTTTTTATTACGGTTTTAGGATGATCTTTGGCAATATCATTCAAGTTATTGGCCACACTTTTGCGAACATATAGGGACGGGTCGTTTTTCAGGTTCTCTAGTACTTCCAAGACCGGTGCCGGATCGGATTTGAACATCGGTAAAGCTTGCCCCCATGGTAACCTTGGCCGGCATCCTTCACTTGCCAGCCTGCGGACATGCTCATCACCATGATTGGTCCATTCCTTCATCTTCTCGATCATTAAAACGGGATCACGCAAGATAAAAGCACGGATGGCAAATTCGGAGGATGACCTTGCAGTAAAACGCTCCAACGCATCTAGCGATAAAGGCCAATCTTTCTTATTCAATCCATGTACCTCGACAAAGTCCGGGAAAAATAAATATCTAAACCCTTCGCAATCCTTATCAAGTCGATACAAAATATCCAAAGCCTCTTGATAATCACTTGGAAGGTGCTTTCCAAGAGTAATGGAAATATGTCTAATCCGTTCTTTTAACTTCCTCTCGCCCCAATGTTCATCAATCACTTCCTCTATAAACAATTCGGTCGAGAAGGACGGATGGACACCCTTTACTTTTTCACCAAATTCACGAATGAACGTTTCATTATATAGATTCTTTAAGGGCTCAGCCATTTAATTCACTTCTTTTCTTCAGGTTTGGATACTTGCACTACCTATCAGCTATCATTTCAAATAATGTTAGGGACCTTCATCCATAGAGCGATGCACTGCCAGGCGAACAAAAGCCGCAGCTTACACAAGCCACGACTCTTTCAATTCTATAAAACGATTGACTAACTAGGAAAATCTACTATACTCTATACATCGACAAATGAACACGAGCATTGACTGGCATCGATTCTCCTATGATATTGTCTCATTAGTTCGTTGTTTACAATTCTTGTTCCAAGTTCTCCTTTCAGTGCCGCGTCGACATCTGTTAGGATCATAAATACATCTGTATCGACTTCCTGTGCGCGCTTAAATCCGCTTCGGCCCTTGTCAATTACGGCTTCAATCCAACCCTCTGCCCATCATCATGTTTCACCAACGGAATGCCTCCGCCTCCAGAAGCAATGACAATTTTTCCTGCCTCTGTTACCGGTTTAATCACATAAGTCCCCAATGATTGATTTCGGCATTGGCGAGGGAACGCCCCGTTGCCAGCCTCTTCCGGTCTCTTCCTTAACAACCCATATTACCATTCCAAAATCAACAAAAAAACATCTCATTGAAGAAATGAATCAAAATCACCTTGTAGGGCCAGACCCTGAAGACCCTGACAATTTTGATTATAAGGTGGAAGGAGATAGACGCATTCAATTTGTCTATCTCCTTTCTTTATAATAACATGCGATTTATCCAAACTAGTAACAAGATGTGTTTACTTTATTATTATTACCTCTTTCTCTTTCTAACCAACAATTTTGATTTTATATAAATAGAAGGAAATTAGATGAAATTGAGTTTAAAAGGAAAAACAGCCCTTTGTCACGGGATCGACAGCTGGTATCGGCAAGGCTCCAGCGCTTACATTAGTAGCAAAGGGAGCCACTGTTCTTATTAACGGACGACGGGAAGAAAAGGTACATCAAGCAATTAAAGAAATTCAAACACAATATCCTCAAGCCATGCTTCACCCTGCTATTCATGATTTAGGAACGGAACAAGGATGTCAACAGATGATTGAACAATATCCAGAAGTAGATATTCTGATTAATAATCTTGGCATTTTTGAGCCCATTGAATACTTTGATATACCAGATGAAGATTGGTTTCGATTATTTGAAGTGAACAACATGAGCGGAGTTCGATTAACCCGCTCTTACCTCAAGAAAATGATTCAAAAAAAAGAGGGGAGAATCAACTTTATTGCGAGTGAAGCAGCTATTATGCCTTCTCAGGAAATGGCGCATTATAGTGCAACAAAAACCATGCAATTGTCAATTTCCCGTAGTTTAGCTGAGTTATGTAAAGGCACAAATGTCACTGTTAATACAGTTATGCCTGGCTCAACTCTTACAGAAGGTGTAGAGACGATGCTAAAAAGTCTTTATCCAAATGAACTATTAAGCATCGAATAAGCAAAAAAATGATTTATGAAATAAAATCGCCCAACGTCTATTATTGAAAGATTTATTCGTCCCGAAGAAATTGCACACCTTGTAACTTTCTTAAGCAGTCCACTTTCTTCAGCTATTAATGGATCAGCATTACGAATAGACGGTGGATTAGTACGTAGCGTATTTTATTCAATTAGCCTACATAACTTTGTAAAAAAATTTCTGAGCCAAAACCTTTTTATACGTATATTTTGCTTTCTAATAAATAGGAACAAAAAAGTTCTATAAATACTTTTTTCTATGAAGGTTCAAATCCATATCTCCTCCTTTCACTATTTGTTTCCCAGTATTATGTGGCAATTAACTACAAACAAAAAGAGCCACTTTCTGTTAGAGAGCGGCTTTGCATGAGTACGATTACTACTTGTGGGCTAGTATGTAAGTAATTACTTAATGCAAATTGCCTTATCTACTGGAAGGAGAAAGCCCGTTCGATTATTTTCCAATTAGTCTTGTTAAAGCCATCCCAAGAAATCCATCACCCATTCCTAACATCCACCCGATTTGGGAACTTCCTAACAAAGTCCCACTCCTCCACCAATAAACATGCAGCCAACGAATACTAATACTCAACGCCCCATTTCCGCCTATCCATAATTCAATCACATCCTTTCAATAAAACATATGCTAATAACTAACCTTTCTTGAAAATGGTTTTTTATTTATTTTGCTAGAGGTGGTATAGTTGTTTGGCTTAGGATTAGCAATGGTCAGGGAATTCAAAGATGAAAATTGACGGCTTTGAAGGGATTGTAGGAGGTGAATTTAAACTTTTAAGTGTCATAACTTGAGAGTTGCGGAACAAACCTTCTTCAACTAAAGCCAACTAATAGAAGATGGTTGTTGTTCCTTTAAAGGGCGCGATTGTTGTGCATCACAGGTAGAAAATAATCAAACCTTTTTATAAAACTGAAACTTAAATCTACTGAAAAAGAATCCATTTTGAATTTTTATTTATCGCAGAGTGCTGGCTTGTGAGATATTTCTGGAGGTATTTTTGATCAAACTTTGTTTTAAAGCAACAAAAAGAGCATAAGGAAAAACTGTCCCCAACAACGTTGCGGAACTAGGCAAAGCCTAGTATGAAAAATCCATCAATGTCCCTTTTGTGTCCCCTAACACAACCATCAATGTCCCTTTCATGTCCCCCTATTTTATTAATTGTTATTTAAAAAAGAGAAGGAAGCCTTCTCTTTTATTTTACTTTTTTATTGGTTTTTCCGACGAAACTTAGCCATCTTGTTCTCTGTTACACCAAAATAAACCTTTTGGGAGTCAAGGGGTTTATCGTTTTTCACTTTTATCGTTTTTCACTTTTATCGTTTTTCACTTTTATCGTTTATGTATGATTTTATTCAGCTAAAAAAGGATATTTCCTCTAAGTCCTCTTCCGATATCTGCCCTGCCACTCCAGATATTATGACAGCCACACATGCCATCCAATAATAGAAGCCGCTTATATTAAATATTACATCTAGAATAGGTCTATCCGTTTCTGAAACAGGTGTTTGATACCAACATCTATTGGTTAATTTTTAGTAAGGTATTGTTTAACCTTATTCGCATCTTCAGAAGGGTATTGATATTCGAGAATACTAGCTACTTCAATAGCTACTTGCTCAAACAAGTCAATTGTTTCAAACAACGAATTCCAGACTTGTTCGTAATCTCCATTAGGATATGTTTTCATCAACCTTTCCCAAATGTCGTTATCAAGGTAGCACTTTAAGTACTTACTGTTTTTTCCTACACTCAATGAAAAATTGGTTTCTATACCAACTTTCCACTCAAGTATTGTTAGTAACATTTCTCTTACACTATTTAAGTGGTCATAAGCGTAAAGTATTTCTTGTCTCCATAGCCCTTTCGCTACATAAGTTGAAACCCACCAAAATTCATTACAACAATCAGCAAAAAATTCAGCAGAAGGCTTTTTTACCCAGTAATCTTTATCTGTTGGTTCAGAAAGCTTAGGTATATCCCCATCTTTATCTAATAAAATAACTGTTAATCCATCTTCAGAGCAATAATTATCTTTTTCCTCAATCGGAATCAGCATTAAATCAATTCTATTACCATCCTCAAATAACATTAGATAGGTGAATCTCCCACCCAATTCAGGTGGAAACATTGCCATATCTTCTGGTGTTTGCATTATCATTCTTTTCCCAAAAACATTTACCCATTCAGGATTGATTAGAAACGATTGAAAGTCAGATACAAGATAAACAATATCATAATCTCTGAAAGTATCTTTAGGTACATTAGAATTCGCTCGGGAACCATTCATTGCAACAGCTCGTACTCTCTCATCTTTCTCGGCTACTCGTAATATCAATTCCATCATTTCTTTTTCTGAACGCATATTTTTCTCCTCCTAAATATTTAATTTCTTTATACGTATTCCTATTAGGAGGGCCTCTACTTACTAATAAACAACGTTATTAAAACGCTCTATTATTGACACCCTAACTCCTCCAATTATTTTAAGATTAAAACTCAAATGTATAAAAGTTGTTTTTAATTATATCACTATCCTGCACCTATAGTTGCATAAGAAAAAGCTGCCTTAAACCAGCTAATGGGATGTCAATATCTTTTTCTAAAAATTTCATTTTCCTTATGATAAATAACCCTCCAAAACCCTTTTGGAAGGGTTTTTCTCTGTTTCATAAAACCGTTAATCAAGCTAAATCCAGGAACTTCTTCAATGCATATAAAAAGAAATTTTCTAGCTGAAAAATGGGATGAATCCATGTGCTTAATGAGGGATGCCTTTGTGAAGAAGTATGGAGTGAAAAGTCTAATAGTGCCTTCTAAATGAAACTACCTATCTATTTTACTAATTTGAATAAATTTCAACATGATCATCCCCATTAAAGTGCAGGGGGACAATCGGATGTTTTCCGAGTAAAGCACTCTTCAAATATATAAATGAATTAATCAAAACGACAAAAAGCCCACTCTGAAGAGCAAGAGCCAGCTTCTAGCTTTTATCTAAGAAAAAAGGTCAGTCCCACTGAGTTAATACTTTAACACAGCGGGGACTGACCCCATTGTCTATTAGACATTTTGATTTTAGCTTTATCTGCCTCAGGTGTTATACCTTTCTACTTATCTATTTAATTGTTTCTCTTTTACAGGCTTTTTTTCCTTGCTTACTTTGATGATTTGTCCGATAATACTGATGGCAATTTCTTCTGATGTTTCCGAGCCAATTTCCAATCCGATTGGAGAATGGACCTGCTCCAACTGTTCTTGCGTGACCCCTTCACTTTTTAACTTTTCAAATATGCTTATGACCTTTCGTTTACTGGCGACCATCCCAACATATGCAATCGGAAATTGCAGTGCCGTTTTTAATACAATATCATCACAATCTTTTGTAACAATTACCACATATGACTTTTCATTTAGATTGGCTGCGAGCAAAGCCTTTCCAATATCCTCGTTCACAAAAAGGTTTGTCGCATTAGGAAAGCGTTCCTTCGTACAATAATCAACGCGATCATCGACAATGCAATAAGGATATTCGAGAAAATCAGCGAGCTTTGCCAACGCATGGCCTAAATGACCGGCCCCAGCCAGAATGAGTTCAGGCCTGCTTGTATAGACTTCAATAAAGACCCGTAACGTGCCGCCACAATTCATCTGAATTCCGTCTTTTGCATGTTTATTCAATTTATATTCAACGATTTTCGATTGGCCATTTTGGATCGCCTTTACACTGTCTTCGATCACATAGTGTTCAGCCAAGCCCCCACCGACAGTCCCTTCAATGGTACCATCCCGGTAAACAATCATTTTTCCAACATGCCTAGGAGTCGAGCCCTTTGATTCAATAATCATGGCTAAAGCAAAGGTTTCGTTTTGACACGTCAGCATGGACACTTTTTCCATCAGCAGCATGAAAAGCTCCCCCCTATTTTTAAACATTAATTCGGTTGATATTGCTTCATGCTAAGAAAATAACGTAAAAGATGTAACGCAACGGTTTTTCTGTAAGCCGCAGTGGAGCGTTGATCGTCGATTGGTCTAATGATCTTATCGAAGGCTGCCACAATCGCAGCGATGTCTGCATCGGCCAATGGAATCGTTTTTCCAACCAGCTTCTTCTCAATATCAATGGAACGAACCATCGTAGGTCCGACTGCCCCGAAGGCAAATCGAATGTCATCGATTCGATCTTTGCTTATCCGGACGAAACCCGCAAACGATACCTTCGCAATGGCATCTGCGTTGCGGTTGCCGACTTTCTCGAAAACGACATGTGAATCTTCTAATACGTACGGCAGAATAATCTCCGTTACTATTTCATTGTGAAAGCGTTGAACCCGTCGTGGACCTTGAATAAAATCGCTAATCGCAACCATGCGATCACCATTTACGGAGCGCAACAGAAGCTTTGCATTGTATATATATAATAAAGGAAGCATGTCACCGGCAGGAGAGGCGTTGCAAATATTACCGCCTAATGTTCCCCGGTTTCTGATTGCCGGGGCAGCAATTGTTTTAATTGCATTCTTTAAAGCAAAAGGAATCAACGGATTTTCAAGTAATTCACTATAGGTACAGCAGGCCCCGATGTGGAGATCCTTATGATGTTGATACACCTGCTTTAATTCGGAAAGATGATTAATAAAAACAATCGGTTTAGGGATTTTCGGAGGTACTCCCCTTCTACTTTTGTGAAGAACCATAACATCGGTGCCCCCGGCTATGATTGAACAATCTTCTCTATTCAATTGGCTTAAGGTTTCGTCTAAACTCTCGAAGCGATTCGCTGTTATTTTCTCTACCATAAGCCATCACCTTTTTTAGCTGCTAGGTTAATTCCCTCAACAATCATATTGTAGCCTGTACATCGGCACAGATTTCCGGAGATGCCTTCACGAATTTCAGCCTCTGAAGGATGAGGATTTTTAGATAACAAAGCTGCACTGGCCATAATCATCCCCGGAATGCAATAGCCGCATTGCACTCCCCCGGCGATGGAATAGCTCTCATCTAAAATTTTAAATTGTTCCGTTTCAGTGATGCCTTCGATCGTTTGAATATCGGCTCCAGCAATCGAGCCAATTGGAATAAGGCAGCTGTTTTGCAGAAGGTTATTCACAAAAACACTGCAGGCTCCGCACTCCCCTTCACCACAGCCTTCCTTTGTTCCGATTAACTCAAACTCATCTCTTAATAAATCTAGTAATCTTGCTGTAGCAGGGGCGTCAGTTTCTACCGTTCTTCCATTTAGTGTGAATTTAATCAACCCTCTTCACCTTCTTTCATCCAAAGACTTTCAATAATGACTTCCGGTGTAATCGGAATTTGCTGAAAAGAAGTTTGCAGGGCATCCTCGATCGCAGATTGGACTGCTGGTGCGCCTCCGATTAAAGTCAATTCACCTGCGCCCTTCGCCCCGTATGGACCATCAGCATAGGGGTTATCAAAGACCTTGCTTTCAATTGAAACAACATCCAATGAAGTCGGCGGTCCATAATCCGATATGCTTTTTTGTTGGATTCTACCTTGCTTTGACGTCATCTTTTCTAGATAACCGTATGCTAGCCCTTGAGCCAAACCACCGTCAATTTGGCCTTTCATAATCCGTTCATCGATGACCTTCCCAACTTCATAATTGCCGTATACTTTTTCTAACTTTATATTTCCTGTTAACGTATCAACTTCTACTTCAACGATATTAACGCCCCATGAATAAGCCGGGTAGGCATCTCCAGTGAAGGTTTTCTCGTCCCAAGGAATCATTTCACGGTGAACATAGTGCTCAACTACTTCCTGTTCCACCCCTGTTTGCCAATGATCCTTAAGTTTTTTTGCGGCCCGTTCAAGCAATTTTCCGACAATCATCGTCGTCCTGGAAGCTACGGTCGGACCCGAGTCGGGAACCTCTTTTGTGTCGGGATAAGGGTACGAAATATCTTCGAACGGGAGGTTAAGTTCTTTGGCGACAATTTTACACAACGTCGTCAAAATACCTTGTCCCATATCAGAGTTTGAGATTTTTAGTGATACCTGGTCGTCCTTTGATTTAACCAGCTTCACCGTTGCTTTAATATGATCTCTTTCGCCACTGCCTGTAAATCCACAGCCGTGGAGGAACAACGAAGTTCCTATGCCTTTTTTATAGCGCTGATTTTGTTGATTTAAGCGCTGAAAGTCTTCTTTTTTCTTTTTGTATTCTGACACGTTGAGTACGTCCTGAATCATTTCTTCCACTAATATCGGGTCGCGGAATTTACCTTTGGTGATGGTGGGGTCTCCTTGTTTGACGAGGTATTTTCGTTTATATTCAAGCGGGTCGATTTTTGCCAGTTTACTAAGATGTCCAATATGACTTTCGATTCCGGCAAAGCTTTGTGGAGCACCAAAGCCTCTGAAGGCGCCGTTCGGAACGGTATTGGTTTTTAAGACATAGCCTTTTGCATGAAAATGCGGAATTTTATAAACACCGGCACCGTTTATTAATGCGCGCTGCAGCACGACAGAGCTCAATCCCACATTTGCCCCTCCATCGAGAAAGATGTCAACACACATGCTCAGAATATTTCCTTCCTTATCAAGGGCCGTTCGATATTTCAGTTTGGCCGGATGTCTTTTCGTCGTAACCTGCATATCCTCAGAACGGTCGAACACGAGCATTACCGATTTTTTGACTGCTCTTGCTGCAACGGCTACGTGACAAGCCATCATCGAAGGATAATCTTCTTTGCCGCCAAAACCTCCGCCGGTAGGACTTTGAACAACTCTAACTTCATCGTCACCACAGGCTAAAGCGCTTAGCAATGCATTTTTTATATAATAAAGACATTGCATCGATCCCTGGACGACAATTTCATCATCCTTATAAACGGCGAGCATTCCTTGCGGCTCAAGGTAGACATGCTCCTGATAACCCGTATCATATTCTTCTTCGATGATTTGATGGGCTCCCTGCTCGATAGCTGAAATGTTCTCTAAGCTTTCCCCAAATTCATAGTTTGCCAAAACTAAGGATACAGATTTTTGCTTGATCGCTTCGTCCAATGTATAGATAGCCTGATGTTCTTCAAATTCAATCTCCACTTCATTTAACAAACTGTACAGGATATCCAGGTCTTTGCCCGTGAGCATGAGAATCGGCTCACCAATATAATTGACCCACTCATTGGCAAAAATGGGCTGATCTTCTTTGATAATTTTGACATAATTCGGTCCGGGGATATGCTCTGCTCCAACAGCTTCATACCCTTCCGGAAGGTTAGGTAATTGAATGGATATGACTTTTCCATAAGCAATTGGCGATCGATACAAAACACCGTAAACCATATTTTCCAATTTCACGTCACTAATATAGGGCAACTGGCCCGATACTTTACCTTTATGGTCCTTTTTGGGCACTGAGGTGCTTATGTCTTTGAGATTCATTGCAACAACACCCTTCGACTCAATTTTTTATTGGGACATATTCGGAATAGAAACCTCTTCCTATGATTTTATCAATGAGAATGATCTTTTATGATTCATTTCTATTCAAGATTTTTCTAGTTTTTAATTATATTTTTACTTCGCTTATCATAATTATGGCTTTTTGGTAATCTTCCGGTGTATCAACATCCATTAATACTCCCACATCTTCTACATTCAAGTATTGCTTTTCGTAACCACCAAGGACCACACGCAAGTTACTATCTGGATTGGTTTCGAGAATTTTCTGTTTCACTTCGCTTGATAATTTAATGGGGTGGCCACCTTTATAGTCAAAGCTGGGAATAACCACGTTTCCTTTGTGTTTTGCTAGTAGCTGAACAGTCTCTTTTTTAACAAGCGGACAATCTCCAGGTGTTATAAAGAAGGTTGGGGCATTTACTTCGTTGCAGCCCTTTTGAATTGAATGAAACATTCCCTGGTTAAAGTTTTCATTATAAACAAACTTGATCTGAAATGAATAGGCATTTTTACTGATGATTTTGGCAATTTCCTCTTGGATGATTTCCGCTTGAAACCCAGCTACGACGATGACCCTGCTGCATAATCCTTCAAATTTAGAGATCGTTTGCTCCAACACGCTCATTTGCCCCATCGGCAAAGTCATTTTAAATGCATTCGCTCGGCTGGAATATCCAGCAGCTAGGACGATTGCTTCCATGTTTGTCACCTTCTACCTATCTTTTTCTTAATTCTCACAATAAAAGCACAAGCGGAGTAAGGATTTGCGGTATGGACTAATAAGAGATCATTGATTGTTTATGCTATGAATTTTAATTAAAGAATCTGGATAGCGTTTTTTCTTTATATGCGTAAAAGCCTCATTATATTACTTATGGTACGCTTTTAGTGTACGCTTCTAAATGAGGTTTTTTAAACTCTCATTTAATTACATACTTAGTCCTTCGACTCTTCTGTAAGCTAAATTCCCCAACTCAAGATTATAATCCAAGTTGCCCCTGGACATGTCCACTCATCTGGGATTTATGTACAACGATTGATTCAAGGAAAAAGGAAAAAAGAAAATCGAATTGAAAGAAGCACAACTCAATTAATTGGGTGATTAGATGAGTATCCATGTAGATAAAGAGCTAGACATTAGGGAGAAATTATCAAAAAGAGCGGAATAAGAAATTCAATCAGGGAGCTATGTTAACCTTGGAATTGGTATGCCTACCCTTGTTGCAAACTTTATAGAAGAAAATATACAAGAGGTCCTTCAATTTTAAAAATGGACTGCTTGGAATTGGACCCTAAAACACCTTTGATACGGAAGAAAAAATTGTTTTTTAATGACGGTCAAATCGATGACAGTGGTGCGGAGCACATCATTAATCCATATTATGAAAATAATAGATTTAGATGACCTTGAATTAGAGAAGAAGAGGTACACACAAAAACCAATACAGTAGAAATTTTCATGCCCCTCAAAAACAAGCAGGAAAAGTTTTAAAATGAAAATGAAACCAATATCCTTATTTTGGCGGGTGATATCGATGGACATGGAATCGGCAGAAATCTTCTCCACTTCTTTTTTCAAATGCATATCCAAGGCTTGACAGGCGCCGACTCAATACCACAATTAATAGAATTTTAGATGTAACAAAAATTTAATGAGCCTCTGTATCCCCCAAATCTCTAGAGCCCTACAATCTATTTAAAACAACAAATAGGAGAGTTAATCACTATGGATAACTCTCCTATTATGGTACTTCCTTTAAAAATCAACTGCTTCACAACAACCGATAAAATTAATGTTTATTCCCAGGGCTTACTCCTAGGGCAGTGCTTGGGATGGCATCATAAACAGCAGGATCGGCGTTTTCAAGGGAACCGTCTGCTAATCCGTTAAGAACCGCTATGACTGGAACCTTTGCTGTTTTTTTAAGCATTCCGTTTTGCTTCTGACCGAGCGTTTGGGTTTGTCCCTTTATTTCAATTAACATCGTGGCTGTGCCATTTAACTGGATGGACCCAAGCCCAGAGCCTGGGTAGTTCACGGTCGGATATTTTTGAATCGCGCCGAAAGAGGAGTTTCCGAGCTGCAACGACTCATAAGCGACGGCATTGACTTTTTTGCTCAAGGTAAGGACATCCTCGTCTAACACATAGTTCTTCCCGCTGAACGGGTCTATATAAGGCTTGGTTGTAAATTGGGCAAGCAGCTGGATGGAAACTGAACGGCTGTCCTCTTCTGACAAGCGGTTAAAGCCTCGGTGATGAATGTCAATGGCAACATCAGGATTTAGTTCTTGGGTCAATTCTGTAAGTGCACGTGTTTCCGGTGAAAAGACAAGTGATGCGTTTGCTCCATTATTTGTGGCACTATTGTTTAACACTTCTGCCACTTTCTGTGGATCCTTTTTAATCTCTTCCATTATGTCAAAATCATAATTCGGATGGAAATCACGATTTAAGTCGAAACCAGGGATCCCGTAAACCACGCTTCCATCATTGTTTTGGGCTCTCTCGCTTCCTTCTGCATTGTAATACCAAGGTGCTTTTGTATCAGCTGGAAGGCCTAATTCTTTTGGATTCCAAGTTTGATGAGAATACCTGGTTGGAAATGGTTTGCCCTCGTATTGGTTCGCTGTTCCATCAGGGTTTAAACGTGGCACAAACCAAACACTCACCTCATCCAAAATATCATTTACTTCTTTACTGCCCGATGATAGCTGCTGCATTAACTCAACAATTGCTTCTGTGCCGAGCGGCTCATTTCCGTGAATTTGAGTATAAACAAGGACCCTCTTCTTCTTTGGATCATTGTCACCAAATTTCGCTACATATAGTGGGTACCCATCGTTGGATGTTCCAAATTGCTCAAGCCCCATCTTCCCTTTCGCTGCCTTTTCGATCTGCTTTAATTTGCTTTCCAATTGCTCATTTGACATCAGACCTGATAAGGAAAGGTTCTGTCCATCCTGTACCCAAGGACCATTTGGAGTCGTGACAGGCTCAGCAAAAGCTGTGGTTCCTACAAGAGTGGAAGCCAAAATCCCACTAGTGAGAATGTACTTTAATGCTTTTTTCTTCAATCTTTTCTCCCCCTTATATCTATATAACAAGACAAATATTAGCATATTCTGACTATTTACGAAATAACATATTTGAAAATTATGAAAATTCAATCTCAAATTGAAGATAAAAGGGTATTTTGTTCTGGTGAAGAGAGTTGTCAAAGTTCCGTTTTTCTTCTTTCTCCTCTGGTAGTCTCTAAATCTTGGACACACTGATATTAGTACTCTTAAAAATGGACGTGGTCAGTATGGAAAAGGAAAATGTATTTAAGCGGAAAGTATCAGAGCCATCTTCATAGATACGTATTTGCTTGTAATAATGTATATATATTGATATAAAAGTGGAATTACCTTAGAATAAAAACAAAGATTACCTTTTTAGGATATCGAACCCACCCACCTTTAGCAAAGAATGGAAGGGTTCAATGAAAGGCATTGTCGTTAGGAGTCTCCTTTAAGGGACTTCTAACGACAATGCCTTTTTCTTTAACTAAATCTAAATATAAGAAAGATAAAACATTTCGAATAAAATGAATGAGTATTTCCGCTATTTATTTGAATAGTTTGAAACAAGTAATTTCAATGAACTAGGAGGTCCTATAAAATGGAGTTTGTTACAAGTGTAAACTCATCAGTCAATATTAAAGTAATTGGTATTGGCGGCGGAGGAAATAACGCCGTTAACCGTATGATCGAGCATGGAGTTAAAGGTGTAGAATTTATTGCTGTAAATACAGATGCACAAGCACTTAATTTATCAAAAGCAGAGGTCAAGATACAAATCGGTGCAACATTGACAAAAGGTTTAGGATCAGGGGCAAATCCAGAAGTAGGTAAACAAGCGGTTAAAGAAAGCAAAGAGCAAATCCAAGAAGCATTAAAAGGTACAGACATGGTACTCGTTACAGCCGGAATGGGCGGCGGTATAGGAACGGGTGCTGCCCCTGCTATTGCTCAAATTGCCCGTGAGCTTGATATACTAACCATTGGCGTTGTAACACTTCCGTTTGCGTTTGAGGGCAATAAGCGTGCAACACAAGCAGCAGGCGGAATCGCCTCAATGAAGAAAGCAGTGGACACATTAATTGTTATTCCAAATGATCGCTTATTGGAGATTTTACATAAAAATACACCCATGCTTGAAGCATTTCTTGAAGCGGATAATGTTATTCGCCAAAGTATCCAAGGTATATCGGATTTAATTGCTGTACCAGGTTTAATCAACATTGATTTTGCAGACGTGAAAACAATCATGTCCAATAAAGGATCTGCCTTAATAGGCATTGGCAGAGCAACAGGTAAACATCGCGCTACGGAAGCTGCAAAGAAAGCCATTTCCAGTCCGTTACTTAACACTTCCATCGACGGAGCCCAAGGTGTGTTAATGAAACTCACAGGCGCCAATATAAGTCTTTATGAAGTACAAGAGGCAGCAAACATTGTTACTTCTGAGGCAGACTCCGAGTTAAATATGATTTTCGGTTCTGTTATTAATGAAAACTTAAAAGATGAAATTATAGTTATTATCATTGCTACTGGCTTGAATGATCCGGAGGTTCATCATTGAAAATGTCTGCCCGCCCTTCAATAACAGAAATGGAAAAACGACTGTCACAAGAGTTTTGATGCAAAATACGATTATTATAATTCACCAAGACCACTGTTAGTGAAAGTCAAATAGAAGGTATGGAGCAAGAATCATCAGAAACTCCAGAAAATGGGACATAAATAAGGTATGGAACTTGAAAACAGTACTAGATTGGTTTGTTTTCCCGCATTTTCTATTAATAGACTGCTTTCTTCCGGTATATCATATTGAAAGGAAATGAATTGTACCTCAGGAAACATCGGAAAGTGGATTGATATGGATTCCAAAAAAATCCTTTGAGCCTATTCCCCCGATTTTCATGTTGTTTCACTTTGAAAATGAAAAGTATTTTTATTATATGGCAGAATCTTATTAGCACTTAAAAATTCACCAAAAAATCATGGTCTGAAAAATGAAAGTCCATCTCGTCATTGTTTGCAATTTAAGAATGGGGACCTCTTCACGGAGGTCCCCATTAATGACGGCAAGGTTTCTTGTTCAACGGTATAATTCATTACGGGATATCATGTCCCATCGAGCTGGTTAAAATATTGAACCATTGCTCTTTTTCCATGCTTAGGTTTAGTGAATCAATGGCGCTGTCCAGCCGTTCTTTCTTACCCGATCCAACAATCGGAATGATTTTTGCAGGATGTCTCAATAGCCATGCATACATCACTTCATCTATTCCGTTAGCACCGATTTCTTCTTTTACGATTTCTAACGTTTTACTTAATCGGGCAGCCTTTTCATTCGATTCTTCAAAGATGCTTCCTCCTGCAAGAGGGGACCAAGCCATAGGAGCCACGCCCGCTTGTTGACATAGGTTAACGGTTCCGTCCTCGAAGTTTTCAAGATTATATGCGGAAAGTTCCAGTTGATTCGTCACAAGGGGATATTCAAGGTAAGATTGAAGCATATCCCATTGCTGTTTTTTGAAGTTCGATACGCCAAAGTTACGGACCTTTCCAGATTCTTTTAATTGATTAAATGCCTCAGCTGTTTCCGCCGGGTCCATCAGGGGATCCGGACGATGGATAAGCAATAAATCAATATAATCCGTTTTAAGATTCATAAGAGATTGTTCAACAGACTTTATTATATGGGTTTTACTAGTGTCATAATGGTGACTTTTATGAGAAGGACGGTTTTCGGATTTAAGAACTATGCCACATTTCGTAACGATCTCCATTTTATCGCGTAAAGATGGCTTTAATGAAAGTGCTTTCCCAAAAATCTCCTCACACGTATAGCTGCCATATATATCGGCGTGATCATATGTAGTGATGCCCCGATCCATTCCATGTTCAATAAGAGATAGGATTTCATCTGTAGAAAATCTCCAATCTGCCAACCTCCACATACCGTGAACAATGCGTGAAAGACTAAAATCTTCAGTTAGATTGACTCTTTGCATGTTTTTCTCCCCTTTTATACCGTGATTAATCTTGTTAATCAGTTATTTGTTCTGTTATCCATCATGTTTATCCTTCGTTAATTTATATCAGCATCATTTGCTAGTGCCATGAACATTAGTATAATTTAAAATTCCGGAGAATCCTAATCTTGGGTGACCCTTAAATACCATTGCTTAGGTCCATGAATGGATTTTATGCGCAGCAACAAACTCATGCCCCGCTTCCTTTAATTTATCCTGGGCATCGCCTGATTTACCTTGTTTTTGCAAGGCGGTGGCTTCCATCGCACAACTGCGGGCATTCCCGCTATTAAGAATTAATTGAAATGATAATGAAGATCCTCTTTCGTTTTCGCCATATTAACACCCCTTCTGATAGTATGTTATTTTGAAATTAATTGGAGCAATAACCTTTCCCCCTTTTGAATAAGAGCCTGAAAAAACAAACAATTCCAATAAGCAAATATTATAACGTTATATTGATTATACCGACAATTTTATTGAAAATATGGTTTGTGTTACAAACTTTTAAATCATAGAAGTGTAAAATCCTTGCTTCACCTAGAACAGCAAAAAAGAAAGCTCCCTGCCTCTTCAAGTCTGTACAAGCCTATATACATTCCCCTACACATATTTGTTTAACTTCAATTAAAGGTATATGATAGATAAAAAGACTGTAGGTGGAACGACTTATTAATTCTGAAACGAGAAAACCAATAAACATTACCCTCAATCCGTACTTGGATAATAGACTCACTAAACTGGCTGAAGAAAAAAATATCCCCATCGAAAGACTGATGGATAAAGCTGTAGATTTGTTGCTTGAATACATGGAAGATTGTGAGACTGTTAATCAGGTTAAATACAGTAATAACGAAGCAATTGAAAAGAATAAAGAAATGATTGCAAAAAGTAGAGAATTCATTAATAAAAAAACAAGCACTTAACCCCAAGGTAAAGTGTTTTTTCATACTGTAGGCAAACTCGATGAAAACCTAGTTTGTCTACAGTTTTTTATGGCTTGTACAATTTGGACGTTGCTTTCCACTCCAGGCACTCGCTTTCCGCGGGCTGTCCGGGAGCCTCCTCGGCTTTCGCCCATGGGGTCTCCCGTAGACACGCTGTTCCCGCAGGAGTCTCGTTCCTTCCGTTCCAATCAACTTTGTTTTAACCTTTAGATAGAATCCTTTTGCCTAGAGTCTTTTTAGAAATATTAAAACTTGAGGTGGTGAGGATGCTTTCTAAACATGTTTCTATCCAGCGAGATCAACTTGAAATGAATCGCATTCATGATTAAATGATGTCCCACTGCGGATTCCAAACGACTTCCCAAAGGTGTCCATCAAGGTCTTGAAAGTGTGCAGAGTATCCTCCCCAGAAAGTGTCATGTGCCGGATCGGTTACGATCGCGCCAGCTTTTTTTGCTTTTTCCAACACAATATCCACTTCCTCTTTACTACCTACATTGTGACCAAGGGTAAATTCAGTAGGACTTGCCGGAGATAGAGGAACCTTGGCCTCATGAGCTATATCCCTGCGATTCCATATGGCAAGCTTTAAGCCTTCTTGCAGGTTGAAAAAAGCAACGGCTCCATGCTCAAATTCTTTGCCCACTATTCCTTCTGTTTGAAATCCTAGGCCATCCCGATAGAATTTCAACGAATTTTCCAAATCATCCACACCTAATGTTATGACAGTAATACGCGGTTTCATGATTGACCTCCTTCTTTACTTTTACCCTCTATTGGTTACCAACGCTTTTAGTTCATACCAGATTAAAATCAATACCTTTTTTTGTCAATCTAAAAGGAATTCCTGTATAGTAGAATGATTAATTGATCAAGCTCGATATCAGGATATACTAATTCACTTTACTTAAAATGGAATGAAACCGAAAGGAAAAGAAATTATCAATGATTTCATTTATCCTCACCTTGAAACGTTTCCTAAAAGCGCTATGTTCCGCATTTAAATTGAAGAACTTCCAGGTCCTTTTCGTATTGGTCCTGATTAGGTTACTTTCCGGCACAATTTTCTATGTTAAGCAGGAAGGTCTGACTGTGATTGAATCCCTTTACTTATGTGTTGTTACTCCTAGTAGGGTTGGCATCCAAGTTTTGAACCGCAGACAACATTAGGAAAAGTGTTTACAATGATTTATATTGCAGGCGGCACCGGATTATTTTGGGGCTTAATAAGTTACCTTACATACGCAATCATAAAGAAACCGGAAAACGAGAGCAACAGCAGAAAAACCTGAATGCATAGGAATGCTTAAAATAATTGGCATTCCTTTTTGATTGGTGTAAATAATCGCCGTTCAAACGACCAAGTGAAGGTTATCCCTCAAATTACTGAAGTTTGAGCAAGGACCTTTATTCCTCTATTTTTCTTTTTTTGCTAATTTTTCGATTCTAGTTTCAATCGCTTCTGAAGGAACGGTTCAATTTCGCCTTCTGTTTCCCGGAGCTCCGTTTATGGAGCCTTGCTTCTGAATTGCCCATTCGTTTAGGGGCATTCCTAATTGAATCAGATTTGGATTGGAGGTTTTGGGCAGCTTGTTCAACCGATTCTTTTCACGCGTATACTCTTCATATTGCTTATTTTCCTTTTCTGTTTTTGCTTGCTTTTGTTTGATATACGCTTCGTAATTCCCTTCATTTACAGTTACCTTGCCTTGCTCGACTTCCCATATTGTTGTACACAGGTGATTTAAGAAAGCTTTATCATGTGAAGTAAGCAATATAGCGCCATTAAAAGACTTTAAATCCTTTTCCAATTGTTCAATTCCGGATATATCCAAATGGCTGGGTTCATCCGCAATCAATACATCCGCATTGGAGGACAGAGCTGCGGCGATTTTCCTTCGAGTACGCTCGCCGCCGCTTATGATTTCTTGATTCTCATTGGGCAGTTTCCATATGCTCGTTAACTCCCCGCTTATTTCTTGTTCATTTTCTTCAATTTGCGGGATATAGCCGACTGTTCCATAGCATTCAATATGACCGGTATCAGGTTCCCTCATGCCTGCCAGAATAGAAAGCAAGGTCGTTTTACCTTCTCCATTCCTACCAACCAGATCAACACGAACATGGCTGTAAAGATGAAGTGAGTCAACGGAAAGAACTTCACGGTTCCCGTAACTTTTCTTTAAATCATTCGCTTTTAAAAATAACATGAAAAATCCCCCTCTATTTTTCTAGAGAGAGATCGCCTGTTACTAAATTAATATACATAAACCAAATATACCTCATCTGATTTGATAACAGATAAAGCAGTTGTAAATGGATTAGTCCTTATAAACGAACAGACGAATCCCATCTCTAAACATAATCATTAAAATCTCACAAGGGTATCTCAAAAGATTCTTGTTCAAATGAAATGGTGATTCACGTTACTCACCAATAAATCCGGTAAGCAAACAAAGTGACACGTATTTTTTTGAACATATCTAACCGATTACACCCATTGATATAGATTTACTGTTTATTTGATAAGATTACTGCTTCATTGTATAAGGTACCCTTTCCTTCCAATGTAATGAATGATTGCATATTAATCATATGTTTGAAAACGATTTTATTCCCTTTTTATTAATGCCAAAGGAAAGAATTAATTGGGCTCAACATGGACATGAACATCATACACTCCATGATCTTTCATCATCACTTTCTCGACATGGGTCGCTATATCATGTGCTTCTTTAATATCCAAGGTAGAATTGACAAGGATGACAACATCAATCACTTCATTGTTCCCGTAATTTCTCCCTTTAATTTCTTTTATCCCCTTGACTCCATTGACATTTGTAATTACTTCCCTATATAGATGAATTTTATTTTCATCGAAACCGTCAGAAAGTTCATGCGAGGCTTGAATGAAAATCTCCCAGGCTGTTTTGCATATCAATAATCCGACTATGATGGCAGTAAGTGGATCCAACCAAGGCATATTTAATTGGGAACCAAAAATCCCAATAGCTGTTCCGATACTTACCCAAGCATCGGAAATATTATCTTTTGAAGCTGCCATAACGGCTTTACTATTAATTTTTATAGCAAGCTTTTTATTATATCGGTATACAAAATACATGGCTATTGCTGATAAAACACCTACATACCCAGCAATAATGTCAGGTGATTCCTTTCCACCTTCAAGCATGGAAGCAACGGCATCTATTAAAACTTGTACACCAACAGCAAACATGATGAATGAAGCTACCATCGATGCAATCGTTTCACTTTTCCAATGACCATAACCATGATCTTTATCGGGGGGTCTTTGAGCTAGCCTTAAACCGATCAGTACGGCAATGGACGCGATAATATCGGTCGTGTTGTTCAAACCATCCGCTTTCAAGGCCGCTGAGTCGCTTATGTATCCTATAACAAGTTTCATGATTGATAGACAAATATAAGCAATGATACTAATGATTGCACCACGTTCGCCTAATTTGAGGTCATTATATTTTTGTTCTTCCATTCAACTTCCCCCCACAATTAAGTACCTGAATATCATACCAACTTAAAAATGGGTGGGTCTATAGCAACCTTTTTGTATCGCTTTATATAAGTAAGTGATATATAACTATGTTGCATAGGGCAAACTATCTGAAAAGAATGATATTGATGAACCCTTGACAAAATCCCCGTATGTTAATGCCGCAAAAATAATGAATCAATTGAGATTTATATCGTTTTTTCGACTGTAAAACAAAATGAAGTTCCGCTTTCGTTTGATAGCAAATCATATTTTATATGTAGTGTTTTGGCTATATCCTCAATTATTTTTAAGCCAAGCCCCTTACTTTTACTATCGATATCAAAACCAATTCCATTATCCTTGATACTGACTCCATTATTTTCAATGGTTATCACAAGTTTATCAGCCATCGAGTGATTCAAGACATTTTGGAAAACGTTATCGAATAACCTTTGAAGCCACAGGTCATTACTTATCCATTCCAACTCTCCATGTAATGGATGATAAATTAATTCAATACCATGCATGTTATACAAATAGCCCCATTTTTTAACCATCATTTCTATTAAATCGTGCATATTCACTTCATCATTTAAGATATAAGAATTATCTAACGCATCTGTGGATTGAATATTATATTCATTTGTTAATTCGGAAATATAATCAATTTGTTGATATAGTGATTGTAATAGTGGAACTTGATCCATATATCTACCTTCTAAATAAAACAATTGTAATCTTATAGCTGTTAAAGGTGTATTGATGTCATGCCTTAATTTATTCAAGAGTTCTTTTTTCATTTCCTCCTGTTGTTTTAGTTCCAATTCCCGAAAGGTCGTTCTTTCTATCAATAAGTTCACAGATTTAGTTAATTTCCCGATTTCATCATTGCTTTTAATCTCTAAGATATTCGGAATCTCCTTATCACTAGCTAAATTCCTGATGGTTTCATTCAATATATTTATTTTATTTAATAGCGAGTTAATAGATTTGGAAAATAAGAAGGCTAACAATAATAATGATAAAATGAATATCCCAAGCATTGTAGGATATGCAAAAGATTGATGAAAAGGAATGTCATCATTTTTGGTTTTAAAGGCAAAATCATAAATGACTGACATAAGGATACTGATTAACAGTAATATAAATGGCACGCTAATAACGGCGATAAATAATAATAGCTGGTATTTTTTCTTTAATTTCATTTCTTTATATAGGTATTCAATCTATACCCTTCCCCATATATATTTTGGATGATCTCACCGTTGTTATCATTGATTTTGGTTCTGACTTTTTTTATATGTACATTAATGATATTTTGATTCCTATCTTCGAGCTGCCATAAATATTCAAAGAAATGTTCTTTCGTTAAGATTCGATCCCTATTTTCATATAAATAGAAAAATATTTTACGCTCTATCGCAGTAAAAACCACTTCATTATGCAAGTCATTATTGAATACCTTCTTATGTTCGGCATCTACATATATATGCTTAATTTGCGTGAAAGTACCATATTGATTATCCAACAATTTCTGCATTCTTAGCAATAGCTCCCTGGGATCAAAAGGCTTAGTCATATAATCCTCACCCATTGTCAAACCTTGGAGTTTGCTTTCGATATCATTTCGGGCAGATAGAAAAATAACTGGAATATTTAATCCTAGACTTTTTACTTTCTTGGTAATTTGATAGCCATCATCTCCTGGCAGCATAACATCCATAATGACTAAATCCATCTCATGGATTATATCTATAATTTCTTTTCCTTCTTTCATCCAACGTACATTGTATTCTTCGCGTTGCAGAATTTTTTTCAATAAATCACCAATCATCAAGTCATCCTCAACTATTAAAATATTATATCTTTTCATCACAAAGCCTTTCTTTATTCATTTGATAAATTCCATGGCAAGATCATATATCTCATCTGGCGCATATAAATATATGCTGTGCGTCCCTTTCAGTTTTATTACATCTGCCTTTAATAGTTTCTCTGCAAACTTTTCATAATCTTCATTTTTTTGTTTTGTGTATTTAGAGTCCTTATTTTCATCGGCAATCGCATCTAAAAATAAAATGGGTGTACCTTTTGGAATCGGCAAGTTCACTGATTTTTTCCCATTACTGTAACTTTGTAAAAGCTCTTGCTCCATATCATCATTAAAAAACTGTTTATATGATAGTGCTTTATACATTTCCTTTTCATAGTCACTTAAGAATGATTGCCGAATCACTTCGGGATTATAAACAGCAGAAGGAAAAAGACGGTGCAAACCCATTTTCGTTAAAATATTCACTCCTCTTACAGTCAATGAATCTACCATGCCCATTTTATGAGTTACATATTGGTGCGGTAAACCAATATCCAAAGCAATGATTCCCTTTACTTCACTTGGGTATTTTTGTGCCCAGTAAATAGCTTCGATACCTGATATTGAGTGTGGAACCAAAAAATAAGGAGGTTTATTTCCACTTTCCATCAATGATCTCCTGCTTTGTTCCAATATTGTATCAATATCCCTACCATCGTGAAAAACATCACTGTATCCATATCCAGCTCTTTCAATGACTGCAATTTTATTTTCTTTTGCAAACTTACTATATAATCCTTTCAATTCATAAACTGGAGCCGCAATCCCGGAACCGGACATAAAAACGTATGTATCCTCACCGCTGCCTTCCGTATATACATTAATTCCTTTGTTATTAAAATCAACCGTTGTTCCTTCTCTAATTAATGATGATTCCTTTCCCTTTTGATAAGTATGGTAGATAAAAACAGCTATTGCTATAAATATGATAATCGCAATGAAGATAAAAAATATATTCTTTGATACTTTCAACATTTTCCTCATAGAAAAACTCCTTTCAAGTGATACTGAAAGGATATATGTTAAAAATAAATTTCTAATTAATTTTCTTTATATATTTTTACTTTTAATGACCAGGGAATTTCATCAAAAAAAAGCTGCGCCAAAGCAGCCCTAACTATTGAAGGAAAGTGTTTACGAATGAAGTAATGGCCGCCCTCCACCATATTCCTAAGTATAAATAATATTATATGTAGGTTTAATCACTCCGTTTGGATATTGTTTCATGTCAACTAAATCCAATTTTAGACTTGGCTTAACGCTGCCGAAAAGTGGAGTGCCTTCACCGATTATGACTGGATTCACTTTCAGCACCAATTGATCGATGAGTTTATGTTTTAATAACGTTCCAGCCAATTCTCCGCCCCCGCAAAGCCATAGCTTTCCGTCACCTTGCTGCTTGAGATTTTCGATAAATGCTACGGCATTTCCTTCGATAAGTTCTACCTCCTCATTCGATTCAAACTGAAGGGAGCTCGAGAATATATAATGTTTCAATCCCTTATAACCTGGTTCACCCGGTTTAGCTCCGAATTGAAATCCAAATTCATATGTTTTCCTTCCCATCAACACCGCTTCATATTGCTGGATATCGGCTAAAAAGTCTGGGACATGATCTCCTTCAAATAAGAAAAAGGATTGATTGATATCCCCATCCAACATTGCTTGATCGGCAATGAAATTGTCCAGTGAAACAGCTACATGATATACCAATTCTGCCACTTAGTCATCCCTCCAAGAGTGATTACACATTTTACACGAACAACGAGTGTCTTATAACTTTCAGATAACCATATCCATTATTCTCTTGATATGGCCTTCATTTATTTCGACACCCACTTGCGTACATAGGCATTTATTTAGTCTAAGGAATTCTGGGATCATACGTCTCAACGTTTTTATCATTTCATTTGAATCGCGGCCACAATCCCAACTTTCCAACAGGGATAATTGCTTTTTTGCTAATATACTTCTATTGCCTTCGATTTTTGTCCATACTCCATAGGGCACATCCACATGTACTTCCATTTCCATATACCACCCAGACACAATCAGCCATCGTATCTTATCAAGATTGGATAGTGCATATAACATTTCTCTCCTCATGACGGCTCTGTAGGTTTCATGGACAAAGGCAAGCAGCTTTCCTCCCCAATGTTCAACTTCATCCGGTGAAGGTTTATACACTTGTTTTGCGGATTCATTAATAACATGACTCAGAATATTAAAAGGATCATAGAGAACTTCAGCCTCTTTTAACCAAATGGAGGGTACAATTTCCTCAGGTGCGTGATACCAGCTATCCACTTTCACAAATGTATCATAATGAGTGACCACATACGGTGAGGAAGGATTGTAGTCTTCATGAAAGGAAACATCTCCCCAATTATTGGCTCTATCCCTTTTTCCCTTTAAAAATTCCGCTTTCCGTTTTGGAATAACAATGGTGTGTAAATCTATATCAGAGTAGTTATCATGGTTTCCTTTTGCTAATGAACCGGCTATGTAAATAGCCAAAACATCAGGATCTGCTGATAAATCTTTTAATGCATTTACCAAAAGAATATCTCGTTGTTTCGGTAAAAATGCATCCCTTTCTATATGTTTGCTAACGAATCCCGCACACAAAACCATCTCCTTTTTTTGTAAAACCATCAAAGTAATATATATTCGTGCATCAAGAATAAAATCCCTTCCGAAGAATTGCCGTGTCAGTGATCTATACCGTTTCTTAGCTCGTTGTTTTCTTGGCGGATATCAAGGAACCGCTTTACCTGGCATCTATCCATATTCTCGCCGATGTAGTATTATTTTGAATATTAAGTTAAAAGGAGGCATCATCTCTTGTTTCTTGCACAAACTCCCGAACCACCCTATTACGCTTGTATTTTCACTTCTCAAAGAAACGATAAGGATGCCGAAAGCTATAATTCAACCGCGGAATTGATGGATGAACTTGCCGCTCAACAAGATGGCTATTTAGGAGTCGAAAGCGTAAGAAATCAAAACGGGTTAGGAATTACCGTATCCTATTGGAAGTCCCTGGATGCCATAAAGCTTTGGAAAGAAAATGCCGCTCACAAAAAAGCACAAGAAAAAGGGATGAAAGATTGGTACTCGTCATACTCAACACGAATTTGCAAGGTTGAAAGAGATTATACAAGCAAGTGAGGAAACTAAGATTTCATGTACATAAATGGTTTTTCATAAAATTTTCAGCTATAGAAAAAGTCCGCTTTTTTAGCGGTCTCAGATGTAGACGAACTCGAATAAAAGCAGATTTGCCTTCAGTTTTAAAATATTCAGCCGATTCCAGAAATCCGTTCCCTTTCCGCCGACTGTCTGTCAAGCCTCCTCGCCGTTAACGGCTGTGGGGTCTCGGCAAGCCAGTTACTCGGCAGGAGTGGCCGCAAATTTCTTCAATCCAATGAGGGTTTCATCTATAAAAAAGTCCACCACGTTTGTTTTAAAATTACGGTTAGGAGTGAGACCATTTAAAAGAATCTACAAGTTCCAGTTGATTTCAAAATCCGATTCCATTTTATGAACAAAAGGGTTTCTCTAAATTTCAAATAAAAGTTGATTGGATCATACGTTCGAGACTTCTGCGTGGACAGCGTGTCTAGGGGAGAACCTACAGACCGCCGAGGAGGTTTCCCGATCGCTCACGGAAAGCGAGTTCCCTACGTACAAATTTTATAAACAAAAGTAAAAAACATTACCAAATTTTATTTTAAAATCATGATAAAGAATTAAAGGAAATATCATTAAAATCTTCTTTTATGAGTGAGTACATATATAAATCATCGAATTTACCACAAGTATATTCATAATGCCTTAGCAATCCTTCTCTTTTAAATCCTTGTTTTTCCACAAGTTTTTGGGATGGGAGATTATCAGGTTCAATTAACGCTTCAATCCTTTCCAGGTGAAAGTGGCGATAACCATACTTAATAACGGCTTCCAATGCTTCACTAGCAATGCCTTTCCCCCAATGATCCTTACTTAACTCATATCCAATTTCAGCTCGATGATGCTTGGTGACCATATTCAGAAAACCGCAACTTCCTAATACCTTACCGGAATCTTTCAATGTAATTCCCCATCTGATTCCCGTACCTTCCTGGAATATAGATTCGTACCATTTAATTTCATCCCATACGTCATTAACTGTTTGGCACGGATCTAACCCCATTGACTTCACTAAATCTATATCAGATAAATATTTAAACATATCACCCGCGTCTTCTATTGTTACTTCCCTTAAGATCAATCGTCGTGTTTCAATAAGCGGAAATACCTTCTCCAACCAATTTCCCTCCCCAAAGTCCCTTTTCCATACGTTACTGATTTAATCATTACCTAATTAAAGCCGATAATCAACGCTTTATTGTATAAAGAAATAATGATAATAGTAAAAAGGCGTCCCTACTTTTGCAGAGACGCCTTTTTGCCGTTTACTTGATTCCTTCATTCATAGAATTCGGTTCCTTTACTGCTGAAATCATTAAAAACATGGGCCTTCGATTTTCATCTTCCATTTCAGGAACACTTTTTAACAATTCATCAGATGGCATCGGTTCCTTTACGGCTCTTATGCTGAATCCAGCACCAATCAAGTCATTTATATATGTTGAAATCGTACGATGATACTTGACTACGTTTTTGGTTAAGAAGGTTGTTTCTCTCACACCTTCGAATTGATAATTGTCAACTGGCCAATGCAGATGATTTCCGTGATCATCTACATACCAAGCTTGTTCTTTACGGGAAGTAAAGATTGGATGTTCAACCGAGAATACAAAAGTGCCTCCAGGCTTTAAACAATCATGGACCTTTTTACAGATTGACTCATAGGACTCAATGTAATGAAACGCCAACGAACTGATAACCACATCAAATTCAAAGCCGGAAAAATCGATGTCTTCAATGGGCATTTTCATATATGAAATGGAAGGATCATCCGTTTTTTCGCGTGCTCTTTGTAGCATGTTGTCGGAAATATCCACACCTACGACGGAACTGGCCTGTTGCTCTCGGGCAAATCGGCAATGCCAGCCGAAACCGCATCCCAAATCAAGTACACTCTTGTTATGCAGATTTGGCATTAGCTCTTTTAGTACATGCCATTCTCCAGCAGCTTCAAGTCCTTTGACCGATCGTGGCATTTGCTCATACGCAGAAAAGAAATTTGCATCATCGTATTTGTTTTGTTTCACAGTCATACATCTCCTATAATTCAAGATTGCCTCCTAAGATTAATACCACTTCTATTAGGAGGCTACCTATCTCCTTCCCACCATTTTATTCACCTCATTTTCTTGATAAAAATCCCAGTCTTTATACTAACACGTTGCTTATTTCCTACCTCTCCATCTGAAATTCAAATTACTGCAAACCTCAATTGACAATTAGTTGTAATCCTTGATTTCAACAAGATAATTTGTGCACATCAGGACTTATCTCCTAATTCCCTTGAAAAGAATAAGTCTTTTTTACTCAACCTTAATAAGTTATCGAGAAGATAAGCAAACTATACCATATTGCAGCCATACGGAATTCTACCTAGGCTTAGTTCGCTACAAATTAATCCAGGTAGTCTAAAAGGATAAATGTATATCGCTTAATCAAAATGTATTGGGGTGAATGTTTTATGAGAATGAAAAAAGCATTAATAGGTCTCTCACTCTTATGTATGATTGTTCCTGGCATTGCCAAATCGGCTGATTCCGTTGCTGAAAATAATCGAAGCAATATCGTAGCAAATTGGAAATTCACAAAACAACATGTTAAAAGCGGTTCAATCGATAAAGGTAATTTAATTATAGAAGATACAAGCAAGCATGGAAATGATTTAGAGTTGGTGACGATTGGTGATCCTGCCTCGCCTGAATTAAATAAAATGATTCAATGGTCTGAAGAAGATTATCATGATCAAGAAAAAGTGAATAGCTTGGAGTTCGCTAATTATGAAAATGCCCCTACAGGTAGGTATTTCAAAACCAAAAAGGATGCACCTATCAATTCGGAGAAATTCGATAAGGGTTTTACCATTGAAGCGATTTTTAAGTTGCCAAGTGATTCCAAGAGTCTCATGGGGCTTTTCTCTAGACAAGGACAGGCTGCCGATCTTAATAAAATGGAAGGCGAGAAGAAAATCCTTTCTTCTTTAACTGTATCCAGTGATCAAAAAATCCACTGGACAAGTCATCCATCTAATTTAAATTATAATGTAAGCAATTGGTCTCGATCATTAAATGCTGATGAATGGTACCATTTGGCAGTTGTTAATGATGGTGACACGACGACTTTAACGTTGAATGGCATAAGTGATTACGGAAAATCAGAAAAAGTAATAGGTATTGCAGCAGTTAAAGGTAAAGGCTGGAACATCGGGGCATCTGAGTGGGGAAATAAGTTTAATGCACTATTCAAAGGGAATATCCAGGAAATCCGAATTGCTGGAAAGGCTTTAACCGAAAAAGAATGGCTTGTGAAAGATGCCCGTGACGATGAACCATTCGAAGGATCAAACAAAGCTTTACCCTTTCTAACGAATAAGAAGAATTATAATTTTCTTTTTGTTCCAGATACCCAGAAATATTCAAGTCAAAATCCAGAGATATTCAATAGCCAAATGAACTGGATTTCCAATAACACTAAGAAGAACAATATTATCATGAATACATTTGTTGGGGACATAGTCGATAGTGATTTAGAAAAACAATGGCAGAATTCCCTAGGTGCCATTTCCCTTTTGGATAAAAAGGATGTTCCATATATGATGGCGGCCGGGAATCATGACTACGCGGCCGGAGACCCTTTTTTAACACATTATGGGCCGCAGCGTTTTTTGAATAAAAAATACTATAAGGGGTCGTCTCCCTCTGGGTATAGCTCATATGCAATTGTTAAGGCAGGGAGTTATGAATACTTAGTCTTGATAGTCGATATGAAAAATCTGCATAAGGACCTGGAATGGGCAAAAAAGGTTCTAGATCTGCATAAAGATAAACCGACAATCCTCGTCTCACATGATATTATATTTCCGAAGGTTAAGGATGATAAAACCATCGGCGTCGAGTCGTCTAATGGACGGCTGATTTGGAATGAACTTGTAAAGGACCATAATCAAGTGTTCATGACGGTTAATGGGCATTATTTTGGGATAGCACATCGGGTAAAACATAATTCTTCAGGAAATGATGTCATTCAAATGCTGGTCAATTACCAAACGAATTATCGAGGGGGTAATGGCTGGCTAAGACTTGTAGAGTTTGATGAAAAGAAAAATGTATTGGTATTCCGAACTTATTCGCCATTTGTCGACGAAATGTCTAAAAAAGAAAAGTCCTATATCGATTTTAAATTTTTAACAAGTGAAAACAATTCATTTAAATTGGATTGGGACTTTAAGAATAGATTTAATTTTAAATAATTAAAAGAGGAGGAAAAATCCAATTCCCCAGGTGTAAGGTGTAACTGATCGATCTCTGCAACCTGGGTGAATTCCTTTATTGGGTGCCCTCCTATGTGTTGAGTCTTTAAAGAAGGATAAACGTTCATTCTTCATGATGGATTTAAAATGCTGCAATTGTCTTCAGTTTAAACAACTATCATGCTGCTTTTTTCATTACTGATTTATACTTTCCGAACCCATTAACGACGAGAACTCCTAATATCGCAATTCCGCCGCCCATGACTGAAAGAGTACTAGGCACTTCCCGCAGCCAAACCCAAGCGACGAAAATGGCAATCACGGGTTCAAGGTATAACAAGCTGGAAACGGAACTGGCTTTTCCTAATGAAAGTGCGACTGCCCAAGTTACATAACCGATGGCCGCAGGGAAAATACCAACAAATATCGCTGATAAATGACCTTCCATTGTAGCGTGTTGAATATCTTGAAATAGCCCAGGAAAAAATATGAAAAAGGGTATTGTACCGATCCATGTGAAATAGGCTGTCAATTCAATCGGATTATAGCGGCTAAACAGCGGCTTTTGGAAAACAAAAAACACCGCAGAAGCAATAGCAGACATCAGCACTAAAAATGCACCTTGAGAAATATTCAAGGAAGGGCCTGCAGTACCTAATGTTATTAAAGTGATTCCTGTGAATCCTATACCTAAACCAATCCATCCGAATAGGCCGAGGCGTTCTTTTAATACGAACGAAGCAATGATCGCGATGAAAACAGGTGCTGAACCAATCAGCATTCCAGCCGTTCCCGCCGAAACGGTTTGTTCCCCGAATGTCACCCCGATATGATAAATACTAATACCAATAAATGCAAGGATCGATATCCTCAGCAAATCCTCTTTTTTCGGGAGTCGAAATTTCACCCCAGGCCATAGAGCATAAAGGACAAAAATCCCTGAAGCTATAAGATAACGAACAAGTACCAAATGGCCGGCTGAATACCCGCCATGCAAGCTTGCACGAATAGCAGCGAATGTAGATCCCCAAATAATAACAGTAATAAATGCCAATAAAAACGCCTTAGTGTTCAAAACCTATTCCTCCCAACCATTCACTATAAACTGAAGGTATCATGGATACGTGAGAACTTCAATAAAATTTCTATCTCGCTGTGAAGTGAAACAGTAAAAATAACGAATCAGAGTACATTCTGAGATGTAATCATCGCTGAATAAAGTAAATAAGAGATGGACTTGGAATGGAAATCTTCAATTAAAGATGGATTAGGTTTGAAAAGCATGCTAAACAAAAGATGCTTCGTATAGGAAGCACCTTTTGTTCAGACTGTAGACAAACTCGATATTAAGATTGGGAGTTAAAATATGAATGTTGATTTCCACTCCAGGCACTCGCTTTCCGCGGGCGGTCAGGGAGCCTCCTCGGCACTCTTGGCGCCTGTGGGATCCCCCTTGGACTCGCTTTCCCGCAGGAGTCTCGTACCTTGCGTTCCAATCAACTTTGTTTAAATATTCACACGGCACCCCTTTTGTCTACAAACTCGTGTACAATTACCTTTTCCATATTTAAGCTTACTTGAAATATTGTCTTGAGGCTTTTACACTGTAACAGTTTTGCGCAGCTATACTTAATAATAACGTTTAAAGTGTAAATCAAATTAACTATTTTCTGGTTTCCAAGAAGAAAAGCGTCTTTCAATAATGCCTAATAATGAAGTAAGAATGATTCCCGTAATCGTAATGACCAACACTCCAACAAACATACGATCTGTTTGCAGATTTTGGCCATTGCTTGTCAATTGATATCCTATACCAGCTGTCGAAGCGAATAATTCACCTACAACTACAGCAATTAATCCTTGACCAATACCTAAGCGAATACCGTTTAAAAGGAATGGTACCGTCGAAGGCAAAGCAATCGTTTTAAAAATTTGAAATTCACTTGCACTAAATGTTCTTGCTGCTTTTATTAAGTTTTGATCTAATGTTAACATTGCTTTTTGAGCGCTCATCACTATTGGAAAGAAGGCCATCAAAAATACTATTACAATTTTTGATGCTGGGCCTATACCGAACGCAATTATGATCACTGGTAAAAGGGCGACTTTAGGAGTTACATATAATCCTGAAATGAAAGGATTAACTACAGCATTAAAGTTGGAATTCCAGCCCGATAACACACCAATTGGAATTCCAATAAGTATGGCTAAAACAAAGCCTGCAATAAATTCGTAACCACTTACTTTCATATTTTCCCAAAAAGAACTTTCTTGGACCATTAAAACTGCCGCTTGTGCAATTTCAATTGGTGAGCTAATGAACAATGGATTTATCCATTCATTTTGAGAAGCAACTTCCCAAAGCAACAGGAATATTAAAACAGAAGCAACACTGATAAAAAATGACTTCTTTTCTTTTTTTATTTTCTTCGCCTTTTTTATCTTGTGCTTTGATTGTGTAAGTTGGATAGTACCCTTCGTCATATTATTCTCCTTTCCCTTTATTATTTTTCTTTATTATCGAAGCCTTGTTTTGAAGACTCCTGTTCAATAATGGACCATATATGATCTACAAACTCTAAAAATTCCGGGCTGCGCTTCACCTGGAGATCTCTCGGTCTAGGTATATCAACATCCACAACCTCCACTACACGGCCTGGTCTTGCCCCAAAAACAAAAACTCGATCAGCTAAAAATACCGCTTCATCAATTTGGTGTGTAATAAAAAGACTTGTCTTTTTTGTCTCATCCCATATTCTAAGTAACTCACCTTGCATAAATTCCCTGGTTTGTGCGTCTAGAGCCGAAAATGGCTCATCCAGTAATATTAATGACGGGTTTACCGTTAATGCTCGAGCCAAGTTTACCCTTTGCTGCATCCCTCCTGACAATTCGTGGGGATAATGATTTTCATAACCTTTTAAACCGACCATTTCAATAAATTCTTTGGCCTCTTTCTTTTTCTCTGCGGTTACTTGCTTTTGCAGTTCAACTCCATAGAGAACATTTTCCATAACTGTTCTCCAAGGTAATAGACTAGGGTTTTGAAAAACCATTGCCCTGTCCTTTCCGGGACCATCAATTTTTTGCTGATCTAATAGAATTTCTCCCTTGCTTGGCTTCAGTAATCCAACTACAGTATTTAAAAAAGTGGTTTTCCCACAGCCGCTCGGCCCTACAATACATATAAATTCACCATCTTTGATATGTAGGTTTATATTCTGCAGGGCAATCACTTCTGCACCGGTTTTATTGTTTACGTAAGTAACATCCAAAAAACGAGTGGACAATTTGAAATTTCCCTTTTGTGCGTTTTCCATCTTGATTATCATCTCCTTTCTATCTACTTATTTTTTAAAAGCTTCTTCTATATAACCATTGGTCCAAATAACATCTTCAGTAGTATCCTGTTTAGTAGAAACGCCTGACAACTTACCAAATTCAACCAGTGGATCCTGAGCATTGTCCCAAGCTTCTTGATTCATTTCTCCATAGCCTTTAAAAGTGTTTTTCAATCCGATAATTGATTCCTCTAGAATATCGACATCAATTCCATCAAAATAAGATACGATTGATTCGGCTGCCTCTCTTGGATGATTACGTGTGAATTCCATACCTTTCCCTATTGCCCGAACTACTTTCAAAGATGTTTCGTGATTTTCTACTAAATATTCTTTTTTAGCAAAAACAGCTTCCCAGACCATATTCCCATACATTGGCTCTTCACTTGTATTGATTACAATCTCACCAACATCTTTACTTTCCGCTTGTAAACCCATCGGAGGTGATGCTATCCCTCCGTCAACAACTCCCTCCTGCATACCGCCAATCTTCGATCCATCCCCTGCTAATTTGACTGCTTTAAGAGTATTGGGATCAACACCATGCATTTGCATTAAATATCGGGTGTATACGTCTCCAGAATCGCCAACAAGATTTGTACCGATGGTTGCGCCATTCAATGAAGCAACTCTATCTTCAAGTGATGAGTCTTTAGAAACTTTCTTTTTCTTTAAATATTGATTAGAGAGAGTAATTTGATAGGTAAGCGCTGAATTTAAAGATTGAATCGCCATTAAATCTTCACCTTTGTCAAGAGGAGTGAACATACTTCGAGGACCTGAGACGGCAAATTGAGCTTCTCCCGATAATACAGAAGCAATGACTTGTGCTCCTCCACCACCAGATACAATCTCAGCTTCAATTCCTTCTTTTTCAAAAAATCCTTGCTCGATGGCTACATATAATGGGGCAACTGACAACAACCGTGCAGGTTCCGTAAAAGTAAGCTTAATCGCTTTTCCTCCTGAATTCCCCTTATTTTCTGTAGTTGTTTCTTCACTTGAACTGCATCCAGATACTATAAACACTAAACAAAGCAGAACGAACGCCAATTTATTCTTAAACATATTACTTACCTCCCCAAATCAAATATATTTTTATTTCAATTGAAGATTGTCCATATGGTATTACCGTTCCCCCCTCTTTATAGTTTTATATATAAAACATAATTTTATATACACATCAATTCTAAAACAATCATCTCGTTATGGTCAATTATAATTTCGGAAAATTTAGATAATTAGGTGAACTTCTGCACAAAAAAACACTCTTTTATAAGAGTGAGTGTCTTTTAACTCTTATGATACAATTTTCTGTTCCAGTAAAATAAAAAACTTCAGCGGCAGACTAAAATAATAGTGGATAAGGGTGCAGTATATATAGTTATACTGCTGGCATGACTTGGGGTACCGGCATGACCTTAAACGAGAAGCTATGAAACTCAAAAGAGTTTTTCAATAGGTGGTGAATCAAATTTCCCGAGTTATTACTTTCTTCTTATTGAAAAATTTCTCAATTTATGTCAATTGAAACCAAATTACGAGTTTGTTATCTTAGTTAATGAACCGGTTCATCACTATTTTCTGCATGAATATTAGACACATTAAAAGGAGAGATGAAACCATGAAACAAGAACGTAAATCAACAAGCGCAGTGGAGCAGTATGCTAATCTCATCCCCATGAGAGAAATTGCTTCGAACGCAGATCAATTATTTCCTTTTCCAATCTTTAATAGTTTACGACAAAATACTCCTGTAAGGTACGACGAGGATCGAAGCTGCTGGGATGTGTTCCGATATGAAGACGTTCATTATATTCTAAAAAACCCAAAACTGTTTTCATCGGAACGAGGGTCTGGAACTCTTCAAGGAAGCATTTTGACAATGGACCCTCCTAGACATACGAAAATGAGAAACTTAGTGAACAAGGCATTCACTCCTAAAGCAGTGAAGGATTTAAAAAATAAAATCGAAGAGGTGACACTCTATCTTCTCGATCAAGTTAATGAGAAGGAAACCAAGGATCTCGTTCATGATCTTGCTGGTCCGTTGCCTGTCATTATAATTGCCGAATTATTGGGGGTCCCTACTAAGGATCGCGATCTTTTTAAAACCTATTCCGATGTTCTCGTGGAAGGGGCCAAAGACAATTCAAGTGAAGCCTTCCAAGTAATGACACAAAAACGCAAGGAAGGAAACGAGTTTCTTAAAGAATATTTCAAAAAAATAATTAAAGAGAGAAAAAATAAGCCTGAAGAAGATTTAATTTCGCTATTATTAGCAGCAAAAATTGATGGGGAAAAATTAACAGAGGAAGAGGTACTATCTTTCTGTGTTTTATTATTAGTTGCGGGCAATGAAACAACAACTAATTTGATTACAAATGCCGTACGCTACATGACAGAAGATAAAAACATTCAAGAACAAGCTAGGACAAATCTGCCTTTAATACCAAAATTGGTAGAAGAAACACTACGCTTTTATCCTCCAATACAAGCAATTGGCCGTGTTACAAAGGAAAATGTCAAAGTTGGGGGCAAAACAATCCAAAAGGGGGAACAAGTAATTTGCTGGGTCGGTTCGGCAAACCGGGATGAACAAAAGTTTGCAGAACCTAATCGGTTTACGTTAGAAAGGAAATTAAATCCACATTTGAGTTTCGGGTTTGGTATTCATTTTTGTTTAGGTGCCCCGCTTGCACGTCTAGAGGCAGAAGTAGCTCTCGTGACACTTTTAAGTACTTTTGCAAAATTGGAAGGTGTAAAAGGGGCTGAGCTGGAGGCGATTCCAAGTCCGTTCGTTTTTGGAGTGAAAAGACTTCCTTTAAAATTCATAAGATAATGAGCCTTGCTGCCTAAGAATATATAGATTAGGTAATACAAAAACCTATCAATAACAAAAAATGAATTTTTCAATATAATCTCAATGAAAAAGTGAGTATATTAAATTACGGCCTTTTAAAATTGATTATTTGGCAAGCAATTGTTGGAGAAGATGTTAGATGTTAAATCTTATATTTATTCCAGTTATTAGAAATTTAACTGCAATAGGTTGATCAAAACTTAATCTACGAATTTTATGACCTAAAAAATACAGAAACAAAAATGGAAATCACAAAATGATTTCCATTTTTGTTTTGTTTAGTCCGACTGTATCTGGCAGTATAAAAGGATTGAGCATCAGTCTAGGATTTTCTAAATCAAGTGCTAATACCTATTCATTAGATGTTGGTCCTAATAGACGAGTCTATATGGGATATAGAGTGAAATATGCTGTTGAAACAGGAGAAAACCACACCATTAATATCTACAATGGGGATACCATTACAAAGAAGAATTATAAAGTCAAAAAAGTTAAGTTCGGTGAATACGGACTGGTCAACTATTAATCCATAAAAAAAGATTAGCTCATGGCTAATCTTTTTTGTTTTTAATACTTAATTCTCCTAATTCCCCTAATAAATGTAATGTGTAAATAATTATTAAGGCTCTGGCTACAACAAAACCATCTATAGCTAAATCATATTCCCCTCGTAATAAGGCTTCCGAAAACCAAAAAGAAATTAATATTGCCAGAGGTATTAAGAGAAACATTAAAGCTAGTTGCGTTTTTTTTCATAAGCGTCCCGTCTTAAAGTATGTATTTTACAAATAACAGCATTATTTCTGGAAATAATCCACATTAACGGTCATTAAAAAATCTTACATGTAATAAAACCCCAAAATATATAGCCTATATATTAAGAGAAATCTTAACTTATGAGATGAAAAAGATGAGATAAACCAAAATTCCAATGCAAATTTTCCATCCTATTTAAGAATAACTAATTCTCTTCTTTTTACTAAAAAGACGGCTCTCAATTTGAGTGCCGCCCCCTTTTATTTAATATACTGTCCCAACTCTAATATGCATTATTCTGCTTTGAATGTTTTCTTCACTTTGTCGCTTTCATTCATTCCAGGGCGTGTCACTGTTACATAAACAGAACCTGAACCCTTACCTAACTGCTTAACCGTAAGGGTTGCAGAGGAAGAAGTGGATGTTTTACTAGATAGATACTTCCCGGAGGATGAATAGAGTTTAACAACGTCGCTTTTTTTCAATCCTTTGACTATTACTGTATCTGACTTCCCCTTATTATTCTTAATCATAATGTTGGAAGCGCTTGGCTTAGGTGTCTTCGGTTCTGCTTTAAACGATACCTTTACTCTAGAACTCTCGAGCATTCCACTTCGGGTGTTCGACACATAGATAAAACCGGCATTCTTTCCTAATTGTTTGATGCTAAAAGTTGTAGAGGTACCTGATACTGGTTTAGATGTAGCAAATAGCTTTCCTTTCGAATCGAACAACTTCACTACATCGCCTTTAGCCAGGGCATTCACTTTCACGCTATCCGATTTGCCTACATAATTTGTTATTTGTACCGACTTACTGCTAATAGACGGCGTTGGAACTTTTACAACCAGTTGGTATTTATGATTGCGAGTGTTTGTATAATCATTCACCGATATATAGTACCGCCCTGCAGGAAGGGAATACCTCTTCGATTCTATTCCATTTGCAAACTGGTCATACTTCGTATTAAAGGATCCCACTTCATCACCGTTTGAATTATAGAGGCTCATATACCAACTAACAGATGGCTTCCTTCCCATCTCTAGAGATACACTTGATGGTTTTGATAGAAAAAACGTAAAATAATCAGCGTCATTGTAACTTTGGAGATGCCCATAATAGTTTTTGCCCAATCCAATACTGTTTGCCTGCTGGGCGTTGTCATTGAATTCTTTTTCATAGGCAGTTGACTTTGCAAACTTCACGTTAAAGGCATAGGGCTGGTGAGTTGAACTGGAATAGTCTTCAATATGGATTAAGTACTCTCCTTTAGGTAGCCCGACCGTCCGTTCCGTCGGTTTTGTGACGTTCGAAGAATATTCTGTCGTCAACTCACTAAGCACTTCACCCTCTAAATTTAAAATACTCGCATTCCATCCGATGCCAGCTTTTTGACTCATATTGAGAGTGACAGCTCCACTTTCAGGAAGGGTGAATCTATAATAATCCTCATCACTATAATTTTGTATCTCACCCACGTAAGGTGTATTTAATTTAATTTTATTTGCTGCACTTGAACTATTGTTGAATTCGTATTCCACATTTGCATTTTCTTCAAAATTAACAGCAAAATAATAGGTTTTGTTAATAGAATTAGTATAATCTTCAATATGTATGTAATATGTACCAGCTGGCAATCCTACTTTCCTTGCCGTTACACCCATGGCTTTATTGCTGTAATCGGTAGTTCCACCTGTAAACTCATTTCCACTACCATCCAGGATTTCAAAATCCCATGCATATCCTGGATAGTTATTAATGTTAAAGGTGACTTGACCTGGTTTTTTCAGCGTGAACTTCCAATAATCTTCGTAATCTCCATCTCCATTAAGGATTGCATGATTAACAGCATTTACATTAATTAGCTTTGCTGCTTGCATGGAATCCAGCCCAACGTTTGCTGAAACCTTCAAGACTCCGCTAACCAAGATGAGACATATTGCCCCCAAAAAAGCACTTGCTGCCATTAAGTATTTTTTCATTAATAAATTCCTCCTATGACATTTTTACTAGAATATTATTCTACCATGTTTTACAAATAATCTTCCTAATTTTTTAATCTTTTGGAATTTTTTTAGCTAGATGTCAGTCGTACTTAAGCTGTTAATTCCTCAATCGTAAAGAACAGTTGAGACAAAAAAGAAATTTCACTAAAATTGATATTCTTCTTAATGTAGATCTTCTGTTGATGTTGTATCTACTTTATCTATAGTGATATCTATTGCATCCACTTCTTCTTTTGTCATTGGTTCAGCAGCCTCAGTTTTAGTTTTCACTTTTTCAACCTCTTTGCCGTGTTTCTCCACTTCTTTATTAGCCTTTTGAATTTCCTTTTAAAGTTCAGTGACTAATTTATCAGCTTTTCCAGCCTTTTCTTCCCCATATTTAAGCGTAGCATTCAAGTTTATAATTGTATTTTGTTAGCTGCAGCAAGCTCTTTAACCTATTCGTAATTTTCTGCTGTTTTGATGGCCAACTGATCCTTAGTGGCCTGATGATTATGTTTCAGTATTCAATTTTGTTACTAAATCTGCCAAAGCTTTGGGTGCAAATATGAGATGTTTAAAAATAAGCTATGTTACTCGTTAATGCTGATATCTCCATAATAAAAAATAATGCCTATATATAGGCATTCTTCATCGTTTTTTATAACCATTTTTCTTCATCATCAATCCATTGATTATTTTTCAACTCATATGATTTAGTATCATCGTGGAAAACAAAGAATGATGGTAATTTCAATATATCTCCACCTGATTTTTTCCAACATTGACTAAACCAACCTGTAAACGCTTTTTGTTCTAACTCGTATATTGCTGGATAGTTTTCTTCGTAAAAATTATCAATAAAATCATCCAATGAATTTTCGATTAACTGATAGTATGTAACATCAGAAACTATATCAACACTACCTGCGAAAACTGTTGAGTCATTACCTTCATAAAAAACTTCATTGGCTTCTCTATCCATAGAGAACATCCTTATTGAAATTCCAAAATTTGCAGGCTCAATAAATGCGGTAAAATCCAACAAATCTATTTCAGAAAAAAAGTTGTATGTAATGATATTTTTAAGCTTACCTACTATAAGATCTGAATGTTTCTCAAGGTTATCTTTAATAGACTCAATATAATTATCGACTGTTAACATATGTTGTAATCTCCTTTTTTAATGCCTTATTCAAACAAATGCACCTGCTATTATGAAGACACTAAGCTAAATTTTGCTTACGGAATCCATATCTATATAAACCTAGAAAGAAAGGAAACATTATGATAAGCGTGAAAGCTGTAACGAAAATCATTCCCCCTACTCCAAGTTCTGGATCATTAAGCACATCCAACATTGTGTATGCAAGCACTTCAATTACAGTTATTATAAATACGAATTTCCAGAATGACTTTGATAACAATTGTTTGTTATATACATAACCAAATAATCCAATTGTGGAAATAATGCTGATAACAGTATCCGTAGTTTCTATCACCGGACCATGAACCGCTTCTACAAACATTGAAGCTATCGATATAGCTATAATTAGCCAAAAGTAAATTTTCCAGAGCATTTTTACACTTCCCTACTCATTAAATGACCCTCTCAATTTTCCTTTTCAAGTATATCTAACCAATCTAGTAAAATGGGCTTATTTTCAAAATAATCCTTTTGAATTTCATCCGATACAATATACACGGGTGTTTACATTTTCAACAAAAAAAGCCCTCACAATGAGGACCTGAAAAAAAACTACTCTAAATTTAATCAACCACGGAAGAAATTGCAGCACTAGCTGCCGTAATGTTCCATACATTTTATTATTACCATGCTTAAAAGGGGCGGTTGTTCAACTAACCTCCCTCTATGAACATTGATGTATCAACGGTTTGCACCACTCGGTGTATTAGGGGAATTATTTTTTTATCCTACTTTTAAACAGAGTATTGAAATTCTGGTTTTTATTACTAAATTGAGGGTACGCTTCGCTAAAACTAATGGAAATCATTAGCTATTTTCTCCACTATGTGATGCACAATAGATCTCTGCGAAACTTATGATGACGTACCCTCCCATGTCTCTTAGCGTCATTTGCGCTTACATTCCTTCGTTCGGTCTATTCATAAGGCAGAGGCCTGCTAAGCTGCCCCGGGGACTCTTGGTCTTAGTTTAGTAATGTTGCGGGCTTCTCCGTGTCATCCTACTTGTTTTAAATCGACCCCTTCATATCAGAATATTTATTGACATCCATTAATAAAGAACGTATAGTTTCTATGAATATAATTGATAGTGATTTTCATTACTGATTACAAATTTTTTTTTTACATAACAAGATACTTTTCAATCCATAGGGGGCCTTTATGAAAATCAAGTTAGTTACGACTTTTTTAATTTTACTCACAGCTTTTGTCATTTTACCAATAAATAGTTTTGCAGCTAATGCATCCGATGATATGAAAAAGGCAAATGAGATAATTGTAGAATCTATCCAATCTGTGGATAAGGGGGACACAAAGGAAGCTTTTAAGCAATACAAAACCTTTACATCTACTTGGATTTCTATTGAAGATGGAGTGAAAAACCATTCTCAGCCAGCCTATCATGATATTGAAGATAACATGGGTCAAGCTCAGTTCGCTTTTGCTCAGCAGCCTGTGGATAATGAGAAATTAAAAAATGCACTTATTAGATTAAAAGAGACCAATCAAAAGTTTATAGAGGGTAAGTATTCTTCTTCATCTAAAAGTGGTAAAAATTCAGGTACCACTGGAAATGTAGCAGAACTTGTGACACTGCTAAATCAGTCTCTTTCGAAGATTAATGATAATGATATCGAAGGCGCAAGAGGGGACATAGAGAAGTTCCGAAAATCATGGTTGAATGTCGAGGGAATTGTCCTTACTCAATCCTCAAAGATATATGGTAATGCAGAAAGGGATATGGTTGCTAGTTACGCCATGCTATCCTCCAATCACCCAGATGTACCAGGTGCAAAAAAAACGATTGAAGGTATGCGTGATTACCTCTCTCCACTGGTAGCAAAGACAAGTTATACGATGCTTGATGCAACGACCATTCTTCTTCGCGAAGGATTGGAAGGATTGCTTGTAGTGGTGGCTTTGCTTGGATTTTTGAGAAAAGCTGGCCATGAAGCGAAAAGTAAATGGATCTGGTACGGAGTAGGAGCCGGACTTGGAGTAAGCCTTGTACTTGCCGTAATTGTAAATCTATTATTTTCTGCTGGTGCATTCGGCAGTAACAATTTTTTGATATCCGGCTGGACAGGGATATTTGCAGCAGTGATGCTTCTATATATGAGTTATTGGCTTCACAGTAAATCAAGTCTTGCTGAATGGCAACGATATATTCGCACACAAAGTACAAAAGCACTTGATACCGGTAGCTTGTTCTCCCTAGCCATTCTTTCGTTCCTGGCTGTTTTCCGTGAAGGAACAGAGACTGTCCTATTCTTTATCGGGATGGCTGCTTCCATTAAGTTAGCAACGCTTTTACTTGGGATTGCCATTGGGCTGATCATCCTTGTAATTGTTTCATACCTCATACTCAAGGTAGGTTTGAAAATTCCAATGCGTCCATTCTTCCTCGTATCAAGCATTTTGATGTTCTACCTATGTATTAAATTTGCAGGCATGGGGATTCATGGGTTGCAGCTTGCCGGGTTATTACCGGCAACTCAAGCACCCATCCCTAGCATTGACTTTTTCGGTGTATATTCAACCTGGGAAAGTATTATCCCTCAGGTGATCTTACTTATAATTGCTGTTATTGCAGCACTTTTAAATAAAAGAAAAGATAGTAAAATAAAAGTACATACTGGAGGTAACAAAATTGAAATCTCGTAAATTACTAGTTCCTATCATCGTAGTAGCTGCATTAAGCTTAACTGCTTGCGGTACCAATAACGAAAAGAAAGCTGATGAAACCAAGAAAACCGAACAGTCCTCTCCAAAATCTGTTTCCATTAGTGATGGCGTGAAGGATATGAAACAAACGATTGCTGACCTAAATGCACAGCTAAAAGCCAAGGATGCTACAAAAGTAAAAGAAAGTGGAGCGAAGCTTGAGGAATATTGGCAAACATTTGAAGACGACGTGAAAGCTAAAAGCCCGGATCTATATGGTAAGGTCGAAACTCCCCTTCACACAATAGAAGCTGGTGCAACGTCTTCCCCTCTTGATGCGCCAACACTTACAAAAGCGGCAAAAGAGTTAGATGGTATTTTATCTGAAGTTCAAAATTTAAAATAACAGGTAATCATTTTATTTTAGTTAAACCATAGAACAAAAAAGGATAGAGCCTATAGGCTCTATCCTTTTTTGTAGGTAGGAATCATAGTTATTGACTGTAAATAATCAGTATTATGTTAATTAATTTTTATATTGGTGTACTTAGTTGTAGTTTTAAAATAAAATTCGTTACGTATTCTAGTTGTAAACCAACTCCCACTTCCTCGCCAAATAACTTAACTGGCATGTTTTGAATTACTGCCATTTTTTAGAGTGTTTAACTATCATTCTCAAGCATATGCTTATATTTACATGCATGATGTCCTTTTTGTTCGTATAATAAAACAAAAGGGAATTAAGATGAGTCTAATTTACAAGAAGAGGAGCAATTTGTTCAGTGGAACCAAAAGGCGAAGAAATAAACTGCTTAGCATTAAAAGTCAAAGAGATTATTCAATCTTCTGGATGTCAAAATGAAGATGTAATCTTTCTGTGCATTGGTTCGGACCGATCAGTTGGGGATTCATTAGGCCCTTTAGTCGGGACAATGCTTAAAGAACATACGGTGCCTTATCGTGTTTACGGTACTTTAGAAAATCCCGTTCATGCATTTAATTTAGAAGACACGTTGAAACAAATTAAAAAACAATTCAAAAAGCCTCTTATTTTTAGTGTGGATGCTTGTTTAGGGAATCAAAACCAGGTCGGCTATGTTTATTTGAAGGATGGACCTCTTGTCCCTGGGAAAGCTTTAAAAAAATTATTGCCGGAAGTGGGAGATTATCATATTACAGGAATGGTCAATTATATAGATCCGCTGCCAACCATGCAATTTTTAAATGATACTCGTCTATACACGGTTATGAACCTTGCGAAAACAATCGTAAAAATAATTACTCAAGCTACCGGCGAGGATCCTGGTACTTAATAAAAAAATGGGCAGTGCCAAAACCACTATTAATAATTGGTTTTGCCACTGCCCTATTTCGTTTAAGTCCGAAGAATTTGGTTAGATAACATTTTAAACAATAGCCCCTGTCAAGATAGCAACAATGATAAGGACTAATGAACAAATCAGAGCCCATTTAAATGCATACCGCTGTAGTTCCCCGATATCTGTTTTTACCATCCCTACTAGTAAAAGAGTAGATGCCACGAGTGGACTTAAGAAATGTACAGGCTGGCCCAGTACGGAAGCTCTGGCAATTTCTAAAGGACTCACTCCATAAGCTTCTCCTGCTTCGGCAAGAATTGGCAAAACACCAAAGTAGTAAGCATCATTGGATAAAACGAACGTAAATGGCATGCTGGTGAACGCAACGACCATCGGTAAAAAAGAGCCTAAAGAATCCGGAATGATGGCCACTAATGAATTGGCAATGGCGTCTACCATTTTCGTTCCAGAAAAGATCCCTGTGAAAATACCAGCCGCAAATACTAATGTGACGACGGTTATAGCGTTTCCTGCATGTGACACGATCCGCTCTTTTTGCTGTTCTAGATTAGGGTAATTAATGATTGAAGCAAGCACAAACCCGATTAGAAACAACACAGGTACTGGTACGAAGCCCATTACAAGTATGACCATAACCGTGAGCGTCAACAAAAGATTGACCCATATTAATTTAGGGCGCTTTAAATCGTCTTGTATGGCGGAAGCTACCGCTGCTTCAGCAAGAGCCCCTTTCATTTCTGGTGCAGCTTTGATATGAACAACACCAAGCCTTTTGCGCTCTTTTTTCCCAAGTACATAAGCGGTAAAAAGAATAGCTGCAATACCTGCGAATAGTGTTGGGATAATCGGGACAAAGAATTCATTTGCATCGAGACCTAAAGATGCTATTGCTCTTGTTGCAGGTCCTCCCCAAGGAGTCATACCACTCATAATACTGACAGCCAGCATAGAAATAGTGGCAAGAATAAGTGGATTCATACCAAGTCGTAAGTAAAGAGGCAGCATAGCGGAAATCGTAATCATGTGAGTCGTGGTACCATCACCATCTAAGGCAACGGTCATTGCGATTACTGCCGTTCCTATCGCTATTTTAACCGGATCCCCTTTTACGATTTTTAACATAGTTTTAATAAGTGGATCAAATAATCCAGCGTCAATCAGAACTCCGAAGAACAAAATAGCGAACAATAGCAAAGCGGCTGAAGGTGCGACAACCTTTATTCCATCGAGCATCATATCTCCGAGCCCTGGACCAAATCCGCCAATTAATGCAAAGATAATTGGAACGACCACAAGAGAATTAACAGGTGATAACCGTTTAGACATGATTAAATAAGTAAAGACAACGACCATTGAAATCCCAAGTAACGTAAGAATATGAATCCCCTCCTATTAAAGAAACCGCTTACAATCAGATAAAAAGTTTGAATAGTTAAAAAACATTATATAATATTTTCTGTTCCCTGTTGATTTGGTTTCTATTTTTAGAATAGTTCATTTCTTAAAATAAGTGAAATACATATTTTTTTTACTTTTTCGAAAAAAAAACTTATAATCCATTTTATATTAAATTAAGAAGTCGAAAAAGCACAATGAAATTTTCAATAAATTCCAATGTGCTTTTTCGTTAAAGATTGGAATTTTTATTCAAGAAATCAATAAAGTTTTTCACAGTAGATAGTTTTAAAGAATCCTGGTTATACATTAACCATGTATTTCTTAAGACTGGCTTCCCATTTTTGTAAGATAACCCGTATGTATGCAAGTTATCTGAAGGCTGCAGGCATATTTCCGGCAAAATAGAAACACCAAGATCATTTTTGACCATTTCTTTGCACGTCTCCTGCCGATCTGTTTCCATAGTTACAAATGGTGGCTCCGGGAATCTATCATGCCACCAGCCATTTATTAAGTTTTTTAAAGAACTGTCTGTTTTATAATTTATGAATGGAAGTTGTGGCAAATCTTCTAAGTCTACCTCTTTTTTAGAGATTAAACAAAGTCTTTCTTTATGCAGTAACGATTTGATTCCATACCATTCATAGTTTCCACGCAGAATGCCTAATTGAACACTAGAGGAATCCAGAAGATGCATGATTTCTGTACTCCAGCCTGTATTCACATTAAATTGTACATGAGGATATTGTGTTGAAAACTTTTTCAATATTTCTGGTAGTTTATATTGGGCAAAGTTGCTGGAAACGCCAAGCCTTAAAGTTCCTCTAACCTCATTTTTCATATTCAGCATATAATCTTTCGTTTTTTGCAACTTTTTCACCATTTCTTCCGCATAGCCCGCTAAATGTATCCCTTCGGAAGTAAACTCAATGCCTCCTTTTATTTTGAAAAATAAGTTCGTGCTAAATTCTTTTTCTAAATTTTTAAGCCGGTACGTTAACGCCGGCTGCGATATATATAAACGCTCCGCGGCACGGCTAATGTTTTTTTCTTCATATAGTATCCTTATCGCAATCCAATCTTTTTCGTCCACTTAACCATCCCCCACATTTAGATTATAAGTTTTTTTATCATTTTTATTAAAAAAATATGTATTTTACTTATGAATCAACTTATCATACTATATTTTCAAAGGAACAGGAAGTGCTATAAATATTGTCTTGAGAAAAGGTGGTTATACAATGAAAGTACCAGTAGTTGTAATGCGCGGCGGGACAAGTAAAGGTGTGTTCCTTAACTTTGAACATATGCCTTCGAATCGCTCACACTGGGAAGGTTTCTTACTTGACGTGATGGGCAGTCCGGATCGGAGACAGATTGATGGTCTTGGAGGAGCGAATTCATTGACAAGTAAAGCTGCGATTATCAAAAAATCGGATTCACCAGAATTCGATGTGGAATATACATTTGCGCAGATCAGCATCGATAATCAAATGGTTGATTTTAAAGGGAATTGTGGTAATATTTCATCTGCTGTAGGACCTTACGCAATTGAGCACGGATTAGTTCCGGCAAAAGAACCTGTTACAACGGTGAAAATTTTTAACACGAATACACAGAAATTGATTATTGCAGAAGTAGAGGTTGAAAATGGACAAGTGAAAACAGAAGGCAGCTGCTCAATTCCAGGCGTGCCTGGTAAAGGATCACCTATCTATCTTTCTTTTACTCGTGCTGAAGGAGCAGTTACAGGAAAACTATTCCCTACAGGAAATCCAATTGACATGATTAAAACGAAGGATCGACTGATTCAAGTTTCAATCATTGATGTTGCTAATCCACTTGTTTTTGTAAGGGCACAGGATATTGGTCTAAACGGAAGCGAATTGCCCACTGAATATTCACCGGAAAAATTAAATGAACTAGAAGAAATCCGGTCAATTGCAGCTGAAATGTGTCAATTTTCCGATAAGAAATCAGCAACTGTCCAATCTCCTGCTGTGCCTAAAATGACTCTAATTGCTCCTCCTATGGATTACGTCGATTTAAACGGATTGGAAAGAAAAGCGTCAGAGATGGATTTGATGATCAGAATGATGTCGATGCAAAAGCCCCATCAAGCGCTTGCTATTACAGGGGCAATCTGTGCAACTGCAGGAGCTTACTTACAAGAAACGATTTTATCGGATATGGTGGACATCAAACAGGAAATTTTTCGATTAGCCCACCCGGCGGGGATAATGGAAACAAAAGTTGATTTTTTGGCAGGACACATTCGCGCTATTAAAGTGGTACGCACAGCAAGAATCATTTTAGAGGGATACGTGTACACGAAAAATAATTACGAACTTACCTATCAATTAGCTTGACTTGAATTGATTTGCAAATTACGCAAAAAAAATCATCTATCACTTGGAGGCTTTGCAATGTGGGTCATCACTGTCTTTTTAAAAGGAAATATTAAAATTTTTGAATTTGACACAGAAAAAGAAGCGAAAGAACTATTCAAAATTATGAAAGGCACTAAAATTCTTTCCGAAATAGTTTACTTCAATGATCCTTGTTTTGTATAAGTGAGTTTTCAATAGAGCCCAGACTCTAATGTATCTCCAACTATCCGATGCCTATAAAATTCAATTATAAAATAGGATTGGGAATAGATGAAAAATTTCCGGGGGCAGCGCTCACACTTATACAAGTTAGGATATGGATACTGAATCCAGATTTTCATGGTTACTAGAGTATTTAAGCAAAAAGAAAACTAATTGTTATCTATCATCCTTGTTATATATCCACAAACCAACCCATTATTTATTGTCTGGCCATCAGGATGCTTAAAGCTATACTCTAACTCATATCCCTATATGATATGAGTTTTAGTCAATGCATAAAGACTTTTAATATTTGAAGTACCAAACAGCCAAGAGCTATTTTAAGCCTTGGCTGTTTTTCATTCTTCTATTTAATGTATCCCTAGACTTTTTGGACAAATTCTTATCTAAATAACTATGCACGGAAAAGACTCAATGATTATTGACCGCTTCAACCATTTCTTGAATATAGTGGGCTGCGGATGAACCAGCTAATTTTCCAAAGACTGCGCCAGACATTAACCCGGATCCACCAGGATAGTTTTCATAATAAATCCCCCCAATCATTTCACCAGCCGCGAAGAGACCTTTTATCGGTTGTTCTTCTTTGTCTAACACATGACCCGTAGCATCTACATGCAAACCACCGAACGAAAAGGTGATTCCACACGTTACAGGGAAAGCATAGAATGGCCCTTGCTCAATTCGAAGTGCCCAGTTGGATTTAGGAGGAGTAATTCCTTTCGTTCCTTTGCCATCTTTCTCTGCGGGTCTATACTCGCCATCTTGTACGGCACTGTTATATTCTTCGATCGTTTTAAGGAATTGTGTTTGATTGACCGGCAGTAAACTAGCCAACTCTCCAAGTGTATCTGCTTTATAAATAGTCGCTTCTTCAAGGTCATATTCTTTACGCAGCATCGGGCGTACCTGTGCATCATAAATTTGATATGCCACATGTCCAGGCTGTTTTAATACCTCACGTCCGTATTTGGCATAGGTGTAATTTCGCAAATCTGCTCCTTCATCAACAAAACGTTTCCCTTCATTATTAAGCATGACACTGTACGGATAAGAATGCTTTTTAAAAATATCTCCCGGCTTCGTGAAGTCTCCTACTTTTGGCGCGTTATAATCTGTCCCAATCGAATGACATCCAGACCACTGCCCAAATTTTTGAGCCCCGACTGCCATAGCCATGGAAATGCCGTCTCCTGTGTTGAATTCGGTTCCACGAACAATTGCCGCTTCCCATTCTTCACCAATATTTTCAGATCTCATTTGCTTATTGGCTTCAAAGCCGCCACAAGCCAAAATCACACTGGACGTCCGAACTGTTACCATTGTATGATCCTTCTCAACAACGACACCGGATATAGTGTTATTCTCTGATACAAGCTCCACAGCACGTGAATCGTACCAAACGTCGATGCCAATTTCTTCTGTCCGCGCAAAGAGCTGTCTCATTAAGCCAACGCCTTTATCTTCCGTTTTGATAGGCAGTCCTCCCCAGAAATTGCGCTTGCCATCTTGTACGAAAGATTGATTTTCAAAATTCAATTCAAATTTTATTCCCTGATCACGCATCCACGCAATTGTTTCATACGATTTAGTAACCAGCTGTTTTGCTAATTCAGGATTACTCTGTCCACCTGTTACTCGCATTAAATCATCTAAATAATCAGATTCAGTGTATTCAGGCATAACAATTAACTCTGCTTCTGCGTCTGTTAATTCTGGTATTACTTTTCTGATTGCGTCTAAATTATTGTAGGCAACACGTATGGCTCCATCAGTGAAGAAAGAGTTTCCTCCACGCTTTTCCAATGGTCCTCGTTCTAATACAAGAACTCTAGCACCGCCTTCTTTTGCTGAGATTGCGGCACATAAAGCTGCGTTTCCTGCCCCTACTACAACTACATCATAATTTTGTGCATTTGACATTTTTACCCCTCCTGTTAAGTAGTGATAACTCTTCATGTAAATAATAAGTGAAAATAATAAATAAAAATAATATTGTTTTTTTATTCATTGCCATAAAAAATTTTTATGAAAAAATGCAGTAAACGCGAACAATAGTGAGTCTATTGCTTTACATAAAAAGATAGATTTCTTTTATTCATTAGTTGTATTATACTTTTAGAAATCAAATAAATTATTACTATTTATAATTACCCATAAATATTTTTTATGGTTAAAGGAGAAAAATTTTATGGATGAAAAAGACTGGTTTATTTTAATTACTCTCTACGAAGAAAGAAATATAACAAAGGCGGCACAACGACTATTTATTTCTCAGCCAGCTTTATCCTATCGTATAAAACAGCTGGAAAAAGAGTTCAAAACAAATTTAATCTCTAGAGGCAAAAGAGGTGTCGAGTTTACAGTCGAAGGGGAATACCTCGTTCAATATTCGAAAAATATGCGTAAGCAATTAGGTGCTGCAAAAGAACATATTTCAAATTTGGATAAAAAAGTAAAAGGAACTTTGCGATTGGGTGTATCTGGCTTGTTTGCCCGTTATAAACTACCAGTATTGTTAAAAGAATTTCTAACCCTATATCCAGATGTTGAAATTAGTTTGAAAACTGGATGGAGTTCTCAAATTCATCAAATGCTTCAAAAAGAAGAAGCACACCTCGGGATAGTTAGAGGTCCTTACAAATGGCAGGAAAATAAAGTGTTATTTCAAGAAGAAAAGATTTGTATTGCCTCCAGTAAAAAAATTGAATTAAAAGAACTTCCTTTTCTTCCTAGAGTTAATTATCAGACAGACCAATCGTTAAGGAATACTATTGAGAACTGGTGGCAGGAAACATTTGCGGTACCACCTAAGATTTCAATGGAGGTAGATCGGATTGAAACATGTAAAGAACTGGTTCTTAATGGTTTAGGATATGCCATTTTACCAGAAATCTGTATTAAAAATGATGAACCACTGTATACTTTCCCCATTGTATTAAGCGATAATAGCTATTTGCTTAGAGAAACTTGGGTTTTTTATCGGGATGTGACTACGGATTTAGCACAAGTAAAAGCATTTATTGATTTTCTTAATGATTCTAAACAAAAGAAATAAGACGAATCGAAATAAAACTAGTACAAAGGAAGAGAATTAATATGAAAAAGTGGGATTTAAATAATGCTAGCAAGACAATCCAATTTTCAGTTGCACTTCTAACTGCTTTTATTGGAGGCAGCCTTTTCTCTCTTGTCGGGTTGCCAATCCCCTGGCTTCTAGGTCCACTGGCAGCCCTATTAATTGCATCACGTTTCAAAAACGTTAAATTAATTTGGCCCGTTTCGATGAGAAATACTGGATTGATTATTGTAGGTTATTCAATTGGCATCTCTTTTACCAAGAGCTCACTGTCTGACATGATTAGTCACCTTCCCTCAATGTTGATCCTTACAACCTTAATTGTCCTTGTGTGTGTATGTTCAGCTTTTGTTATGTCAAAATATTCCGGCGTTGACTATCCTACCTCCTTAACGAGTAGTATTCCTGGAGGTTTGTCACAAATTGTTGTGTTTGCAGAAGAAATGAAAGGTATTGATATTACGACAGTAACCTTTTTCCATGTTACAAGGGTGATAATGGTTGTTTTCTTAGTTCCCCTTTTAATTTTCAGTCCTATTTTTGCAGCGAAAAGTACCAATGACTCATCGGATAACGTTATTCCAGAGTGGAGTGATTTATTTCCTCTTATCTTTCTGTTCGCACTTATTTGTTTCCTCGCAGCAAGAATAGGTAAAATATTTAAATTACCAGCTCCTTACTTTTTAGGACCAGTAATCGCTGTTGCTGCAGTAGGCCTTTTTGGTTTGCAGGGACCACCACTTCCTCCTTCACTTCTTGATATATCTCAATTTATGGTTGGCGGTTATATCGGTTTACTATTAAAACCGGAACAACTTGACAACAAAAGAAAAACACTATTATTGGCTTTGATGAACGGACTGATTTTGATCTGCGCAACAATATTTTTTAGTTTTCTACTGACCCAGTATTATGATTTATCGACTATTACGGGTTTTTTAAGTTTAGCTCCTGGTGGAATGGATCAAATGGGAATCATTGCACAAGAAGTAAATGCTGATGTATCTACTGTTACCAGCTATCAACTTTTTCGGATGGCTTTTATTTATGTCGCAGTGCCTCCATTACTAAGATTGGTATTAAAATTAAGTTTAAGAAAAAAAGACAAGTACAGTAACGTTAAAACTAAATATTAATAAAAAAGGAGAGAGCTTTGCTCAAGAACACTGAAAAAGTCTGATTTATAAAGAAAAGAAGGCTATCATCCACAATATTTAGATGATGACCTTCTTTTTAAATACTAAAAATAGCATTAAATTTTAAAAAAGTTCTTAATTGTATCACTTATCCCTTGGCTTTCTTTGCTCTCCTCCCTCCAAACTTTTTTTAAGAATAAATTATTTTGATACCAATACAAAAAAAATATGTATTTAACTTATTGTTCTCCCTGTATTACCTTTAATTAAGAAAAGCGCACAAGCATAGTGTAAAACTTATTAATTTACCAGTTAATTTTTCTGAAGAGTCACAAAATTAATTCTTAGTCATCCAGAGATCAATTGAAAGCGCATTCAAAATTTGGGAGGGGATATAATAATGTTTCTAACAATTTTAGGCATCTCCATGGTTACCGTTTTTACCTATTTAATTATGTCCAAACGTTTATCACCCATTGTTGCTTTAACTTTAGTTCCGATCGTTTTTGCAGGAGTTGGTGGTTTTGGAAGTAAAATTGGCACTATGATGATGGAAGGCATTAAGCTAGTCGCTCCTTCTGCAGCTCTATTATTATTCGCCATATTGTTTTTTGGCATTATGATAGACACGGGCTTATTTGACCCACTTATCAAAAAGTTATTAGAAGTTGTCAAGGGAGATCCTGTCAAAATTTCGATTGGTACCACAATTCTTGCATTACTCGTGGCCCTAGATGGAGACGGTACAACAACGTATATCATTACTGTTTCAGCTTTGTATCCACTTTATAAACGAATCGGTATGAATCCATTGGTTTTAGCCACAGTAGCCATGCTAGCTTTAAGTGTTATGAGTGGCATGACTCCATGGGGTGGACCTGCTACCCGAGCAATAGCAGTATTGGGACTTGATGCATCCGAATTTTTTGTTCCACTAATTCCTACCATGATCGGTGGTGCTCTTTGGGTTATTTTCGTCGCATTTATTTTAGGGAAAAAAGAACGTAAACGACTTGGTGTAATACACATAGAAGAGTTCAAAAATGAAATAGCTGCTACTGTTGAAAATGAAGCCACTGAAACATTTCCTCATATTGACATTAAACGTCCTCGTTTTTTGTGGATTAACTTATTAATTGTGGTAGGCATTATGGTCATGCTTATTATGGGATTGGTACCTTCCCCCATTTTATTTTTGGTCGGTTTCGCCATTGCTTTAATGGTTAACTACCCCAATCTGGAAATGCAAAAAAGACGTATCCTAGCACATTCTGGAAACGCTTTAATTGTTGTTCTATTAGTTTTTGCGGCAGGAGTATTTGCAGGAATCTTTTCCGGTACAAAAATGGTTGATGCTATTGCTAATGGACTGGTTGCGATAATACCTGCTTCATTAGGACAGTTTTTCCCTGTCATTGTTGGCATTACAAGTATGCCATTCACTTTTGTTTTATCGAATGATGCCTATTATTTTGGAGTCCTCCCTATCCTTGCAGAAGCAGCATCAGCCTATGGTATTAGCCCATTGGAAATTGCTCGGGCTTCTATATTGGGACAACCCGCTCATTTAATGAGTCCACTTGTTGCATCAACCATTCTATTAGTTGGTATGGTTGATAAAGACCTTGGAGAATATCAGAAATTCGCATACAAATGGGCCATCTTGACATCATTGATCTTAACAGTATTAACTATAATTAGTGGTGCTATTTCTTTTAGGTAAATTATAAAAGTCCTTGTATACTAGTTTGCAAGGACTTTTGTGGCATTTTTCAGCTAGATGGTTTTTTGATACAACTTTGTTGTCAAATAAAGTTCCATAATTGAAACCATGAAATAAGATTGGAAAACCGGCGTATTACCCTAGAATTACGTAACCGAGGTGCTCACATTAATCATAAAACAGTTCTCCGATTGGATGAATGAACTAGGATTGAAGTCATTGGTTCGCATGAAGAAATACCGTTCGTACAAAGGGAAAATCGGCAAGATTGCGCCCAACATTCTAGCACGTGATTTCAAGGCGGCAAAGCCAAATCAAAAATGGGTTACGGACGTAACTGAATTTCATTTACACGGTGAGAAATTGTATTTATCACCTATTCTAGATTTATTTAATGGAGAGATTATTGCTTACAATATCGAATCACGTCCTGTTTATCCGTTAGTCTCCAAGATGCTTGACCAAGCCTTTATGCGATTGGAATCGAAAGATTCCCCCGTTCTCCATTCAGATCAAGGCTGGCATTACCAGATGAAACAATACTCACATGATTTGAAAAGACATAACATTACACAAAGCATGTCCCTCAAAGGAAATTGTCTAGATAAGGCGGTCATTGAAAACTCCTTTTGCTTATTAAAATCCGAATTACTCTATCTTCAAGAACTTGAAAGCATGGAACATTTCAGACAAGAACTAGAAGAATATATCCATTACTACAATCATCAACGAATCAAGGTAAAATTAAAAGGCATGAGCCGGGTAGATTACCGGGTTCATGCCCTCAAGGCTGCTGCCTAATTAAATAAAGCGTCTAACTTTTTGGGTTCACTTCATACATGGAGCTCTTTATATAATCATTTTCTTCAAAAATTAAAACCTATTGCCTCCCAGCTTTTCAATTTCTGCTGCTGCTTCTTTTAATGCTTCTTCACCACGGCCACAAATTACAACATTCGTTGGTGCCTTCCTTGGCAAACGCGACGGCAAATGCTCTTCCAATACCTTTACTGCCGCCTGTCACGAGTGCCGTTTTATCTTTTAATCCCAGGTTCACTTTAGATCCAATCGGGCGTCTATTGTTGATTATATATTAACAATAACTTCTATTTATAACAAATGAACTATGGCTGATTTTCTGCTCTAATACTCAATAAAGGAGGAAACCACTAAGATGGTTTCCCTTTAAAATGTTCCGTCTTGTTTAGTATAAGTTGTTATTCTTATACTTGCTGAGCAAGGACAATTATCATCACGAATCCCATTTTTTGTTGAACAATTCAAGGAAGCAGAGATGGAATGAGATAAGTGAACTCCTTATACAATAGGAAGCCAGCAAGGGATGCCAATATAGTACTCCCACATTTTATCAGAAATAGCAGATCTTTTTTAGATAATGTTGTACGGATTTTGTCTTCTTCACCGGCTTGTACTTTTGTACCCACTGAGGTTCCATTACCAATTCCCTCCCTAAAGCGATTAAAGGTACACCTGTTTCAAATGCTTCATCACTTCATCGGGTGTCCGCAGGATCCCAACACCCATCACAAGAACACGAACACCGACACGCTCATGGATCATAACAACTCGTGATGTCTGATTGTTATCATCACGGATTGATCCGTTCCAAAAGCCGCCGACAGAAATATGAAGATAATCCAGGTCCTGGTCCGCTCCCACTAATTGCAACGTTTCTTCCATGGTGAGGCCAGTTTTGACCTATTTTAGATGAGTAATTTCTGCCAATATTTCATAGGAATGGAGGCGGGCCTTATGATCGTAAACCTGGGCGATTGCCATAATTTCATCGGCTTGACTTTCATCTAGAAACTTTTCCAGTTTTTCTTTTACGATTTGAGGACTGCCGACAATCGAAGTTCCTAATTGATTCTCAAGGGCAGCTATTTCATAGTCGCTTGCTATATCATTAATATTATCCACTGGCGGCTGCAATGGGACTTCCTTCCCGCGCATCAAATTCAGGAACTGCTGCTGCAATGTTGTAGCGAGCCGCTCCGCTTCTTGATCTGTATCGGCGGCAATGATGTTTAGCCCTACCATTGCATGAGGCTTGTCCAATACTTTAGAAGGCTTAAACGAACGGCGGTACAGCTGGATAGCCGGCAGTGTGTTATGAGGCGAGAAATGGCTCGCAAATGCAAACGGCAGTCCAAGCTCTCCTGCCAGCTGGGCACTGTATCCGCTCGAACCTAACAGCCAAATAGGTATGTTTAATCCCTCACCCGGAATTGCTTTAACATGACTATATCCTTGTGCCAGGGAAGGGTCAAAGTAATTCCGGAGCTCAGCCAGCTGCTCAGGGAAATCTTCTCCTGAACTTCTCAAGTCACGTCTTAATGCACGTGCGGTAAGCTGATCAGTGCCTGGTGCACGGCCCAAGCCAAGATCAATACGTCCTGGATATAATGATTCCAGAGTACCAAATTGCTCAGCAATAACAAGAGGTGCATGATTCGGCAGCATAATGCCGCCTGAACCTACCCGGATTTTTGATGTACCTGCTGCAACATGGGAAATGACTACCGATGTTGCAGAGCTGGCGATAAATGGCATATTATGATGCTCAGCGAGCCAATATCGGTTATACCCCAGCTTTTCAGCGAGCCGGGCCAGCTCCAAAGTATTGCGAAAAGAATCAGCCGGCGTCCTTCCATCTGCAATTGGAGAGAGATCCAGGACTGAGAATGGAATATCCGTAATTTGTTTTGTATCATTTTCAGGCATATACTCATCTTCTTTCTTTAAAAATTTAGTTTCAAACCAATAAAAGAATTTACAGGTTGTTTTCTTTGTCCTCTTTTACTGCTTCAATCTAAATCACATTAATTTAACTGATTTAATATCTGCAGAAAATACATCCTTGATTAGACTAGACGCTGTTTAATTTACTGCGCCTGAGCCAAAATTTCATAAGAGCGCAGCCGTGCATTATGATCAAAAATCTCTGTATGAGCCACAATTTCATCAGCGTCAGTCTTTTCTATTAACTCATGGGCGGTTGAAGAACAGCTTTTCACTTCCATCATCGTGGTCCCTGCAGGTGTGAAGCAGTAGCTAAAAACCCTGAACCTAACAGCCAAATTGGCACATTTATTTTTTCGCCGGGAATGGCGTGAAAGCTAAATGATCCATTCTTAGCGGCTGTTCCTGTACCATAAAGATATGCGATTAGCTCCTCAAGCCGGGCATCAAATTCAGGTTCACCAGCAACCCGCTGCCGCAATACATTTGCTGTCTATCGGTCGGTGCCAGGTGCCCGCCCCAATCCAAGGTCGATCCGGCCAGGGAAGAAGGTTTCTAATGTTCCAGAGGCTACTCGTCAAATTACGATCGGGGATGCTGAACTCGCCATTCCTGCCAATTATGATGTTCAGCAAGTCAAAAGCGTTTATATCCCCACTGCTCTGTTTTCTTTGATAGATCAAGCGTGTTTTGAAGGGAAAGTTCGGCTGATCCTCCCACGACAATTGGGGAGGGATCTAGTACTGAAAGTTCTATTTTCTTTGTTATAATTCTTCCCCTTTTTATACAATTAAATTTTTTAAAGCTGGCCTGTACCTTTATGGGTTGGGAAGTAGGGTAAAACAAATTCTCCAAGTTCCTGGATTACTTCCTCTGGAGGGCGCTTGGAAAAATACAGAACAAACGCCAAATGGTTGACACCAATCGCTTGAAATTGATGAAGTGAATCAACTAAACGGTTTCTTCCCACGGAATAGCCTAAGGGTATGGGCACAGGCATTTCATCGGGATTTTCCAATAAATTGATGAAAACCCAGTTTCGCTGCAAGTTTAGCACTGTTTTCCCCTAAACCTAATGAAAATAAGTTCGGGGCGTCTTCTGTCCGTGGTACGGCACTAACTTTTCCATCATTACTTAGGAATGTTATGAGGTCTGTCAATTTATCGGGATAGTCAGCTAGTTGATTCGGCTCGCCATCGGCCAACAACGATCGAATCGTTTCATTTCCTCCAGGTGAACGTCCGACACCTGCCTCTATTCTTCCGGGAAAAAGTGATTGTAATTGAAATAGCTGGGTAGCCACCTTATATGCACTATACTGTGGAAGCAGGATTCCACCACTGAAACCTTCAATTTGGCAGTCTTAGCTGCGACTGCAGCCATCATAATTTCAGGGGAACTTGATCCTAGTCCCCTCGTTGCATGATGTTCAGCAAACCAATAGCGTTCATACCCTAATTCTTCTACATATTGAGCCATTTCAATCGTGCGAGCAGTTGTCTATTCTGCAGTCACACCCCTTTGGTTGCGCCATCTGATCTAAAACACCTAACTTCATTGTCAAATACTGCTTTTTTCTCATCTCTCCAATTTACTATTAAAATTATAATTTCAGATTAGCATTACGTTAATGCCGGAAATAGAGGGACTACTTCTTCCGCTAATTCTTGTATTACCTCTTCCGCAGGGCGACGACTATATTTGTTATTTATAAATACATGGTTAACTCCGACTTCTTGTAATGCGTTTAGAAATTCGATTAAGAATTTATGGCCACTTCTGAACCCTAAGTGAATAGATGTTGGCCCTTCATTCGGATCCTCAGTTAAATCAATATATAGCGATTGGGCAAATGGTTTAAATCCATCTGTTAATGAACGATAATCTCTAATGAGTCTCTCTTGTTGAGCTGGATTACGTGGATAACCAAGTATTCCATCACTATTTTCCGCAATCCATTCCATCGATTGCCCAGAAAAACCCGTTACAAATACTGGGATATCGCCTAAAACTGGTTTTGGCAGAAGATCTGTTCCTCCAGTCAGACTTACCCTACTAGAATTAATCGTAGGGAATGATTTTGCCCAAACTTCCTTCATCACATAAAAAGCTTCTTGATATAATTCAGTCCTTTTTTCTCGGTCAACGCCATAAGCGTTAAATTCAATCGGACGATCTCCCGTTGCAAGACCAAATAAAAGTCTTTCCCCTGAGATTTTGTCCAAGGATGCTGCTGATTTAGCAAGATTTAATGGATGTTGAAATGACGTTATCGCACTTGCTGTTCCTAAGGCAATTTTCTTTGTATGCGCTGCTATATGGCTAAGGAATACCCACGGATCATACATTTGTCCTACATCTCCGAATGACGGATCATTTAATGGAACATCTCGGACAAATAGAGAAGCAAAATTGGCTTTTTCAGCAACAGTTGCTAGTTTTATTTGTTGTTCCAAATCCATTTCTGGCATGTTGCCTTGGTAGGCTTCAAGTGGAAAAAGCAAACCTAAAGTAAGTTTATTTTCTTCAAATGTTCTCGAATATCCATTATGTTTTTCAAATTTGTTCATGTTAATTTTCTCCCTTTTCATCTCTTAGAATTTCAGTATATTATTAAACAAGGGATTGTATTGGATCAATAGGAAACAAAAGCGAATACTTCATCCTCATTCTTATGGACACCATTTCTAAATTCGTCTAAATCTCTTCCTTACTATAATTAATAAATCAGCTACTAAAATAAAGCTGAAATCATAGAAGCGTATATAATAAATTAACATATCTCGAATTGACGATTTATTTTAATAAAAAATATATATGACCTAACATATTTACATATTTTGAAATCTCGATATATAGTAATTAATTAAAGTGAATTGCTTCAAGCAATTCACTTTAATCCTCAAATCTCTTTCGCAATGTAATTGCTTATTTCCTTAATAACTTCTTCATTACGCTTATAGTATGTCCACTTCCCCTTACGCGTTGCTTCGAGTAGCCCAGCCCGATGTAACATAGTAAGATATTGAGAAACCGTTGATTGTGTTACATTTAACTTATGATGCAGCTGTGATACGCATACACCCTCTTTCTCAAAGCTAACCCCTTCAGAAATAGGGAGGGTAAAATAGTTTTCAGGCTCTTTTAACCACTTCAAAATCTGCAAACGTTTTTCATTAGACAATGCTTTAAAGACTTCTATTATATCCATATGTTTATAATATCATTAATTTCCGATATGTCAATTTGAGTTTTCCCCTATAAGGATCGAAGTTAATACCTACTACCCAGCATTTTAGTTATCTAAATATAGTCAGAATACTATTTACGGACCCAATCAATCTGAACATAATTAGAGCCTCCTTATACAGCAGCGTTTGTCATTGTCATCCGGATTATGCCAAAGCAGTCGTAGCAGTGAAAAATGCGGCAGATCAATAATCACTTTTTTGTTCAAATTTATTGATCTTCCACAATCGAGGCATATCTACAGTATGGAAAAAAGCCCAATTTCTCAATTTAATGCTGAGAAATTGGGCTTTTTAATATTGGTATTTCTGTAAATTCGCGTTTTGCTGGTGGTACCCCTGTAAGTACGCACTTTATAATTAAATAGTATCAATAAAATTACATATTGTAATAAAGTATACTAATTACTGGATCTTTGTATAATATTCCTAGAAATGAAAAGGTTTTCCCCTCTGAGTAGACACTCCTTCATTAAGCTAACCGAACACCACCATGGATAGAGAATTGCACCAATGCCGGGTGCATGTGAAAAAGCCAAGGTCAGCGACTATACAAAAATCGCTGACCTTGGCTTTTAATAACTGATTATTAAATGTTGTGCTTTTCTCTACCTTAATTTGATACGTGACCCTATCAAGGTAAAGAAAAAGGAGAAAACATCTTTGAATAAGAAAGAGAGGGGATAGTTTTTCTACTTTATATCCTCTTTTCTTTTTACTTGGCCCCCAACGACATTCTCCATATAATTTTTACCCCAATTATACATCGAATCAAGAATCGGCATCAGGCTTTCTCCTTGTTCTGTCAGAGAGTATTCCACTTTGGGAGGTACAATTGGATAGACTTCGCGATGAACAATAAGATCTTCTTCCAGCTCTCGAAGCTGGTTAACGAGCATTCTTTGAGTGATGCCCGGCATAAGAGCCTTCAGTTCACCAAAACGCTTGGTCCCCTGCTTGCCTAGGTGCCATAAAACAAGCATCTTCCATTTCCCCCCAATAACAGAAAGGGTCAATTCCTTCTCACAATTGAATGTTTTATTCTGTAGCCTTGTCATTTAAATCACCTCCAAATATAAATTCTAAATCACATAGTATACTTTTTAACACTATGTAAAATTAAAGTGCGTACTTACAAAAATATTATACTTAGTATACGATACATTGTACAGTCGATATGAATTTCTTGCTGCGCAATGATTGATTGCCAGAGGACATACTCACTGTGCAACAAACTAAAACATACAACATACTATTAGGAGTGAAGGATAAATGGAATTACAATTGGCACTGGATTTAGTAAACATTCAAGAAGGTATTGAATTGGTTAAACAAGTGGAGGAATATGTTGATATCGTAGAAATCGGTACACCTGTGGTTATTAATGAAGGGCTTAGGGCTGTTAAAGAAATGAAAGAAGCTTTCCCTTCTTTAAAAGTATTAGCTGACCTAAAAATTATGGATGCAGCCGGTTATGAAGTGATGAAGGCATCTGAAGCTGGCGCTGATATCATCACAATTCTTGGTGCAGCTGAAGATATGTCCATCAAAGGGGCTGTTGAAGAAGCTAGAAAACAAGGCAAAAAAATCCTTGTTGATATGATCGCTGTGAAAGATCTTGAAACTCGTGCTAAAGAAGTGGATGCATTTGGCGTCGACTACATCTGTGTGCACACTGGCTACGATCTTCAAGCTGTTGGAAAAAATTCTTTTGAGGACCTTCAAACCATTAAACGTGTTGTAATAAATGCAAAAACTGCTGTAGCAGGCGGCATAAAATTAGATACACTTCCGGAAGTCATTAAAGCACAACCTGACCTTGTCATTGTTGGTGGAGGTATCACTGGACAAGCTGATATTAAAGGGTCAGCTGCCCAAATACAAAAATTAGTAAAACAAGGCTAATATCCATCATGCAGACTTCTCAATAATTAGCTGAAATCATAAAAGAGCTAAATCGTTCAGTAGACTTAATAGCTGACGAAGAAGCTGAAAAAGTGGTTAATGGTATTCTTGAATCAAAGAAAGTTTTTGTAGCGGATGCAGGAAGATCCGGGCTTATAGGTAAATCCTTTGCCATGCGAATGATGCACATGGGGATAGTAGCTGGGTTTATGCCTAAAAAATTTTTAAAGTCTTCAGGTAATTGCACAACACTAGCTCCTTTTTATTTTTTATAAAGGGGTACCACCAGCAAAACGCAAATTTACAACGTTAAGGAAATACCAATAAAAAGCCCAATTTCTCAGCATTAAATTGAGAAATTGGGCTTTTTTCCATACTGTAGATAATGCCTCGATTGTGGAAGATCAATAAATTTGAACAAAAAAGTGATTATTTCTAAATCTTTCTGGTGAATCATATCATTTCACAGAAACTTTACCTTGAACTTCAATTTTTACATCTGCTTTTTTCAATATATTTCCGACATCGCACCCTTTATCTGCTGCTTCTATCGCTCTTTGTGCAGATTGAATTTGTTCTTCTGTCGCGCCAGCAGATAAAACGATGTAAGGATAATGGATAATTTTAAACTCATTATCAGATATACTTGCCTCAGAGTTCACTGTAAGTTCCGCCACAGGAAGTTTTCTGCTTTCAAGCACAAATGTTAGTGTTGCTGCATAACAAGTTGTTACAGAAGCAACGAGAACCTCTTTTGGATTTGCTCCGTTACCACTACCTCCTAATGATGTTGGAATAGCGATTTTTGTATCCAGATACTCCGCTTTAAGGGTTCCATTCCCTGTTACCCCACCATCCCAAATTGCATTCACATTTATTTTCATATCAGCCATAATTAACACTCCTTCAATATATTAAATGCATATATATCTTGCCTATTCACGTAAGTTTTTACTCGATGGGTATCAAACACTTCGTTAAAAGACAAGATGAACATTTTGGAGGGAATGACTATTTTTTGGAATTTAGGTAAGTTCGTGATTCAGCTAAGGATCAAAATCCAGAACGACAGCATAAGAAATTTCGTGAACTTAGAATTGAAGAACGTTATATCTTCATTGATAAACAAAGTGGAAAAGCTTTCAATCGTCCGCAGTATCAGGCGATGCTCCTAATCATTCGCGAAGGGGATTTGATATACCTTGATGCACTAGATCGATTAGGTTGGGATTATGATGGTATTATTCGAGAGTGGAAGTATATTACACGAAAGTTAAACGCAGATATTGTGGTATTAGAGAATGAGACGTTTTTTGATAGCCGGAAATTCCGGGGAATGGGTGATCTTGGGAAGTTAATGGAGGACCAATTTTTAAGTCTACTTTCTTATGTCGCTGAGCAAGAACGTAAAAAAAATAGACAACGGCAGGCTGAAGGAATTGAACTAGCAAAGAATAAGGGAGTGAATTCGGGCGACGTAAGTACGAGATCAATGCTGATTTCATTCAGGTTTAGGATGAGTGGAAATCTGGATTTATTACTTCGACAGAATTAATGAAGCGTCTTGATTTAAAGCCAAATACCTTTTATCGACGTGTAAAGAGTATGAAAATCAAAGAAAGGGGCAAATACCTTGCGAGGAAAAGAACTTCTTACAACAGACCAACGATTAGAATGGATGGTACCTCCCAATGGTGAAAGAGAACTTGCTACTTACTACACCTTCTCGCAACATGATTTGGAAATCATTCATTATCATCGCGGGACTACAACCGATTAGGCTTTGCCGTCCAATTAGCACTACTCCGTTATGCGGGAATAATTCGAAAAGGATATTAAATTTCCCCGATAAAAAAACTGTATGGAATAAATTCTACACAGTTTTTTTGAAATTCCTATTAGATTGTCAGCAACTCCAACAATATTCCCTCTTTAAAGTGAATTTTCAAATAATATCCAATGGCATTTTCCTAGTAGGTTTAGGAAATACTTGATCAATTCTACTGAGATCTTCTTCAGTAAACTCAATTGTTGCTGCTTCAGCATTTGCTAAAACATGTTCATCTTGAACCGCTTTTGGAATAGAGATGACGTTATTCGAACGGATGGTCCAAGCAAGAGCGATTTGTAATGGTGGGACATTGTATTTGTCAGCAATATCATGAATAGCTGGATCGTTTAAAAGCTGTCTTATTAAAGAGCCTCCTTGAGCAAGGGGACTGTAGGCCATGATTGGCATGTTATGTTCACGCTGCCATGGTAAGAGATCGAAGTCGATTCCTCTTGAACCTAAATGGTATAGCACTTGGTTCGTTACACAATTTTTCCCATTTTTGGTATTCCATAGCTCTTCCATATCAACCGTGTCAAAATTAGAGACGCCCCATCTTAAAATTTTCCCTTCTTCACGTAGTTTTTCCATTCCTTCAATTGTTTCCTCTAAAGGAACACGTCCTCTCCAGTGGAGAAGATATAAGTCCAAGTGGTCTGTTCCGAGTCGTTTTAAGCTGTTTTCACATGCTTTTGAAATCATATCTAAACCTGCATGATGGGGATACACTTTTGAGACTAAAAAGACTTCATTTCTGCGTCCTTTAATGGCTTCGCCAACTAAGCGTTCAGAATCGCCATTTCCGTACATTTCAGCAGTGTCAATAAGTGTCATGCCCAATTCTACGCCGAGCTGCAAGGCTTTTATTTCTTTGTCTCTCACTTGAGGATTTTCCCCCATGTACCATGTTCCTTGTCCTAAACTAGGTAAAGAAGTGCCGTCAGGTAGGGATACCGCGTGTTTGGTTAATGCATTTTTAATTTCCGCTCTTTTCTTTTCATCCATTAGGCTCGACCCTTTCTTTTATGTATTTGGGTATCATAGAAGTAGAATGTTAACATCTCTTCGTATAAACTACGCATATATTTAGAATTTCCGTAACCAACAAAGCCATTCTTTATTGCATGATATGGCCATTTCTGCTTCCGTCTGTGCAAAAAAACAAAGAAAGTGAGGATGGTCTGTAAGTGTCTGACACTTTGAGTCAACCTCACCACTTCTATTCTAAATCAATTTATCAATCTACTTTGATATCAATGGATTAGATCAGATGAGCTCCTCCATCGATAAGAACCGATGTGCCAGTTGTAAACCCATTTTTCGCTAGGTAAACATAGGTTTCAGCTATATCTTTAGGTTGAGCAACACGTCCAACAGGTAATTGCTTAGCGATCCCATGGTACATAATTTGTCTTTCATCTTCTGGCATTCCGCCGTAAAGAGGAGTGTCAACGATACCAGGTGATACCACGTTTACTCTGATAGGTGCCAGGTCTACTGAAAGTCCTCGTACTAATCCATCGATTGCTGAATTAATGGAAGCTAGAGTCGTTGCACCTTGAGGAGGACGCACACCATATACACCAGAAGTTAATGTAATAGAACTTTCATTATTCAAGTATGGAAGAGCAGCGCGAACCGAAATATACTGCCCCCAGAACTTACTATCAAAAGCCTCTCTTACGGTTGCAACAGGCAGTTCGCTAAAGTGACCCATAGCGCCTTCACCTGCAGTAACCACCAGGTGATCAAATTTCCCAACCTTCTTGAAAAAGTCTGCAACCTTTTCCTCGCTGCGAAAGTCGATTTCATAGCCCTCTACGTTACCACCAAGCTTCACTTTTACGTCAGATAATTTTGAAGCAGAACGGCTAGCAATAATGACTTGAGCGGATTCATCGATAAACGCCTTAGCAGCGGCTAAACCAATACCAGATGTACCTCCTAAAACAACCACTCTTTTTCCTTTTAATGACAACGCAATTCCTCCTTTATTCATACGTTTGTTTAACCAACTTGTTGATTCTGATTAAAGAATCCGCAAGTTAGAAATATTTACGTTTTTACATCAGCATTATTTAGCTAAAAGTTTTAGTGATTCACGATTGAATGCTGGAATATCTTTTGGTTCTCGACTTGTTACAATATTTTTGCTGATGACAACTTCTTCGTCTTTAAAATTTGCACCAGCATTTTTCAAATCGTTGCGAATGGATTTATAGCCAGTGATGTCGACACCTTTTAAAAGGTCTGTATCGATTAACACTTGTGGTCCATGACAAATGGCAAAAACAGGTTTTCCATCTTGGATAAATGCTTTTGCAAATTCCCCAAAACGATCGTCTTCACGCAATAAATCGGGAGAGAATCCACCAGGGATAAGCAACGCATCAAAGTCTGCAGGATGAACTTCATCAATGGATTTATCAATTTATACGGTTGTGCCTTTTTTACCAGTTACTTCGTTACCTGATTGTTTGTCAATCGTGATAACTTCATGACCAGCTTCTTTAAAGGCTTGTACTGGTTCAGTGTACTCCACATCTTCAAATAGGTTTGTTATAAGTGTAGCGATTTTTTTGCTCATGTTCATTAACCTCCTTAAAATCATAGAACAGAAGTAAAAATATTCATTTCCGTACCATGTTCTGATTATCTTCATTAGAAGTTGATTTTATCTCCGTTGTAAGCCGCAATATAGATTTTTTTCATATCCTCCACCGATACTTCTCGTGGATTGGATGGAGTACAAGGATCCTCAACAGCTCCTGCTGCCATCTGGTTCAGGTGTTTTTCAAATTCTGCTTCTCCCACACCAAATTCCTTTAGTGTTAATGGCAGATTCAAAGATTTGTTTAAACGACGGATGAGGTCTGTTAACGAGTCAATCAATTCGTCATCCGTATTTCCGGTTAAACCAAGCATCCTTGCAATATCCGCATATCTTGAGCTTTCCACCTTTCTATTATAATCAATCACATATGGCAAGTAGAGTGCATTTGCTGTACCGTGCGGAATTTCAAAAATGGCTCCGCTCTTATGGGCTAAGCTGTGGACAATTCCTAAAAATCCATTGGAAAAGGCCATGCCGGCTATGGCCTGGGCATAATGCATTTCTGCCCTTGCCTGTTTGTCACCTACTGCGGATTTTTCAATATTTTCTACCACTTGCCTAATTGACTGCATGGCCAGCGGATCAGTAAAAGAGTTGTGCAGGGTGGATACATATGCCTCAATGCCATGTGTCAATGCATCCATCCCCGTATAGGCTACAATCGAAGCAGGCATGGAATACGTCAGTTCAGGATCAACGATTGCAATGTCAGGCGTAATTTCATATCCAAAAACCGGATACTTCACTCCCTTATCATAGTCCGTAATAACGGAGAATGGAGATACATCACTGCCTGTTCCGCTAGTAGTTGAAATGGCAATAAAGCGAGCTTTTTCACGCAATGTTGGCAGTACATTTGGAGCCTTGATTTGGTCAAATGGCAGTTCGGGGTTTTCATAAAAAATCCACATCAGCTTAGCCGCATCAAGCGGAGATCCGCCGCCGGCAGCAATGATCCAATCCGGCTGGAATTCTTCCATCTTCTTGCCGCCGTTTTGAGCGGTTGTAATAGATGGATCGTTTTCAACACCTTCGATTAGTTGCGTCTCAATGCCTGCCTCTCGTAAATAAGTTTGAATTTTATCGAGATAACCGGATTTTTTTATCGATTGACCGCCAATAACAACCGTCGCTTTTTTCCCTTCAAGGGTTTTTAAAACTTCTAAGGATCCTTCTCCAAAATAAACATCTCTCGGAATAGTAAATCGATTCATATGTGTAAATTCTCCTTTTCTGTGGTGAAATTAGCAATTAGCAACTTTAAGGTTCCCTTATCCATTTTTTAAAAATTGAGTATGTCATTAGTGTTTCCCATCATCTTAAATGTTACTAATGAACAAATTCAAGTTCTCCCTCAACAATGGTCCTTACTATATCTTCTGCTTCGATTTCGAGTAATTTCTCCAAGAACCTTATGGTTCCTAATACTGCTTGAATATCCCCCTCTGTTTGAACGTCTTCCATTTTCTTTTGAACAATCAGTTCATTTATAACTTGTTTGAAAGCCCGGGTCTTTATAAGCCATTCTCCAACAAGTTTCTTTGTTGCGTCTTTCTCGCCTGTATTTTTCACTGCAAATAAACTTTCTGTTTTTGTTTCTACGAGCGTTACGGAACCAAAATCGGAATCCATACGGATGCGAAAATAATTCTTTCTACTGTCATAATATCTTTCTTCTTTTAAAAGAAAATACTCTATCCCCACTGTGATTTCAAAAAAGGGTTCTGTCTCTGTAGGATAATGTAGTTCTCTTACATCAACACTTTTTACAACGTCTAAATACGTCTCCAAACCATATTGGGTACTAATGATTTTTGCATCCATTACGTTCATGATTTCACTCCCTTTTTCACCTTGCGGATTGTTTTAATATATAATAATCTTTTTTACTAAAATCCATCCCACATTAACCTAATCGCTTTTTTCAACTGCATGTCCACCAAACTCGTTCCGAAGGGCAGCAACCACTTTCCCTGTAAAGGTGTCATGATCTAAAGAACGGTAGCGCATCAAAAGAGACATGGCGATCACTGGAGTGGCTGCCTGCAGATCCAAGGCCGTTTCCACTGTCCACTTTCCTTCTCCTGAAGAATGCATCGTTCCTTTGATTTGTTCTAAGTTTGCATCTTTAGAAAAAGCACGTTCTGTTAAGTCGATGAGCCATGAACGAATGACTGAACCGTTATTCCATACTCTTGCCACTTTTTCATAGTCAAAATCAAACTCACTTTTCTCCAGTACTTCAAATCCTTCGCCAATCGCAGCCATCATCCCATACTCGATTCCGTTGTGGACCATTTTTAAGAAATGGCCGCTTCCTGCTGGACCAGCATATAAATATCCTTTTTCTACCGCTGTGTCTCGAAATATGGGTTCAACCATACTCCAAACTTCTGCATCCCCACCGACCATGTAACAAGCTCCGTTACGCGCTCCTTCCATCCCCCCCGATGTACCAACATCCATAAAGCTTACACCAACTTGCTTTAGCTGGCCGTAGCGGCGAATGGAGTCCTTATAATGAGAATTACCAGCTTCGATTACGATATCGCCTTTACTCAAGTATGGAGTGATCTCATTTATAACTGAATCGACAACAGCGTGCGGAACCATGATCCAGATAATTCTGGGGCCGTCCAGGATTTTAATAAGTTCCTTAAAACTCGATGTTTCTATAGCACCGTACTTACTGATTTCTTCTACAGCATTAACATTTAAATCGAAGGCGGCTACTTCATAGTTGTGGTCAATTAGATTTTTCCCTAAGTTTAACCCCATTTTCCCTAACCCGATTAATCCAACTTGCATCCTCTTGTCCTCCTGTACTATTCGTGTTGTTATCGTATTTTTAATGCTTTTACTGATTGATCTTTTGAAATCATCTCATACTTAGACCCTTGGTATTCCCACCAATAAAACCCGTCCTCTTTTAAAAGTTCATCCGAAGCACCCGGCCCCATCGAACCTGAACGATACAAATGTAAGGGGACTGTGTTTTCCTCAAACGCTTCTAAAACTGGCTGCACCCAATTCCAAGATAATTCCACTTCATTCCAGTGGGCAAAGAATGTCGAGTCACCGCGTAATGCATCAAAGATTAAGAGTTCATAAGCTTCGGGTATGTCTTTTGCTCCTGTTGAGAAGTCAATTGAAATAGGCTCAATTTTCCCGTTTTTTAGCGGATTCTTACTATTCAATTGCAACGATATCCCTTCATTGGGATTGATATTGACAATTAATAGATTTGGTTCCGTTTGTTGATCGGATCCATACAATTCCTTCACTGGATTTTTAAACTCTATGACGATACGTGTCGACTTTTCCTTCATTCTCTTTCCTGTACGGATATAGAAAGGAACTCCTCCCCAAAAATCATTATCAATCCATAAACGGGCGGCAACAAAAGTATCATTGACAGAGGAAGAATCAACCCCAGGTTCCTCCCTGTATCCAACCACCGGCTCATGATTCATTTCTCCGGCACTATATTGGCCACGGACAACTTGAGAACCGACATCCTCTTTCTGCAAAGGCCGCAATGATTCCATCACCTTTCTCTTTTCATTCCGGATATCTGCCGCACTTGTCGTTTTTGGTAAATGCATGGCCGTCATCATCAACATTTGCAGCATATGATTCTGGAACATATCCCGGATGGCTCCGGCTTGATCATAGTAGCCCGCTCTATCTTCTACTCCAACCGTTTCACTAGCCGTTATTTGTATATTGGCTATGTGCTGATTATTCCATAAGGATTGAAGCACAGGATTTGTAAATGCCAATGCTTCGAGGTTTTGAACCATTGTTTTGCCAAGATAATGGTCTATCCGGTAAATTTCCTCTTCGCTAAAAGATTTGCGTAGCCTTTGATTTAAATCTTGGGCGGAAACCATATCATGCCCAAACGGCTTTTCAATAATCAGGCGTTTCCATCCATTGGTCGTTCCCAATCCGCTTTCTTTAATATTAGAGGCGATTTCATCGAAAAACTCGGGTGCAACAGACAGATAGAATAATCGATTTTCAGGAATGTTTAACTCTCGTTCACGCCTCTGAACCAAATTAAGCAGTTCTTGATACCCTTCCACATCCGTTACATCTAATTGGCTGTAACGAAACGCGTCGATAAATTCTTTTAATTTAGCTTTATCTTCGATAAAGCGTCTAGAAAATGTTCTTAATGAATGTTCTACATTTGTTTGAAATGTACCATCCGATAGTTCTCTCCTGCCTAACCCAATAATTGAAAATGACTGGGGCATCTTCTTATCTAAAAACAAATTAAAAAGAGCCGGATAAATTTTTCTTTTGGCCAAATCACCCGTTGCTCCAAACAAAACAAAGGTCATAGAATCCACTTTTCATTCCTCCATTTTTCAAAACTCTAATACTTGATAATTGTTGGTTATGGTAGCCATATAAGGCACATCAAATTTTTTACGATCTAAATGATTGCAGACTTTCGCTACCCTGCATCCGCTTTATACACATGATTATTTCACCCAACTTGCACCATGAAAATGAATTTCCGGAAATGGTCCTAGCCACATTGAGGACATTAATCATTTGTAGTGATCGTTAAACATCTTTCGCAAACTTTTCGATGTTTTGCTTTTTCCTTCCCCCTCATCGTTTCATTCCTTTCTGCATTCATTAATAGACGATCTATCTTGAATAATGCTTATAACTTCCACCTAACAACTGTATCGGATGTTGTTACAGTTGAGAAAGATTTGATTTATCTTAAATCCGATCTTATTTTCAAAATACTAAGGAGAATTCTTCATTCCCCTGTTAAAAGGCCTAATGGTATATGTCCCTTTTCATCTTAACAATTGCCGCTTAAAAAAGATTGGTTGCTGCATTGATGTTAGTATAATATCTACAACAAATAATTAAAAGTACGCACTTCTTTTTTATATAATGTTAAAAAATATACTTAGTATACTTTTATATACCATATGGGGTTGTGAGATTTTCAATTAGAGGATTTAAAATAAAAAGATCTTCGTTATTTACGAAGATCTCAGTTTGTAGACAAAAGGGGTTCGGGGTTCGGAATTATAAAATTCCGAACCCCTTTTGAAATTCCCTTTGAATTTTGGTCCAAGGTTAAGATATTGGGGCTCTACGAGCCCACTCTGTTAGGCCATTTTTGGACCTTGCCATGTCCAATTGGCCATCTTTTTTAAATTAATGGCAGCGAAAGTAAGCATCGCTTGCATCGACAATTTTTTAAGTCCCCTTAAAGTAGTCCAACGCATACCATGCTTTTCTTTTGCATCTGCGAATACACGCTCAATTGTTTCTTTACGTTTCGCATATATAGGTTTTACATCTTGATGAGTACGCAGATGATCTGCTTCTTCCACATATGCTTGAGAGATATGCCGTGTCACCACTTTTTGGTGGTCTTTGCTTTCTGTACACCGTGATAAAGATGAGCATGTTGCACAAATGTGTTTTGGCGATTTGTACTCGCGATAGCCCTCTTTATTTGTTGTTGAGTACTTTAAAGTCTCGCCCGAAGGGCAAAGGTAACAATCAAAATGTTCATCGTAAATATATTCATGTTTGCGATAGAATCCTTCTTTTGTACGAGGACGTGTATAGGGTGAAGCCGGTGTAATTTCTTTTCCAAATAGATAGCTTGTAATGACTGGTGTTTTATAAGCTGCATCTGCCGCAACGGCTTCGGGTTTTCCAACTTTCTCAATCACTTGTTCAACAAGTGGCTCTAATATATGACTATCATGCGTATTTCCAGGTGTTACAATCGTTCCCAGTACAAAACCGTTGCGGTCTGCGGCCGCGTGAAATGAATAGGCAAACTGTTTTGTTCGTTCATCTTTCACATAGTAGCCACTTTCAGGATCAGTTGTACTTTCTTTAATCTCTTTGGCTTCTTCCTTATCAAATTTATCCGGTGGGAAAGGCTTCTTTCCATGGTTTTCACGATCTTGATTTATTTCTTCTTGATTTATTTCTTCTTGAAGGCGTCCTTGATACGCTCGTGTTTCCTTGCGAACGATTTTCTTTTCAAATTTCCGCTTATTCGCACTGGCTTTCACATGTGTGGAATCAACGAATACATGCTCTGCACTTATTAACTTTCTATCGGCAGCTGTCATTAAGATGCGATAGAATATCTGTTCAAACAGGTCTGTACCTTTAAAGTGCCGCTCATAATTTTTGCCGAACGTTGAGAAGTGTGGCACTTTATCATGGAAACCGTAACCTAAGAACCAACGGTAAGCCATATTTGTTTCAACTTCTTCAATCGTTTTACGCATTGAACGAATACCGAAGGTATATTGAATGAATGTCAGTTTAACTAATGTAACTGGATCGATACTTGGGCGACCTACCTCTGAATACATATCTTTTACCAAATCATAAATGAAAGTGAAGTCAATGGCTGCCTCAATTTTACGAACCATATGGTTCGCTGGCACCAGTTGATCCAAAGTAATCATTTCAAGTTGATCTCGCTGAATAGAATTATGTTTCGGAAGCATCGTCATCACCTCAAGTTTTAATACTCCTATATTAAAACAAAATAGACTGTAGGCAAAAGTGTTTATTTCTAATTGTTAAAACAAAGTTGATTGGAACGGAAGGTGCGAGACTCCTGCGGGAAAAGCGTGTCCAAGGGAGACCCCACAGGCGCAAAGGCGCCGAGGAGGCTCCCTGACCGCCCGCGGAAAGCGAGTGCCTGGAGTGGAAATCAACGATCGAATTTTTACAACCCCTCAAAAAAATGTAGACAAACTCGATTTTCATCGAGTTTGTCTACAGTCTGAGATCTTCGTTATTTACGAAGATCTTTCAAAATTGCCTTGGAGTCATTATTTAAATAATAGTTTGATCGACTCATGATAAATAAAGGAATATCCTTGGGTTCACGACTCGTTGTAATGTTTTGCTTACTGCTGACTCTTTGCCCTTGTCGTTTACACAGTCATTTATCAAAGCTTTGCGAATTGATTTATAACGGGCGATATACACAAGTATCAACATGAGGCTAATTAATATAAGCAAATATTAAGCTTTATTATTTAGAAGGATTTGCTTTCGGTAGTATAAGCGACCTATCTATACCAGATGTTTCACAAACATAGGACGCCTCCATAATAGCTGATGGATCTGCTGCTAAAACGACACTTTTTAATTTGGAAAAAAGAAACCTGTTCGTAATACAATAAATAACCTTCTTTCTTTCCCCTAAAAAACCGCCTTCTCCATATAAAAATGTGATGCTGATATTTAAATGACTGATAATGCTATCTCCAACTTCATCAGGTTTTTCTGAAATGATCATGACAGATTTCCCATGATTTAATCCATCTAAAACATAATTAATCATTTTCGTCACTATATAAAAAACTGCCAGAGAAAGCATGGCCTGTTCCAATGTATAGACAACCGCCGCAATCGTAAATATGAAAGCATTTACGACTAATAAAAATGAGGCAATCGGAAATCGATAGTGTTGGTTAAACCAAATCGCCAGCATTTCAGTGCCATCTATTGCACCGCCAAATTTTACAACGATCCCTATCCCAACTCCTAAGATTACCCCACCGTATAAAACAATTAATACTTCAGATTTAGTAATAGGAGGAATCGATTTAAATAGCACTAAACCAACGGTAGTAATGATATTTGCATATAGAGTTCTAATGACAAAGGTTTTACCCACTTCTTTAGCTGTAAAAATTAAGATAGGAATATTTAAGCCCAAAAATACAACATAAATTGGGATTCCCCATAAAGCATTGGCCATAATCGATAACGCTGTTACACCACCATCTACTAGCCCGTTTGGTGCTAACATCGTTTCTAATCCCATAGCAACGATTGACGCCCCAAAGGTTAAAAAAACATACTCAACAAATTTTTTCATCATCTCACCTGAAAATATGTATTTTTCATGATTCCTTACTATAAAACAGTTCAGCTAAAATCCTTTACAACACAGGAATATTATTTACCTTTTTCCATATTGTATTCCTTTATTTCCTTTATGCACTGGATCATTGCAAATAAAAGGACCACAAGTCTTGACTTATTAAAAGTCTACCTGTGGTTTTTAATCCCCTCTTTTTAGAACGATTGCTATTTTAATAGACGCACTTTTATTGGCAGGAGTATCCATCACATTCTCCATAGAGTTTTTACCCCATTCACACATGGAATCGAGTATTGGCATTAAGCTTTTTCCTTGTTCGGTCAATGGATATTCCACTTTTGGCGGAACAACAGGATAGACTTTTCGTTCAACAATGAGGTCTTCTTCTAGCTCGCGTAATTGGTTAACAAGCATTCGTTGAGTAATGCCCGGCATAAGAGCCTTCAGCTCACCAAATCGCTTCGTTCCCTCTTTTCCTAAATGCCACAAAATCAACATTTTCCATTTAATACCAATAAATAACATAAAGCGTTAATTCTTTTTCACAGTTAAACATTTTGTCCTGCATACGTGACATTTATTTCACCTCCACTTCTATATAGAATAACGAATAGTATACTTTTTAACACTATGTAAAAATAAAGTGCGTACTTTTACACTTTTAATATATACATTATACTAACACTGTACCATTGTTAACGAGAGCATTGGTTACAGTTGCCAGGAGAAATGAAAGTGAGCAATGAGCATACTTACTACTGTGCAACAAACTTAAAAAATTCTGAGGAGTGAAACATAGATGGAATTACAATTAGCATTAGATTTAGTCAACATTCCAGAAGCAATCGAATTGGTAAAAGAAGTAGAGGAGCATATTGATATCGTAGAAATCGGAACACCGGTTGTGATCAACGAAGGTCTCCATGCTGTAAAGGCAGTAAAAGAAGCATTCCCTAACTTAAAAGTATTAGCAGACCTGAAAATTATGGATGCTGCTGGATATGAAGTGATGAAAGCTTCCGAAGCAGGTGCTGATATCATCACTATTCTTGGAACGGCTGAAGATATGTCGATTAAAGGTGCTGTAGAAGAAGCGAAAAAACAGGGTAAAAAAATCCTTGTCGATATGATTGCGGTAAAAGACCTTGCTGGACGTGCTAAAGAAGTGGATACTATGGGCGTGGATTATATTTGTGTTCACACGGGCTACGATCTTCAAGCAGTCGGAAAAAATTCTTTTGAAGATCTACAAACCATCAAAAGTGTGGTTAAAAATGCTAAAACGGCCATCGCAGGCGGCATTAAATTAGAAACACTTCCAGAAGTCATAAAAGTAAATCCGGACCTTGTCATTGTAGGCGGCGGGATTACTGGACAAGCTGATAAAAAAGCTGCTGCTGCCAAAATGCAACAAATGATCAAAGAACAAACGGTTACAGCAGGTTAATCCTAAGATGCAGACAACTCAATATGTAGCAGAAATCTTAAAAGAGCTTAATCATTCAGCTGACTTAATCGCAGATGAAGAAGCTGAAAAACTCGTCAACGGGATACTTGAATCGAAAAAGGTTTTTGTCGCCGGTGCAGGCAGATCAGGATTCATGGCCAAATCCTTCGCTATGCGGATGATGCATATGGGAATTGATTCTTATGTAATCGGTGAAACTGTAACTCCCAACTTTGAAAAAGAGGATATCTTAATCATCGGATCCGGATCCGGGGAAACAAAAAGCTTAGTCTCCATGGCTGAAAAAGCAAAAAGCATTGGTGGTAAAATTGCAACTGTCACGATATTCCCTGATTCCACTATTGGACAGTTAGCCGATATCACCATTAAATTGCCTGGATCCCCGAAAGACCAATCAGAGGGGGATTATAAAACCATCCAACCAATGGGCTCACTATTTGAGCAGACCCTTTTACTTTTTTATGATGCGGTCATCTTGAGATTCATGGAGAAAAAGGGATTAGATACCAATAAGATGTATGGCAGACATGCCAATCTTGAATAAAACATAGTCCTAAGAATGTAATAACCAAAAGACCGCAGACATACTAAAGAAACTTTGCGGTCTTTTGGTTAGTCTTTAAAACATTATTTTGTTATTATTAACAATTATTCTGAATTTTTTAAAAAAAGGAATGATAGCATGATTTCATTAAAAGGAAAAACTGCTTTAATTACTGGGGCAGGCAGAGGAATCGGGCGTGCTACTGCGATTGCTTTAGCAAAAGAAGGAGTTCATTTAGGATTGATTGGATTAACGATGTCAAATCTTGAAAAGGTAACCGCGGAACTAGAGCAATATGATGTGAACGTTTCAGTAGCAACAGCAGATGTAGCCGATCTTGAAGCAGTTCATCATGCTGTTGAACACATCAAATCAGACCTAGGTTCTATTGATATTTTAATCAACAATGCAGGTATAGCTAAATTTGGCGGTTTTCTTGATTTAACTCCTGAAGAATGGGAAAAGATCATCCGAGTAAACTTGATGGGTGTATATAATGTAACAAGAGCCGTTTTACCTGATATGATTGAAAGAAAATCAGGAGATATTGTGAATATCTCCTCAACTGCGGGCCAAAAAGGAGCACCTGTTACAAGTGCTTATAGCGCTTCTAAATTTGCTGTTTTAGGACTAACGGAATCACTCATGCTAGAGGTAAGAAAGCATAATATCCGTGTAACGGCATTAACACCAAGTACAGTTGCAACTGATTTGGCCATTGAAACCAATCTTATCAGTGGAAATCCTGAAAATGTTATGCAATCAGAGGATTTAGCAGAGCTGCTTGTAGCCGGGTTAAAGCTTCATCCAAGAGTCCTAGTAAAGACTTCAGGATTATGGTCAACTAATCCTTAATTTGAGAAGCGATCGACTCTTCTTTTCTATATTGGATAAGAAGGAGGAACATAGTTGTAAAGTGTACCCTTTGTAAAGGACATTTTAAAAAAAGGTATTAGGCAGCCTGAGTTCTATATTGATATGGACTCAGGTTGTTTAATTTTTTCTGGAAGCGATGATGGTTATAGAATCGAATAATACATACTTACAGCACCGCGAACCTCTTCAGAGGTACCGAAGGAGTTCATATAGAAACACTCCGATTTAAAGTGGCTGAAGAAATTCTCCATACAAGCGTTATCCCAGCAGTTTCCCTTTCTTGACATACTGGATTGCATTTTATATTTTTTCAAAATTGGTGGGAAGTGTATTGGTACCCCTGGTCGCTATGCAGAAGAATTCCTTTAACATTCCGTTTTTTCTTTGCTTTTTTTATTGTTATCTATTACAAGTTTTAAGTTGTTTCTTCGGCTGACTTGATAAGAAATGATTTCATTGTTATAGAGGTCTTTTATGGCGGATTGGAAAAGTCTCTGTTTATAAAAAAAATCAAATATGTAATGTCAGTTACCCATTTCTCTTTAGGTCTGGATGCATGAAAATCCCTATTAAGAAGGTTTTTAGAAATGACATATGCTTCTTTCTTCCCGTAATAAGGTTTCCTTTTCCGAATCAGGGACTTTAACCCTAGCTCCCCCGCATAAGACGTTGGACACGCTTGTGGTTCAGGTTTAAACCGTAGATTTTATCCAGCCATACCATACCCATAGATTTCTTTTAGTTTATTGTAGCATCCTATAATTTTTTTCTTAATCTCTTCATCATCCAGTTGCTTTTCAGAAGTCGATATTTTACGTTTTAACCATTTGTAGTATCCACTTCTTGATACATGTGCAATTTCGCATAATAACTGAATAGGGTAGTGTTCCTTGGACATTTCCCTAATTACCTCATACTTTTTCCTTGTCGTTACTGCCTTCATTCCCCATTTTTACATCTTTAAGAGCTTTTTTAGCATGTCGTTCTCCGCCTCTAAACGTGTGATTTTTTCTTCTGAATCCTCCGGAGCTGTTCTTGGTCTGCCCTTACCAAGCCCCTTCGCTTTCCCTCGTTTCTCTTCCAAACCCAGTATGCCTTCAGCTTCAAAGTACCTACCCCAGCGGCGGACTTGATTTTTATCAATTTCTATTTATCAGCGACCGATTGATATAACTCATATCTCCATTAAGATATAAATCAACGGCCTGCTTTTTGAACGCTTTATCAAACGTTCTTTTAATATTACCCATAGAAAAATCCCCTCCATATATAGACAGATTAGTGTACTTTCTTTTTTCTGGCTACTAAAAGGGGATCATATCATTGTACAGGGGTCATCTTTTTTAGGTTCCATTGATATCTGTTATAGTTATAGTAAGTGATGTAATTGTCTATTTCACGTTTAGTTCATCTAAAGTTTTACACGGCTTAATATTTGCTTCTTCTTTAAGGTGGCCAAAGAATGATTCTATCGGTGCACTATCCAAACAGTTTCCCCGTCTAGACATAGATTGGTGTAATCCCTAAGCCCCTTAGCAACTTTATGCGCAAATTGATTTTCTTCAGGTGTAGGGGAGTAAATATCACGTAGTTCTTTTGAAGTAGGACGTTTTTTAAATCTTGGGTAAAGTCTACTCTACGTTCTATGGATGCCAAATTGCCAACTCCATTCACAGTAATTTGGGATAGTAACAGAATAGCTGCCCTAACCTATTCCATCACATAATTCCTAAATTTATAAGAGGTTATTAATTTACTTCTTTTAGTTTTTTTTTATTAATTGCTCGATATAATGAACCCTGTGAAAGTCCTGTACCTTCTAAAATTTCTTTTACCGAGTAGTCTTTACTGTCATACATCCTCAAGGTTATTTCAATTTTTCCTTGATCAATTTGGTCTACCTAGGCTTTCCTCTTTGCTTACTAGCTTCTAATCCTTCTTTAATTCTCTCTACAATTAAATTTCGTTCTAATTCTGCAATGACACACATCATTTGAAACATGGCTTTTCCTGTTGATGTTCTTGAATCCATGTTCTCTTTAATAGAAACGAACTTTACACCTGTATCCTCGAATTGCTGAATAATAGAAAGAATATCAAGTGTTCTTATCCCTAATCGTGAAATATTTTTGCTACAACGGTATCACCTTTCCGTATAACATCTAGCAATTAGTTAAGTCCATCTCAATCCTTTGTAGTCCCAGTAAATTTCTCTTGAGCATTTTTTTACAGACATACTCAGAAAGTAATATAATTTGTCGGTCTAAATTTTGGTCAACTTTCGTAACTCGAGTATAACCGATTGTCATAATGAAGCCTCCTGCACAATTTTATAACCTAATTGTACAAGAGACATCATTTTGTAAAAGTATTTGGTAAAACTTTTGGTAACCTGTAAAATTAGTAAAATCAAGTATCAGTATTTCTCATAAACGTTGTTACAAAAATATGGTTTTTGGTAACAATCTTTTTATTAGTACAAAACCAATCAGATATAATTATTTTGATAAACGCTCCATGAGAGTAGCTTTTTCTGCTTCAAAACCAGGTTTGTCAAGTAAAGCAAACATATTCTTCTTGTATGCTTCGACTCCAGGCTGGTCAAATGGGTTAACTCCTAATAGATGGCCACTAATCCCACATGCCTTCTCAAAAAAGTAAACCATCTCACCGTAAGTGTATTCATTCATTTCATCCAGTTCAATCACGAGATTAGGTACTTCTCCATCTATATGAGCCATAAGGGTACCCTGAAATGCACTTTTGTTGACTTCATCCATCGTCTTACCGGCCAGGAAGTCTAATCCATCAATATTTTCTGGATCCTCCTGAATAGTCACTTCAATTCGAGGTTTCTTAATCTGTAAAACCGTTTCTAAAAGGTTTCGTCGACCTTCCTGCACATATTGTCCCATTGAATGCAAATCCGTTGAAAAATCGACGGAAGCAGGAAAAAGACCCTTTTGATCTTTTCCTTCACTTTCCCCAAATAGTTGTTTCCACCATTCGGATATAAAATGAAGAGATGGCTCATAATTAACCAGCAATTCAATCACTTTTCCCTTATTGTAGAGTGCATTTCGCACTGCGGCATATTGGTAGCATTCATTTGTCATTAATTCTGGATTATTGTACTTACGTGCAGCAGATGCAGCTCCTGCTATCATTTGATCAATGTCTAATCCTGCAACGGCAATAGGTAAGAGACCTACTGCTGTTAGGACAGAATATCTTCCACCTACATCATCTGGAATAACAAATGTTTCATATCCTTCTGCGTCTGCAAGTTTTTTTAATACTCCTTTTTCCTGATCAGTAGTGGCAAAAATACGTGTTCTTGCCTCCTCCTTTCCATACTTTTGTTCCATATAGTTACGAAAAATACGGAAGGCTAGGGCAGGCTCTGTTGTTGTTCCTGATTTAGAAATAACATTAACCGAAATATCTTTTCCTTCTAATAGCTCTAATAAATGCGTGATGTAGGTGGAGCTGATATTGTTCCCAGCAAAATAAACTTGTGTCTTACCGTCTATTTGATTATGAAAAGTATGAGACAAAGCTTCAATTGCCGATCTTGCCCCTAAATAAGAACCACCGATGCCAATAACAATCAGAGCATCTGATTGATTTTGTATTCTTTTTGCAGCTTGTTTAATACGTGAAAATTCTTCTTTATCATAGGTTAGTGGTAAATCGACCCACCCAAGAAAATCAGAACCAATACCTTTCTTTTCATGAAGCATTCCATGAGCTACTTTTACAAATTCACTTAATCCTTCTACTTCACTCTTTTTCATAAATGGCAAAGCATTGGTGTAATCAAACGAAATAGTCATACCTTATATTTCCTCCCAGATCTATTTTTGGTTACTCTTATCTATTTTTCCAAATCATTTTTTTTCCACAGCATGTCCACCAAATTCGTTTCGCAAAGCAGCAACCACTTTACCTGTAAAGGTATCATTGTCTAAGGAACGATAACGCATTAATAAAGACATAGCGATAACAGGGGTAGCAGCTTGAAGATCCAATGCTGTTTCAACTGTCCATTTCCCTTCACCAGATGAATGCATAGTGCCTTTAATTTCATCTAATTTTGCATCTTTAGAAAACGCGTGTTCTGTTAAATCCATGAGCCAAGAACGAATAACCGAACCATTATTCCAAACTTTTGCTACCTTTTCATAATCAAAATCGAATTCACTTTTTTCTAATACTTCAAATCCTTCTCCAATCGCAGCCATCATTCCGTATTCAATTCCATTGTGAATCATTTTTAGGAAGTGACCACTACCTGCTTTTCCAGCATATAAATACCCATTTTCTACAGCTGTATCTCGAAAAATGGGCTCGACAATGCTCCATGCTTCAGGCTCTCCCCCAATCATATAACAAGCTCCATCCCGAGCACCTTCCATACCCCCGGATGTGCCGGCATCCATAAAGCTCACTCCCACTTCCTTTAGCTGGTTGTATCGACGAATGGATTCCTTATAGTGAGAATTACCAGCTTCAACCACGATATCTCCCTCACTCAGAAATGGTGTTATCTCACTAATAACGGAATCAACAACGGAGTGTGGAACCATAATCCAAAAAACTCGTGGCTTTTCTATTGATTGAACAAGATCTTGTAAGCTAGATGTACCTTCAGCCCCGTATTTCTTTATTTCTTCAACAGCATTTGTATTTAGATCAAATGCTACTACATCATGTTTATGGTCAATTAGGTTCTTTCCTATGTTTAGCCCCATTTTTCCTAATCCAATTAATCCGACCTTCATCATTAATCCTCCTTGAGTATTTCTATATTTTTTGAGTTTTTCATCTATAGCAGAATGGATTCAAAGTATAATCATAATCTTTCTTTTACCACCATCTATAACCATCCTCTTCCAATAATTGATGAGCAGCTTCAGGTCCCATCGAGCCAGATTGATATGAATGAAGTGGAACAATATTTTCCTCAAATGTCTCTAAAATAGGCTGTACCCATTTCCAAGATAATTTCACTTCGTTCCAATGAGCAAAGAAGGTAGAATCTCCACGCAGAGCATCAAATATTAAGAGTTCATATGCTTCGGGCACGTCTTTTTTACTCGCTGAAAAATCAACAACAATAGGTTCTAACTTTCCATTTATCGGGTTTTTACTATTTAACTGCAACGAAACACCTTCATTAGGACTTACATTAATAACTAATAGATTGGGTTCAGCATTTTGGATTTCATTGGTATACAAATTCTTTAATGGGTTTTTGAATTCAATCACAATCCGCGTTAATTTTTCCGTCATTCTTTTTCCTGTCCGGATATAGAATGGGACCCCGTCCCAGAAGGAATTATCAATCCATAGACGAGCAGCAATGAATGTATCGTTTTTAGAAGAAGCAGCAACGCCAGGTTCTTCTAAGTATCTGACTACTGGTGTACCGTTTATTTCACCTGATCCATATTGGCCACGAACGACGTGGATACCTACAGTATTTTTCTGTAATGGTCGCAGAGATTCCATAACTTTTCTTTTCTCATTACGGATATCTTTTGCACTAATCTGTTTTGGGAGATGCATGGCTGTCATCATCAACAGCTGTAGCATATGATTTTGAACCATATCACGAATAGCGCCTGCTTGGTCATAATAACCAGCCCTCTCTTCTACACCAACCGTTTCACTAGCCGTAATTTGCACATTGGCAATAAACCGATTGTTCCAAAGTGATTGCAGAACAGGATTGGCAAATTCCAAGGCTTCAAGGTTTTGAACCATTGGTTTTCCGAGATAATGGTCAATCCGAAAAATTTCGTTTTCTTCAAAAGCTTTGCTTAATTTTCCGTTTAAATCTTCAGCAGATTTTAAGTCATATCCAAATGGTTTTTCGATAATCAATCGTTTCCATCCCTTTGTCGAACCTAAGCCACTCTTCTTTATGTTTAAAGCAATTACATCAAAGAATTCAGGAGCAACAGAAAGATAAAACATTCTATTCTCTTCAATACTCTGGTCTTTTTCATTTTGTTGAACGAATTCAACTAACTTCTTATACCCTTCAGTATTCGTGAAATCTAACTGGCAATAACGAAATGCCTTTACAAACTCTTGTTTTTCGGATTTATCATTTATCAAGTGTCTAGAAAAAGTGTATAGCGAGTCTGTTACATGGTTTTGGAAATCAACATCAGACATTTCGTCTATTCCTACACCAATGATCAAAAAAGAATCTGGTAATTTTTGATTCAAATATAAATTAAACAAGGCAGGGTAGATTTTTCGCTTAGCTAAATCCCCAGTTGCCCCAAATAAGACAAACGTCATAGAATCCACTTTTCATTCCTCCACATTTTCAATAGAAAAATGTCTGATTTTCTTCGTTTTCCCTACAAAAACAACAAGGATTTTCGCTATTGCGTTATCCTACTTTTGGATGTAAGATTCGTTTATTTCTCCCAGCTTGTCCGGTAATAATGATATCTCTTAATTGAGAATGTCCACATTTTGGACAGGTTTCATTATTTATGGTGATGGTTAGACATCTTTCACAAACTTTTCGCTGCTTAGTTTTGAACCTTTCCATGCGGATCTCTCCTTTCGTCAAAAGCAACAACATGTATAAATTATTAAATGAAGTTTCACTTCATCTCACCATGCTTGTAGTAGTATTCCCTTAAGGTTTGGTAGTATTCTTTAAGCTCGCTATTACTTGAGCAAAATCAGTATATTACGTAAGTTATACTTTTGAAAGTACGCACTTTATTAACACATAGATACATTTCGTATAACATAGTGTTAAAAATAACACTATAAACATGAATCCAATACCAAGTAACTGATTCCTTTATTAAATGTTGTGTTTTTTCAACCTTTTAAATACGTAGAGATATAAAAAACCACGGACAGCATCTTTATTAAGATAGCTAACCGTGGTTTGTTAGTATATGAACTTTTTACACTTTTTCGAACCCCTAGGAGAAACTCTTTTTTTACTGAATAGACGATTTGTTTTCTGTTTCTTTTTCTAATACATTCTCAATATAATCTTTACCCCAGTCATACATTGCATCCAGAATAGGCATCAGACTTCTTCCATACTCAGTGAGTGAATATTCAACTTTTGGCGGAACGACAGGATAGACTTCACGATGAACAATCAAATGGTCTTCAAGTTCACGCAATTGATTAACAAGCATTCTTTGAGTGATACCAGGCATGAGGGCCTTTAGTTCACCAAAACGTTTGGTTCCTTCTTTTCCCAGATGCCACAATACCAACATTTTCCATTTTCCACCAATAATCGAAAGAGTCAATTCTTTTTCACAATTAAACACTTTTTCCCCAAGATTCGGCATTTATTTCACCTCCAACTCTTATTATGTCCCATAGTATACTTTTTATTACTATATGATAAAATAGTGCATACTTTTAATTTAGTAACATACCCAGTATACTGAATATCGTACCGTTAGTAAATAGCTATCATTTAGCTGATCTTAAAATCATGGATGCAGCTGATATGAAGTTAGCCAAGCATCTGCAGCAGGCGCTGACATCATCACCATTCTTGGTACAGCTGAAGACGAGTCCATTAAAGGTGCTGTAGAAGAAGCAAAAAACAAGGTAAACAAATCCTTGCTGATATAATCGCAGTAAAAGACATTGAAAGTCGTGCGGATGAACTTGGAGTAGATTATATCTGTGTTCACACAGGTTATGACCTTCAAGCTGTAGGAAAAAATTCTTTCGAAGACCTTGCAACCATTAAGAGCGTTGTAAAAAATGCGAAAACGGCTATATGCAGTCGGAATCAAATTAGAAACACTTCCAGATGTGATTAAAGTACAACCAGATCTTGTCATCGTAGGTGGTGGTATCACAAGCAAAGACGATAAAAAAGCAGTTGCAGCTAAAAGCAAGAATTGATTCAACAAGGTTAATTATAACTATGAAAGCTACTCAATATTTAGCTGAAGTCGTTCAAGAATTAAGTCGGACAGCCGACTTTGTCTCTATTCATGACAACATCTATTTCCGCTTTAGCAACAGCCACTTCTTTTTTAATGGATTCCACTTCCTCCTTTGCCATTTTTATCACGGCAGCGGATACTTCAGCTACTATTTTATCTAACCGTTTTAAACCTTTTATCTCGTTCTTCTTCATGTTTAGATTTTCCGTTAAAGGTTCTACCAAAACGCGGATCAGTTCGGATTGTTTTTCTATGGTTTTTTCTTGCTGGTCCATTCTATCCGTTATATCTCGTTCAAAACGCGTTCTGTCAATTCAAGAAGTTACTATTCAATTTGGTTTTACAATACTACTCTGAATCGAATGTGGGATACCTGGCGGAAAGTTGGCCAATACAAGCAGGGAACGGGCTTTTTTATGCCCGGAATGTCGCTTCATACATGATTTCCACCCGTTTACGATATCTTGAGGCTGTAAGGAACATAATTCAGCTGGGGTAGGAAAGAGGCGTAGGATTGCGATTGCCCCTTTACATGATACGTCTTTAAACACTTGCCGGAGCTCAGGAAAGACCACCAAGCGATTAATTTGGTTGATGGAGCTAACAAGACGCTTAATGATCACATCTCGGTTAGCCATAAGGACACGAAGTTTTTCAAATGATTCTGAAGTGGAACGAACGAAGGCATAGTAGCCATTCTTCACCATATCAGCGATGACAAGGGCATCTTTTTTATCACTTTTGGATTGCGTAATATCACGATTTTCTTTGTTTCTACTGTGACGTATTGCAGTATAATCTTATGTCGATTTCCCTACTTATTAGCAAGTTTAAGAAAAAACATTTTAATCATTACATAATTGTAATATAATCCTAAAATAGAAATTAGTTACCCACAAAGGAGTATTCAAAATGTGCGAAATAAAAATGTATAGAGAGTTAGAATTAAATATAATGAGCCTAAGAAAATTACTTATAGAAACTGGTGTTAAGAAAGGTCTAAATCATCAGGAAACACTTGAATATAGTGAAAAGCTAGACAAGTTGATTCTTAAGAAATCCCTAATAAATAATTATTAAATACTTTAAAGATTTACCAAAGCCATGGATTTGAGTCAATATTTTGGACACAAAAAAGTTAAATCTTAAGCTGTATTTGTAATTTGATCTTCAATGGCTTGTGGTGTTTTATATCCTAACCTGCTGTGAATTCTTTTTCGGTTTACCACCCTTCAATAAATTGGAATATCGCTAATTTAGCTGTTTGGTAGTCTAGATACTGTACATGGTTGACTTCTTCCTTCTTTAATATCGCATGAAAAGATTCAATACAGGCATTATCGTACGGGCAACCCTTCTGGCTAAAGGATCGCTTAATATGATGATTCTGGGTATGTTGAGTAAACTCACTGCTTGTATATTGTGAGCCAAGATTCGTATGAAGAACTAAGCCCTCCGATGGCTTTTGTGAAGAGTGAGCGTTATCGAAAGCTTTTATGACCAGTTCTGTCGCCATAGAAAGTGAAAAGGAATACCCTACTATTTCCTTAGAATGAAGATCCAATACAGAAGCTAAATAACACCATCCGTCTTTTAACCTGTGGATATACGTAATATCAGCTACCCATTTCTCATTAATGGTCTGGGTAGTAAAGTCTCGTTTAAGCAAATTATCCAACTGAATAATCTTTTCTTTTGATGGATAGGGACGGTATTTTTTCTTCCTGATAGAACGAATACTCGCTTTGTTCATTAGGCGTTGAACACGCTTTAGACTTAGGGAAAACCCTTTGGTTAATAAGATTTTATGTATCTTGGGAGCACCATAACGTCCCTTGCTTTCTAAGTAGATGAGATGAATTTTCTTCGTTAGCTCTTGGTTTTCCTGTTCGCGATTGGATACGACAAGTTGAAGAGACTGATAATGGCTGCTTCTTGGGATTTCTAGTATTTCACACATCTTCTGTATGGGATATTGTTTCTTGTGTTCCTCAATAAATTCGGTAAGATCTGTCTCGGTTACTTTTTCGCGAATATGGCCATAGCCTTTTTTAAGATTTCAACTTCTTGCTTTAACCGAAGGTATTCCTTCTGTATGGCAGCTAATTCCTTTGGAGTCATAGACTCTTCCCCTAAACCGATAGGGATAAATTCTTTAACCCATTTATAAATGGTAACTTCTGATACGCCATATTCGCCGCTTAATTCTTTGACCGAATTACCCGAGTGATAAAGATCTAAATAGTCTTCTTAACTCATCATTCTATTTTCCACCTGTATTCTTACGTTCCAAGACGGACACATCCTCTCAAAAATCATTGTAAGGACTTAACTAAAATGTGTCCATGAAACTATACTAGCTCCACATCAGTGTGACAAATCCCCGACGCAACAAGGCGAACTAAAACCTCACCTAGTTTAGGATCATCCATTGTAATTTCTGTGATTTGGAATGGTTCACCTTCCCAAATGTAACTGCTGACCTTTTCTGTTGAATCCTTACAAAACGATCTGCCCAGATTGTATTATAAGTTTCTAGAAGCTTTCTATCCTACTTAGTTATTTTATGCTTAATATGAATGTACAAAAAGAGAAAAGGGATATATAGATACACAAAGTAAAAAGCAATGTTTGAATACATTTCATTCAATCGCTCTATTTGACTCCTCTCTTTGAGCACATTAGCTAAAATAAAGAATAGGACCAGTACAATGAACAGACTTATACGTTGTTTCACATTTATTACTTTCTTAATAGCACGACAACCAGCCCATATTTTCACACTGATATTGGGTAATACGAGAAGTAACCAAATCGAAACAACGATAAATTCGACTCTTTCTATTAGAGGGAATTTCGCAATTTTCATTTGAGCTAATGTTGGCCATATTACATGGTTTAATTGTCCTTCACTAAAGAAGACAAATGTGATGAGCGCTATTATTAGATAAAGTAAGCTTGAGAACAAAAGTCCAAAATGGGCCCATTTTTGTGATCTGTCTGGATTTTTTATGAATGGGTAGAACATGAATAAGGTCTCAAAGCCAACATATTGAAACAACATAGCTTTAGAGGATGATACGATTTCCTTCACAGAGTGGTTAAATACGGGTAATAAATTGTTAAAATCGGCAAATTCCAATGAAAAAAAATTAAGGGGAAACAGGATAATAAAAGGTATGATAGTTCCCCAGAAACACATTCCAGTAATCACGCGGAATCCACCGGATACAACGTAATAAATGAGGACTAGAAGAATGAGGCTTATTTGCCAGGTCTTCATTAGGGGAAACAGCCAAACTTGAACCACTTCAATATAAACACGGAAAACAATTAAACCCAATATAAGAAAGTAGAAAATCACAAAAATGTTGAACAGTCCGCCAATCCATTTTCCAAAGCAAAATTTGTGAACATGTATGACATCATTGTTAGCAATTCCAAGAATACGATAGATCATCCAAACTAGTATATGTATGCTTATACTTGATAAAATGATGGAAATCCATGCATCATAACCTGCGTCCTTCGTTATATCTCGTTGAAAACTCATGATTCCTATGCCAATAATATTCGTGTAGATCAGAAAGAAAACGTAAAAGGAAGATACTAAATGTCGTTCGTCTAGTAATGACTTCACGTGGTTCCTCCTCTTATCTTGAAGACTTACTCTTCAATACCTGTTTTTAGGATGTCAATATTTGTGTGTACAGTGGTTTTTACTTCTGGGTATATGTCCATAAACCGTTGATAGTCCCAATTTCTTGAGGTGGCTCTAACCTTTTCTCCCAACCCAATGGGATCTACATTGTATCCTTGTGCCAGTGAAATTAAACGTTGGACCTCTTCCTTAAAGTGTTCATTTAAAATTCGTTCCAGTTTTACAATATCTTTATCTTTTTTCAAATCAAACCAGGATGATGCTTTTTCAATCTCTGCATGGATGGTTAAATCGATGAATATACTCGGAATGCCTTCGCTTTTCTCAACCGTATATGTAGTTTTTGCATCCAGGTTTTTCAAGAGAATAAAACCTTCCTTTTTATTTTGTGTGATTTTGGCTTTATATTGCCCATTTTGAGACCCATCAATTAATGTTTTTAGAATAAAGGACTTTCTTAAATTAATATGATTTAAGTACTTCCCGTTCTTTAATAAGGCTAACCCGTCAATTTTAACTTGACCTTCCTCTAGGATAAAATAAGGTAAAACTTGATCCCTCCCTTCTTGATGAAAATGGTTCAAAAACATGTGCAGATTCATTTTTGGCAAATTACCACTTTCAATGTTTTGATTGATTTTTTCACTTAAATGGAATGGAAGATTCACATGTTCACTGGATTGAAGTATATCTTCGGCTGTGTTTTCAGCAATGCCCAACTGCATTCGACTCCCCGTATTTGGATTTCGGGCAAGATTAGTGATAACATCTTCGATCCCTTGTGTGGCATATTCCTTACCGAACAATACAAAATCTAATTTTCCTGTCTCAATAGGATAGGCTGATTTTGCATTCATGGTCGGGAGTATGTCTTCATATGAATCAGACACCGTTTTAAAAATCTTCAATTTGACCTTCCCCTGCTCTGCGAAAATAGGATAAATAGCAGTTCCTTTGACTTTGCCTTCTTCCCGATCATATCCTAGAGCTTCAATTATCTGAACTTCATCAATGATCCTCTCATGTATACCACACCCTGATAAAAAGAAAGTTAAGCTAAAAGTTAACAGAAAACATAATTTCATTTAATTCACCTTTATTATCCTTTCCTGGTTATTCATCAAAATCACTTTTCTTTTTTTTGTGATTATGTGGGTGGTATCTCCAAATTGATTTAGGACGTAAGTAATTTGGCCTTTTGTATGTTTTACTATAAGAAGAACGGATCAGGCTGTCCGTTAAATCCTCAGGCCTAAAAGGATAAAATGGAACGGTATAGGGTGTTCCTAAAGATTCTAACCGTGTAAGATGAATGATTAAAAAGGCAATCCCTATAACGATACCTAGTCCCCCCCAAATAGATGCGAAGAGAATTAAAGGAAAACGTAAAAAACGTATAGTGTTCGACATTTTATAAATGGGGGTAGTAAAGGAAGCTAAGGCAGATAGGGCGACTATAATGAGTAAGACATTACTTGTAAGGGACGCCTCAACTGACGCTTGGCCGATAACAATACCGCCCACTATTCCCAATGTTTGTCCTACCTTTGTAGGTAACCGGACTCCCGCTTCACGTAATAGTTCAATCGTGAATTCCAGAAAAATCACCTCTAATACCGGCGGAAACGGGACATTATAACGAGAAGTACTAAGTGAACCGAATAAATCGTTTGGAATCATCTCGTAATGGTAAGTGATAACGGCTATATAAATAGATGTCCCAAAAATGGAGAAAAGGACACTAAATACCCGTATTAAACGAAAAAAAGATCCAATAATCCATGGGAGAAAGTAATCTTCAGGTGAAATAAAATAATCAATGATCGTAGAAGGACCTGTAATGACATATGGCGACCCACTACAAAAAACAGCTACTTGTCCGTTAATAAGAGCTTGAACCGCCCTATCCACACGTTCAGTTGGAAGAAGCAAAGGAAACGGTGTATGGGAATTATCTTCTATAAATTGATGCAGCAGAGCAGTATCAAAAATGACATCAAAATCAATATCTTGAAGCCGTTGGGTCATGGTATTAACATGCTGCTCACTCGTAATCCCATCAATATGAGCAATAATAACTCGAGTATTTGAAGTAGAACCAATGTTTAATTCTTTCGTAATTAGATCAGTTGTATTTATTTGTTGTCTTAATAAATGTATATTTACATCAATATTCTCAAGAAACCCAATTTGTGGCCCCACCACACTAAACTCATTTTCAACGTTATTTTGTTCACGCAATCCAGCTTTATCATTGGATAAGAGAATTAAAGCAACCCTTTGATCATTTTCCTTCATTTGAAGTATCGCATACCCTTTAAGTAACTTTGATTCAGCTTCGTTCCGATTAGCCGTTATTACAATATCTTCTATTGCGATGATTTTATTTATGTCATCAATTTTCTCTAGCCTGTCTAGTTCAAAAGGGGTCTCTCGGAAAATCATTAGGATTTTCAGTTGGAGTTGTTGTTGATCGACCAGTGTATTGTAGTAAGAAATGATTAAATGTCCCGGTTCATCCGTAAGTGGAAATTGTTTAAAATCACTGGATTTTTTAGCCTTAGCAAACAGCTGGCCAATATCTTGTGAATTCTCAGTCACGGCCTGTTTGTCTTTATTATTTCTAAACTTTCGTTTTTTGAAGAACATCTAATCACCTGCCTATTACAAAGGAATTCATATCCTTCTATATTATGTGAAGGCATCCCCATATTTATGTAAATCCGTTTTATTATAAGTGAAAACTTTATCCTCTCCAGTTTACATAATATAAATATAGCTTAGAGTAAGCAAAGGACCATGATCTTAATAGAAATAATCCCTGTAGGGGTAGGGTCGGACAGCAAAACACAAATTTACAAAGTTAAAACTTTTTCAAAATAAAAAGAGCCAAAAGGCTCTCTTAAATCATCGAATGGAGTTTAAATTCTAATGCTCCCCTGTATGATAAGTTAAATATTACAAGATATTGTTAATTTAAACCATGTTTAATCATTGGTTTAAGGGCTACTAATCACTTAAAATAATTTATCTTTCATAAGTGTCTTCACTACTTAAATTTGTTGAAATAGAAAATAAACTTCATTAATGGTTTGTTTAAACGACTTCACCGGAAGGGTGCGCATCCAGGCTTCAGATAAGGAGGAATGTTCGTTTATCTAATAGCAGCAGAAGCCATGAGCCGTTTGGAGGATGCAATACAGTGATTTTCAAGTGTATATTACTGTGTTTTTTCATTCTATCAATTAGTGTTTAACATTATTAGCGATTATAATATGTTAAACACACATTATAAATAGAAAACGTGTATATTATGTATTAACATTTGATAAAAACAAGCCAGATTTACTATCAGTGTTTAGTTTACATAATACTGATTATCAGCAATTAAAAAAACTTGGATTTGAAGTCTTCCTAAAATAAAGTCAAATTCATATATAATTTGATTGGAATTGCTTCATGAATCTCAAGAAGATAACAACTAAAATACAAGTTATGTTTCTATCGAATTATTTTCACTCCAGAACCTAATACGTTGAAAAGGACGAGCTGTTGCCAGCTCCTTATTCTATTTCTTCTTATGTGTACAGAACCGAAGTTTTATCACCCCAACGGCGAATGTAGAATGTTCGATTAAATGCCGATGGAAATGTATTTCACTTCCAAAAACTCCTCAATACCATAATGGCCGCCTTCACGTACTAGTCCGCTTTCTTTAAATCCACCAAATGGTGCCTGTGCAACAGACGGAGTGCCGTCATTTACACCAACGATCCCGTATTCCAAGTCCTCACTTACACGAAACGCACGTCCAAGATTTTCAGTAAATACATACGCTGCTAATCCGTAAGGAGAATTGTTCGCACGTTCAATCGCTTCTTCTTCCGTTTTAAAGGTCGTAATCGGCGCGACTGGTCCGAACGTTTCTTCTTTCATACAAACCATTTCATCTGTTACACCGCTTAAGACTGTTGGTTTAAAGTAATAGCCGTTCGTTTCTCGAAGCGCATTGCCACCGGCCAATATTTTTGCGCCTTTATCGACTGCATCAGAGATATGGCTTTGTACTTTTTCTACTGCTTTGTCGTTAATGAGCGGACCGATGTCAGCCTCTTCTTCTAAACCGCTGCCTACTTTTAATTCCGAAACAGCTTTCACGAACTCTTGTGTAAATGTTTCGGCGATCCCTTCTTGCACATAAATGCGATTTGTACAAATACATAGTTGACCGGCATTACGGAATTTTGATTCAATAACACCTTCCACCGCTTTTTCGACATCGGCATCGTCCATCACAATGAACGGTGCGTGACCGCCCAATTCAAGCGAGACCTTTTTCACGGTGTCCGCTGCGCGTCTCATTAAATATTTGCCGACCTCCGTTGAACCCGTAAACGTAATTTTCTTTACACGGGTATCGTCTAGCCAAACGTTTCCGATTTCTTTCGGGTCTCCTGTAACGACATTGACAACCCCTTTTGGGATGCCTGCTTCTTGCGCGAATTTTGCTAAAAGCAACGCAGTTAACGGAGTAGACTCAGCTGGCTTAACAACGACCGTACAACCTGCTGCTAATGCCGGGGCTACTTTTCTTGTAATCATCGCCGCCGGGAAGTTCCAAGGCGTAATCGCTGCGACAACACCAACCGGATGCTTTTGAACGAGAAGGCGTTTATCAGAATGCGCAGCCGGAATCGTTTCTCCATATACACGCTTTCCTTCCTCTGCATACCATGTAAAAAAACTGTTGGCATACTGCACTTCACCAAGCGCTTCTTTTAATGGTTTTCCTCCATGGTCATCGTTTTCGCAATTTCCTCTTTGTTTTGATCGATGAGAGTAAACCACCTTTTTAAGTATTCACTACGTTCATAGGCCGTCGTTTTCGACCACGTACGAAACGCCTTATGTGCCGCATCTAATGCCGTTTTTGCTTCCTCTCTCCCGCCGTTTGGCACGGTCGCAATGATTTTTTTTGTGGCAGGATTATCTACTTCTAATACGTTATGAGTATTAACCCATTCGCCATTTATGTACATACTGTAATGTTGCATTGATCTTTCCACTCCTTTTTCGTTTCAAATAAATGCTCGCAATCTTCTCCTTGAAAGAAGGTTCTTTTGTAAATCAGGACACATAATAAAATTCCAACCGTAAATGCCCATGTTGCGCCTTTTACAGCAAGGACAGAAAAAATTACAGGAGAGACTTTTCGTCTCCCCTGTATGATGTCATGATTCGTTTGAAACAGACTTTGTGATGGTCTCTTTATTTTTATTTTTTATACTAATGTTTTTTCTTCGGTTAAGATATCTTGAAGAACATCTTCCAAGTATTTAACAAATACTTCGTGGTTTTCACTCATTGGGAAATGACCAATACCTTTCATTTCTACAAACTTGGCTCCTGGTATTTTTTCAGCCGTACGTTTAGAGTCTTCAGGTGTTGAAAGATAGTCATATTCTCCTGTCAGCATATATACTGGACATTTATTCGTATCAATTTGATGGAGCTTTCCACGTAAATCATGATCTACACTATAAAAATATAGGTCTCCTTTAAATACACCTGGAGCCCCTTGGCTATAGTACCACGATGTTAAACGACGATCTTTTTCTGGGCTTTGTGGAGCCATGAGTCCCCAGACTCCTGATCCACAAACTTCTCCACCGTGAGTATGGGGATGATTCCACCATTCCTGATAAAATCCAGGTGTATGGTCGGATCCCTCAACAGGTATGGTGGCTCGGAAGTTCTCAGGATACTCAAGTGCCAACTGAAGCGCAGCATGTCCGCCAAAAGAGCTTCCCATAAAAATAGGATTTTCTAACTCCAAAGCTTCACAGAAATTAAGAACAAATTGAAGATAAAAATCTGTTGTAAGCTTGTATTCTTCTTTCCACCATTCCACACCATGAGGGGGATCTGATTTACCGTGTCTTGGTAAATCATAAGCTATCACCCTAAAATTCTGTGTAATGTTTGAATCTTCAAGTAAGTCTCGCCATTGTCTGCTGTCAGCCCCAGCTGTATGCTGACAAACTAATGGGATACCTTGTCCATTTTCCTCAAAATAAACCTTGTGCTCAATGCCATCTACTTCAATATAAACATATTGACCTTTAACAGAAGAAAATTTACCCATCATATTACACTCCTTTAACTAACTTGTTTTTCACTTCTCTAGTAACATCTAGGAAACGGATCATGTACTTCAAATTGGCATACAGTTCCTTAAGATTTCCTTCCAGCTGCAAATTCCCTTGAAAGGCTGCTGCGAATAATTCATGGAACATTGGAGGTGGTATTGGCTGAGTGAATTTTTCCCAAGCTTCTAAACTACCTCTAATCGCAAAACTCCATCCGTCTAACGCTCCCTTTTCAAAGAAGTTAGACAGTTTACCTTGCTTAATTTGGACTATGTATTCCTTTGCACCGATTTGCAAGAGTAAGTCTGTAACACAATATTTTCCTATTACATTTAACTCTTGATCTGTGTTTACGGCTTCCTGGAAATTTTCCATCCATTCTTTTGATCCTACTTGCATATTTTATTAGCCTCCCTTTACTTGTTTTATTGGGACATGGTCCTCAACTTGATATATTGCAAGAACCGTGCCAATTAATTAGACGTTTAAAATAAAGTGAAAACGGAGTCTGCAATGGGGCTTTTACTTTATGAGCTTGATGATTCCCATTTTAAAAATGTACATTTGACCGGTCTGTGTTCGGACAGACGAACAGTTATATATACTTTATTCGACGTTATATTTTTGGATTTTCCGATAAAGAGCACTGCGGGAGATACCCATTTCCCTCGCAGCTTGGGCACGATTACCGTTGGCTTTATTGAGAATGATAGAGAGATATTCACGTTCACTTATTTTATCTATTGATTGATCCAATCCTAAAAACTCATGTGCATGAAATGAATCGAAGTGATCTTCATCATGTAGATAAACAATTCGCTCAATTACGTTCCTCATCTCTCTTAAATTCCCTGGCCATGTATGTTGTTCGAATATATTCATTACTTCTGGAGTGAAAGAGATTGTTTTTCGTTGTGCTTTTTCACAAGCTTCACCTAACATTGTATTCAAGATGCTTTCCACGTCTTCAATTCGTTCTCTTAAAGAAGGGATTTTTATATTAAAAACGTTTAACCGATAATAGAGATCCTCTCGAAATTCTCCTTTTTCAATTAGTTCTTTAATATTTTTATTTGTCGCAGCTAAAAAACGTACATCAACTGGAATCGGTGTCGTGCCTCCTACTCTTACCACTTGTTTTTCTTCTAAAGTTCTAAGAAGAGTAGCCTGTAAATCAAGTGGTAAATCTGCTATTTCGTCTAAGAATATGGTTCCTTTGTCCGACGCTTCAATTTTCCCTTGACTCCCTTTATTTTTTGCACCTGTAAAGGCTCCTCCTTCATAACCAAACAACTCTGTAGTAATTAGTTCTCGAGGCAAGGCTGCACAATTAATCGCAGTGTAAGGTTGGTCCCTTCTTTCGCTTTGCTTGTGAATAAAGCGAGCCATAAAGTCTTTCCCGACTCCACTTTCCCCCTGTATAAGAATACTTGCATCACTTCTTGAAACCTTTATAGCTGTTTGTATGGTCTTCTGGAAAGCTGTATTTTTAGTGTAAAAGGCAAAGTAATCTTGATTGATTTTACCTTTTGGTAGGGTTTCCTTAGTTTGGGAATGTATAAATAGGACGTTGGCTAATGTTTTACCTCCCTTCACTATTTCTTCTGAATGGATGAAAAACTTCTTCTCATTCACTTCAATTTCGGTTGAAACTGAACCTTTTTCAACGCCACTCAATATCATTTTTTTACTTGATTCCGAATGACCGTAGTTTTCTTCCCACAACTTTAAAAAGTCATGAGCAGGCTTGTTTTTGTATAACTCTATACCTTGATTATCAAACGATATAATACCTGTGTTGGAGTTGAACTTATGAACGTATCCAGTTAATACGTGTGATAAAACTTGCTCTTTGATTTCTGCTTTATGAAACCGGTATCTTTCACTAATAACATGAGCACCAGCAAATGCCAGTGTATATAACTCTCTCAAATCATTATTAGGGCCCATACGGCAAACGTCAAAGGCCCCTATGTATTCTCCATCAACAAAAATAGGACACGCAGAACAATCCCAAACGCGAAGGGCTAAACAGTAATGCTCATTCCCTGAAGTAGCCATGGCAGTGCGTGTTCTAAGCGCAATTGATAGCCCTGTTGAACCAACGTTTTCTTCCATCCATCGTGCACCTACAGACATTCCACACTGGTCGGCTATTTTTTGAGATTTGTGATCAGCCATCATTTCCACTAAGTATCCTTCTGCATCTGCAAGTAAAAGAATGTATCCTCCTCCTTTTAAGCGCTTATAAAAATCCTTCATAACTGGCAACGCTGCATTAATCAGGTCGAGGTTTTTCTGTCGTCTTCCTACAAGATCGCTTTGTGAAATAGGAGAAAAAACATTTTCCCTCTCATGAGAAACACCCATCTGTTTACACCTATTCCACGATTCCAAAACTTCTTTTCGTACGTTGATGTCGGTGTTCCCATCAAGAACAAACTGCCTCCATTGCTCGTCAGCCATAATAGTTCCCCTCCTCAAAACTGAATTTCGTTGATATGCATTCATACATGAATATCCCTGGTGTTTATCAAACTTATTCATCATTATTTTCTTTACATCATTGATGGTACTTAGGGTCAAGGAGGGCAAGTTCCTCAATTAAGAAAGTTGACTAGCAGAGAGTACGCTTATATTAATGAATAAAGAAATATGACTATTTTATTTTTTAGTCATTTACTTCGACATAACACTTTAGGGACTTCATCTAGCTGAGAGTGTACAACGACTATCTTTTCCATCTTAGACCCTGGAGAATATGAGACTTTCGCCCTTTGAGGAGACGTTATTTTTGCGGATTAAGGTCGTTTGCGAAACGCCCAATACCTTGGCAGCCTTGCGAATACGACCTTCCCGCTGTATCATGCTCTCGATTAGATTTTTCTCCACAGACTTAAATAAGTTACTTTTGGTGTCCTCATTTCTTAAGAGCATTGATAGACTGACTCCCGTATGTTGTTTTGCAATAGGCAAATCCTTCGGTTCTATTACATCGTTTTTAGTGGTTAGGACAAGTCATCTGCAATATTTAACAATTCTCGGATGTTGCCTGGCCAGTGATATGCGCAAAGAATCCATAGCATCCATCGTAAATGATTTATTCTTATTATATTCCTCATTAAAATTTTGGAGAAAATGACCGATTAACAAGGAGATATCATCCTTCCTTTCCCTCAATGCTGGAGTCTGGATAGGGATGACATTCAATCGGTAATATAGGTATTCCCGAAATTCTCCTCTCAGGACCATAGATTCTAAATCCCTATTGGTCGCTGCCACAATTCTTACATTGACCTGAATCACCTTCTTTCCACCGACCCGGGTAAACCGCTGGTCTTGTAGCACACTTAAAAGTTTTGCCTGAAGATATAAGGGGAACTCCCCGATTTCATCCAAAATAAGGTTCCATGATCAGCAAGTTCAAATAATCCTGGCTTCCCATCCTTCTTTGCACCTGTGAAGGCACCGGTATCATAGCCAAAGAACTCAGATACCAAGAAATCCTTAGGGATGGCCCCGCAGTTCACTTTCATGAAGGCTCCGGATCTTTCAGCTTACTTGTCTCATGAATTTCCCTAGCCAAGACATCTTTTCCTACTCCAGATTCACCCATTGACCAATAGAATTTTCCCTTCCTGATTCATTACCAAAATTCCATCATGAAAATTCTCCACTATTGTCCGATATAAAAATCAGGTATCCTCGTAAATTTCATGTGCTCCTCCTACGATCCAAATTGTATAGTTATAAACCATTTCCAGTAACGCTTATGTGTCACCTGTTAGCCCTTTCTGAAACGGCTTCTCTATACAATACAAAAGACATGTACAACAAGCAGAACAAAACAACGACGAATATGAATCTCAATATATAACCGAATCCACAACGAACAATAATTAGAATAGTAATGTACATAGTTCTTTAGCGTATCGCATTGAGGGTAACCCCAAACTCTTTCATCTTTTTGAGAACCATTGTATGAGTGATACCTATGGCCTTACCAGCTTATCGCACTGATCCATATTTTTTCAGGGCTTGGATTAGCGCTTCCTTTTCCAGATCGACCAGGTTGCCTCCTTCTGCAGGACCGTAACAAGACAGCTTGAGGATTTGCCAGTCTACCTCAGGTTTACCTTCTTGAATCTTCAGTTTATTTTCTATCTCGTCACATCCACTTACTATATTTGGAAGATACTTCGATTTAATGACCTTGGCAAGGCAGGTAAGCACTAGTCGTTCCACTATATTGGATAACTCCCGAACATTCCCGGGAAATTTATACATTAACAATTGATCCACAACTTCTTTTGATAAGCGTTTTGAATATTGATGCTTCTCATTAAACTTCTTAAAAAAATTACCAAGTAGCGGAGTAATATCATCCTTTCTTTCCCTTAGTGGCGGAATTGGATTGGTATGATATTCAACCTATAATAGAGGTCTAGCCGAAATGTTTCTTCCTCCACCATTCTTTCCAAGTTTCGATTGGTTGCAGCAATAACCCTTTCATTAATGTTGATCGTTTGTGTCCCTCCAACTCGGATAAGTTCCTGTTCCTGAAGAACCCGCAGGAATTTTACCTGCATGTCTAATGGTAACTCTCCGATTTCGTCAAGGAAAATAGTTCCGTTATTGGCCAATTCAAAAATACCCTGCTTACCTGCCTTTTTTGCCCCTGTAAAAGCACCCTGTTCATATCAGAACAACTCTGCCTCTAATAGATTAGGAGGATCGCTCCACAGTTTACTTTCACGAATAACCCTTTTTCAAAACGCAAGCTGTTTTCATGTAGCACTTTGCCAATGACCTCTTTCCCAACTCCAGATTCTCCCAGTACTAATATAGTAGAATCGGATGATGCAACATGATAGACAAAATCAAGGACATCTAGCATTTCTTGGCTATAGGCTATCACTTCTCCTGAACTTTTTATATTTTGAATGCGCACCTGTTTGAGCTCGGTTTGGTAGCGCTAAGGTAAATTCTTGGATTCAGCTAGATGCTCCTGAAGTCTAGTTAAGTCCGAGACGTCCCTAACGTTTGCCAAAACCCGGATCAATTCTCCTTTTTGGTTGCAAACCGGCGTAGCTGTAACCAGAGTATATATTCCAGTATTTTCATACTTCTGAACGTTTGTATATGATCTTCCTGATTGTAGCGTCTTCATCTCCACAGAATCATTTAGAAATAGGCCTTTATCCACCATATCGTTCATGTGCGCCCCGACCATTACCTCCTTGTTCAGCAAAGTGATCAGTTCAACTCCTTATTGATAAATATAACCTGTCTCATCTGTTATCAATATTCCATCATAAGAATTGTCTATAACGAGCATCAACTGATTTAATTCATCCTGCAGGCAACGATCCATTTGATACTGCCGTAATAAATTCCATCCTTTACAACAGGAATTATTTGGTGGGTGTTAGAACACGGTAAGCCGTAAATCACTTCCGTTCCATCGACTGAAACACAGTCTTTATCAATGTACTCTTCGATGAATCGTTTTAAATCAGTATTTAGTAAATCCCTTGCATGAATTATCCCTATGAAATTTTGACCCGATAAAACAGGCTTCATGTATTCAGCCGCTTTCCAGATAGGATCTGCACTTTGAACGACAGGATCATTTTGTTCAATACGATCTAACCAGTTCATGTATATCACCTTTTTTCATTCTTTTCGAACAGATTAAGGATATTTGGAATTGTTTCTTGTAAAATAGATGTGTTAGAAATGAAGCTCTTATATATGAGGACGGATATGAAAATTAACCTAATAAACACCATCGTGAATAATATCAGTAGAGTAAACAACCTCTTAAAACAATAATATTATTACTCTTCAAATAGGTATAACTGTATATCATTCGATAGTTCATTGGTCAACTAAGGGTAGAGGATTTTTCTTCTTGATTATTTTAAATTATCCAAAGGTGTAAGTCCTTGTAAGGAAGTCAAAAGGAACAAAAAAAGATTGTAGAGAGAGTAATACCACGCTTTCTCTACAAGCTGGGAAAGAACGGATTCAGTGGTTTCTCAACACCTCAGTTGACTTACTATCCATTATTTACTTCCCTGTAAAAACTGGTTTTCTCTTTTCTACGAACGCATCTACGCCTTCTTTAAAGTCTTCTGTTGTGCGAAGGAGGCCGTAGGCTTTCCCTTCCATTTTCAATCCGACTCCCAGCGGACTTTCTTCAGAAGCGTTCAACACTTCTTTTGCAACACGCTGAGCAAGCGGAGAAAATTGAACAAGCTCCTCAACTAACGAATCCACTGTTTGCTGAAGGTCCCCTTTGGACACTACTTGTGTTAATAGACCCCATTGATACGCTTCATTTGCAGGAATTTTTCTGGCACGCATGATCATGTCCTTTGCTCTTGTTAAGCCCACAATCTTTGCAATTCTCTGTGTACCTCCACTCCCAGGAATCATTCCTAGGTTCATTTCTGGAAGGGCAAGCAGGGTATCTTCCCGTGCAATCCTGAAATCACAGGCCATCGCAAGTTCTAGGCCTACACCGAACGTATA
>NZ_JBNNIU010000010.1:0-13963 GCF_050269675.1 Peribacillus sp. NPDC076916
CCAATTATTATTAGTAAACCTGAACACTCTGTACATTCTAAATACTAATAAATTAATTCAAACAAAGACATTGACTAATCGTAAGAAAGGCATGAGCCCAGTAGATTACCGGGTTCATGCCCTCAAGGTTGCCTAATTAAATAAAGTGTCTAACTTTTTGGGTTCACTTCATTTTTATTTCGGGCATTTTTGTTGTTTAATTGTGTCATTAAATTATTTAGAGCATAGAATGAATTAACCCATTTAAGTTCCTCCTTAAAAAAATAAGGAGTGATTGTATGTCAGGTAGTCGTAGAGATGGCTGTTGTGATGGATTTGACGGAGGCTGTGGATTTAGTGGTGGATTTGCCTTTTTAGTTGTATTGTTTATCCTCTTAATTATTGTTGGAGCTAGTTTCTGCGGTGGTTTTGGTGGCGGTTATGGTGGATATGCCCCAGCCTATGGATATGGTGCATGCTGCTAAGAATATCAAAAGCTGACCTCATTTTGGTCAGCCTTTTATAATTTAATTTCTATTTCAGATGGGATACTTTTAAATTTGTAAATTTGTATTTCCCTGATTCTACGCCTTAAAGTAATCGGCTCATTAGTTTAATAAAAACATGGACAAAATCAGGAGAAAAAGGCGGACAAAGTTGCTGTCTTTTTTTATGCCCATTTTTATAAGATTAATCCAGGAAATAATTCCTGGGAGACGCACAGTTTAAAGTTATTTTAGAAATTGTAAAATCAGTTGTCGGCAATATAAAAGGTGTAATAGACGGTGGACGATAGGTCATCATGGGTTTAATACAAGTTTTTTCCGGATTGTTTACCAGTGATTTCTCAAAAATGTGGATAGGAATCAAGAATATCTTTTCAGGTTCCATTCAGTTTATTTGGAATTTCATGCAGCGAATGTTCTGGGATAAGATGCTTAAAGGAATCATTAGCGAAATTAATGGTAAATGCATTCAAGGGCATGTGGGGCAGTATAAAAAATGTTTTTTCTACAGTCATTAAATGGATCGTGGATTTTATTTAAAAATCGTTTTACTAGTTTGAAAAATACAATCAATACCATTTTTATAAATCCTGAAAATGAATTATTTCAAAACTCCTGAGAGTCGACAGTTATATAAACTTACCTTACCCGAATTAGAAAACATATTTGATACTGAAAAAGCAAAAGCCAGGGAAGTACATGACTAATAAAAAAATGTCACTTGTGTAAATCATTTCTACTGAGCTTGTTGCTTTCTCTTCAAAAACAGACGAAACCAAACTAACTGTATCAAAACTGCAATAATTACACCGACTAGAGTATCTGTCATTCTATCTATCGCATAATGTTTCGTTTGGTGTTCAAGTACAAAGACAAATAATATCGTTAGTGCGACTTGATAAATTACTGTTTTGTTAAATTTCAACCATTGTGTGATATAACATCCTAAAAGAATTAATAGTCCTAAATTCCATCCATTTATACTCATATGTCTTGCAATGAGTACAGTAACGGAAATACCAATCATGGTACCAATTACACGTTGTATGGATTGTTGGACCGTTTTGTCAATTGTTGATTGAAGGCATAGAATGACCGAAAGTGGAGCTAAGTAAGGGTGGTCGGAACCCAAAAGTTTTGATAATTCCCAGGACAGAGTAGAACCTATTGCTATTTTCCATATTAGAATCGAAAAGTTCTTATTTGGATTTTCATGTTTATTTGTTTTCATATTCACCTCGAGGTAGTATTCTACCTTTTTATAGAATTCCTCGTATTGTGAATTTTTATGTAGTTGAAAAAGTCTCTGGCCAAAAGAAAAAAGGAACGGTTAAATCGCGCCTGGTGAAATATTATCCATTCAAGAACTTTCAACTAATTCTCTTAAAGTTTATCTCGGAAAAGCTTAAGCCATCCAGTCCCCAAAAAACCGTTTCCAGGGTTGCAAAAAGTTGAACCTATTTACAAAATGAATGCTTCGAAAGAATCTTACTTATTTACAATGAAGTGGCATTATAAACTGCATTTACATAATCTTATAAATTGATGGGATGTCTTACAGTAGGTTGGAATGTCATTTTGAATTACCCCCGTTATAAAAGGTATGACGTCATTGGCATGGAGCCTACTTGAAAAAATCTATGCAGTCGGCAAATTATTAGGCAGCACGCATTAATGCAAAAGGCGAGTAGTTCTTTAAAATACAGAATAATAACAATCGTCCATGCTGATATTTGAGCATGGTTCCTTTTCTTAGGTAGTGCAGGAGAAGGAACAGTGACTTGTCTACAAAATGAAATACCAAGAAGTTAGATGGGTAGCTAAATTCTTTTCAATTTTAGAAAAATATTATCAATATTGCTAAATTGGTAATTTCGATAATTACTATGTTTTACAGTGAACCTTGCCAAAAATGAAAATAAATAAAGAATTTTAATATTAAAACTGTAGATTTTATAAGGTTTACAGAATTGGCATAATTTTTGCATATAAAGATTTGCATACAACTAATGGGAAGAAATAAAAACTGCAGCATTTCAGATTACTAAAATTAGGAGGCATAATAATAATGAACTATTCATCAAAGCTAGTAAAAGTAAATAAAGATCCAGGACATGGCTCACACATCTCCCCTGTTTATATGACTTCAACATTTGTTTTTGATAATGCAGAAGTAGGAGCACAACGCTTCGCAGGAGAAGATCCAGGATTTATGTATTCACGCCTGGGAAATCCAAATGTAAGAGAACTGGAAGAGAAGGTAGCGGCATTGGAATTTGGTGAAGGTTGTTTAGCTTTCTCATCTGGAATGGCTGCCATAACTGGCTGCCTTTTGGGTGTTTTGCAGGCAGGAGATCACGTTGTTGCACACACAGCGTTGTATGGGGCGACGCACGCATTTCTATCCAAAACGGTAAAGAAATTTGGAATTGATGTAACCTTTGTACCGTTTAAGACAGGGGAAGAGCTTGAACCACACATTACAGATAGAACGAAAGTGGTCTACTTCGAAACTCCGTCTAATCCCACGCTTTCCTTAGTGGATATGAAGAGTGTAGCGGCGATTACAAAGCAAAAGGGTATCTTAACTATTGTTGATAATACGTTTTTGTCCCCATATTTACAAAATCCTATTCTATGCGGCATTGATATTGTTGTTCACAGTGCAACGAAATATTTGTCGGGTCATGGATATCTTATTGGCGGACTAGTGATTTCCAGCAAGGAAATTATTGATACGATGAGAAAAGAAGTGCAGAAGACTATGGGAGCAAATTTGGCCCCTATGGATGCCTGGCTTCTCTTTCAAGGGATACGTACATTGCACATTCGCATGGACCGTTCACAAGAAAATGCACAAATTTTGGCTGAACGATTGGAAAAACATAAGGCTATAGAGAAGGTTTATTTTCCAGGGCTAGCAAGTTTTGAAGATAAAAATATCATGGAGAAACAAATGAAAGGTCCTGGAGCAATGATTTCTTTTGTCTTGAAGGGGGGATACGAAACAGGTGTTAAAGTTATGAATTCTGTAAAACTGAGTACTTTAGCAGTTTCCCTAGGAGATGTAGGTACATTAATTCAACATCCAGCTTCGATGACACATGCGATAATCCCTAAAGAAGAAAGAGAAAAAGCAGGTCTTTATGATGGACTCGTTCGTTTTTCGGTTGGAATTGAAGATGTAGAAGATATATGGAAGGATCTCGAAATGGCATTAGAATAACGGCACGGCTGTATGATTTGTCAATTTCATTGCGGTTAAGGGAATTATAATGCTGGCATTCAATAGCAAATTAATTTTCATATTTAAGAGATTAGCGAAGCAAGGAGGTAAGTGATGTATAAAAAAGGAAAAGGGAGGCTCCTGAAATCTGATGGAATCAGTGCAGTATCAATCCTCGAGGGTCGGTCAAAAGATTTTCTTCCGCATTCGGGGAGGCTTCTAGCGTATCGGTCATGCGGGGGTAATCAAGTAAGCTAAAACGATACAATCTGAAAGATTATCCACTTTACCTAAGATTGCAAATTTTATTTGCAATCTTTTTTCGTCTCCGTAGGGGATATTTCGCATATTTGGAAATATTTTTTCTGGATTTGGGAACCGAAAAACAGTACAGATCGGTGGGTTATCAATATATACGTCGCGGAAATGGGAATTTATCAACTAGTTCGATAGTAGGAATGTTGAATTAACAAGGATTTTATTTTGGCACAACTTTTGCATAATATGATAACGAAAAGGAGGAGGTGGAGTCCATTTGAAAAGTATAGATAAAATTTTCGGAATATTATAATTATAAAGAGTAATGAAACTGGGAATCTGCAAATCATCCATTTTTTTGAAAATTCAGGGGGGACACTAGTGTTGTATTAATTTAAATTATGGTTTTCACCAATAAATTTTCAATTATTTGAGGAACAGGTGAAAATGATGAAATTAGATTACTATATGACAAAATTAACAACGGAGTCGTTCCTAAAATTATTGCTTTTTGCGCAGCTAGAAGAAGTCGAAAGCCTTCATGCGCTGGGCGATTGTCTTCAAAGGCGGGAGTGAAGTTGCATCTGCGTCTTGTGTTTATGGAAAAAAGGATTTCCTATCCTGAAAAATCCGTTATGACAACGGCCAAAGAACATGACCGCGGCCAGCTTGAAATCATGGTAGATGACAAAAAATGAATGTATGTGTTTGACCGTGGTTACCTAGATTATAACGTTTTGACCGAATGACCGATGCTTTAAAAATTAGCCGTTATTTGAGGGCTGTATTATGGAAACCAGTGTATATCTGGCTTCGAAAGATTGAATGAAAAGCCGTTCCTTAATGAGCAATTTTGTTGTTGTCGTACAGATTTAATTGTAAATAAAATTCCAAATGGACAGAACCATCTATTATAAGGTATTTACCTTTGTGGCTCCAAACAGAAAGAATGATTAAACTGAAGATTATGACACTATTTATGCAACGCTGGTGAGGGGGGAATTATTTATGAAAAAGAGTTTCATCATCATCACTTTTTCGATACTCATAGCACTTGTATTATCTGCATGCGGAAAGGCCGAAAATCAGGCAGCAAGTCAACGAGGCAAACAGGCAGATGAGAGCAGGGATATACTAGAGCGAATTAAATCGAGTGGGACCATTAAAATTGGAACAGAAGGAACCTTTGCACCTTTTAGCTACCATGATTCTTCAGGGAAGTTAACCGGTTTTGATATTGAAATCGCGGAGGAAGTAGCAAAAAGACTTGGTGTGAAACCAGAATTCATTGAAACCCAATGGGACGGTATGTTCGCAGGACTCGATTCAAAGCGGTTCGATATTATTGCTAATAATGTAGGAATTACTCCTGACCGCCAGAAAAAATACGATTTTTCAGTGCCGTATATTATGTCAAAACCTTTCTTAATTGTTCACAAGGACAATAATACGATTAAATCATTTGAAGATTTGAAAGGAATAAAATCAGCTCAGACATTAACTAGTAACTATAAAGATATAGCAGCATCTTATGGTGCTGAGATTGTTGGAGTAGAAGGTTTTAATCAATCCATTGATTTATTACTTTCAAAACGTGCGGATGCGGTTGTAAATGACGGACTATCCTACCTAGATTTCAAAAAGCAAAAACCTGATGCACCGGTTAAATCTGTCGCAGAACTTGATGATCCGGCAAAAATGGGGGTCATGATGAGAAAAGGGAATAAAGAATTGGAAAAGGCCGTAAATAAAGCGCTTTCCGATATGATGAAGGATGGTAAATATTTAAGTATTTCACAAAAATATTTTGGAAAAGATGTTTCAAAATAGGGAGGGTTCTACATGTTTGCTGATGAAAGAATGGACCAAATTTTTGACATCATTGTAAATTCCTTTTTCCCGATGTTAAAAGCTGGGGTTGCGTTTACGGTTCCCTTGACATTAGTATCCTTTTTACTGGGACTCCTTCTTGCTTTACTTACGGCATTGGCTCGAATCTCGGGAATAAAACTCCTAGACGCTGTTGCAAGATTTTATGTATGGGTGATTAGGGGAACACCGCTGCTTGTTCAGTTGTTTATCATTTTCTATGGCCTTCCGAGTATAGGCATTACGATCGGCCCCCTTCCTGCTGCGATTATCGGTTTTACGCTTAGTGTTGGCGCCTACAACTCAGAGATTATTCGTGCGGCCATACTCTCCATTTCCAAAGGTCAATGGGAGGCGGCGTATTCTATTGGGATGAGTAATCCGCAGGCATTAAAAAGAATTATTCTCCCTCAGGCAACAAGGGTATCTGTCCCGCCTTTGGCAAACAGTTTTATTAGCTTGGTAAAGGATACATCATTGGCTGCTACCATTACGGTGACTGAGATGTTTAGAGTTGCTCAGCAAATTACCGCAACAACCTATGAACCGTTGGTACTCTATTGTCTAGCAGGATTTATTTATTTGATTTTCAGTACTGTTCTTTCGAATGCTCAAGGACAGATGGAAAAACGGCTCGATCGTTACGTGACGGGCTAATTTGATAGGGGGAAATATACATGATTGAAATAAAGAACCTGCATAAACAATTTGGACAAACAGAGGTTTTAAAGGGAATCGATCTAAAAATTGAGGAAGGCCATACAGTTTGTATTATTGGGCCATCGGGTTCAGGGAAAACAACCTTGTTACGCTGCCTGAATTTATTGGAAACGCCTACAAAAGGGACCATCAAACTTGGAAAGTTTTCTTTGGATTTTCAGGATAAAAAACCAGTTCCAAAAGATAAGGTGATTAAGTTCCGTCAACAAACGGGTATGGTTTTCCAAGGTTACAATTTGTTCCCTCATATGACTGCGCTTGAAAATGTTATGGAAGGTCTTGTTTATGTTCGTAAACAAGACAAGGAAGCCTCTCGTACGAAGGCTCTTCAATTGCTGAAAAAGGTAGGATTATCGGAACGGGCGAACCACTATCCATCCCAGCTATCCGGTGGACAACAACAACGTGTAGGAATTGCACGGGCGATGGCTATGGAACCTGAAGTTCTGCTTTTTGATGAACCTACTTCCGCGTTAGATCCTGAGTTAGTTGGTGAGGTTCTTAAGGTCATGAAAGAACTTGCTAAAGAAGGAATGACCATGGTTGTAGTGACACATGAAATGAATTTTGCGCGTGAAGCAGCGGATAAAGTCGTATTTATTGATAAAGGTGTAATCGTTGAAGAAGGAACACCTCAACAAATTTTTGAAAATACAGGGCATGAACGGACATTACAATTTTTAAATAGACTTTGTTCATAGGTAAGGGCAGGTGCCCCCAAGCTGCGGAAAAATGGAAAACACGTTACTCGGACTGTCCCGCAGGTTAGAACGACAGAATCTTATAACTTATACCCTGGGATTGCAAATTCAATTGCAATCTTTTTTTGAATAACTAAGAAAAAATTTTCAAACTTGGGAGATGGATTTTGCAGATTTAGAGGCTCAGATTGATTCTTCCGTTAAGTTGTTAATCCTTTGCAGCCCGCATAATCCGTTGGGAAGGATCTGGACACGACAAGAGCTCACACAGTCCAGGGGGAGAAGGCTTTATGAGAACGAATATCGCATGTCCCCGCTCTACTATGGAAAAAGCTCTGCTACAGTTAGAACAAGCAGTCAAGCAACTTTCCTATACAGGAAAGTAAAACATCAGAATATTGGGGAGGAATTAAAATGGATCACACGTATGATTATGATTTCAAAAATTTTGTTAAAGATATGACGGTTATGGTGGAACGGAGTCAGAATGATAACGAATGTGTTGTGGAAGCAGAAAGGTTAGTTGGTAAATTAATTCAATCCCAATCATGGCTTCCTTCTGAGAAAAGAAGACCCAGTGAGGGAGGGTACTCGCGGCATCTGTTGTATTGTGACCCAGAGGATCGTTTCGAAGTGATCGTGCTAGTCTGGAAGCCCGGCCAGAAGACCACTCTTCATGATCACGATGATACATGGGGAGCAGAAGGAGTTGTCGCGGGTAAGGTTAAAGTGACTAATTATATACGATTAGAGGAATTATCTGGGGGCAATATTGTTAAGTTACAGCATACTGATACCATCATTGTAAACGAGCAGAATACAGGAAAGCTACTGCCTCCAGCAGACTGTCATATCTTGGAAGGGGTAGGTAATAAACCAGCTATCACGATCCATGTTTATGGAAAGCAATTGAGAAAATTTCGGGTATTCACCCCTTTAGACGGAGAGGGGCTATATCTTGCAAAAGAAAAGCGGGTTGAATACTCCCCTGCTTAGAATCGATTAAATAGTGAAAGTGTGGTCCGGTCTGTCCTTACATCCTAAGAAGAGGCGGGCCACAATTTCATTTTGTCACATTCTGAATTTAATGGAGAAAATGCGGATCTACAACTAATCATAATAAAAAGCCACCTAAAAAAAGATGGCTTTATCTCATATGTCTAATAATAAGGATTAACATGGTAAAAGTAAGGATTAACATGGTAAGGATTAACATGGTAAAGGTAAGGATTAACATGATGAGGATTATCATGGTAAAGGTAAGGACTATAATGGTAAAGGTAAACATGATGAGGATGATTACGGAAACCAAATTCATCTAGACGCCAATCACTTAATTTAAAATGTCTCATGGGTAGACCATAATTTTTTTCCAGACGGCTCATAGTCTAACACACCACCTTTTTTCCATATCTTATGAATGGGTAAATGAGTATGACTGGGTCTTTATATATTATTATATTCCTCATACGCTTTCTTCTGGTCATCATTGAAAGCTTTTTTACCTGGTAATAGTGCTGCTCGCAAAAATAGCCTTCCAGCTCCCCACTGGTCCAACTATAAAGCGGTTTTAACCATTCTTGTTTCTTTCCTTTATAACTTTCTTGGCTTTTAATCCACCGTTTTGTTACATGTTTTCTTGGTCTTGAAAAAATTTTTCTCAAACGTGATAGAAAATAGGAATGATTAACCTATAATAGGCTGAAAAAATTGTGATTTTGCAAGGAATTAAAGATTGGCACGAATATTGCAAATTAATATTCATGACTAAGAGATAAGGAGGTAAGCGATGTATAAAGCCGTTATTCTAGGAACTGGACCTGCTGGGTTAACCGCAGCAATCTATTTAGCACGTGCTAACATAAGTCCTTTGGTCATTGAAGGGCCTGAACCAGGGGGGCAATTGACATTGACAACAGATGTCGAGAATTTTCCTGGTTTTCCTGAAGGGATTATGGGACGAGAGTTGATGCAGAACATGCGAAAGCAAGCTGAGTTTTTTGGAGCAAAGTTTAAAAGAGGCTGGGTTAAAAAAGTCGACTTTTCCAATAACCCTTTTACCTTAACGGTGGAAGGAATAGGGGAGCTTAAAACGCAATCTTTAATCATTTCAACGGGAGCTTCAGCGAAACTTTTGGAGATTCCAGGGGAAAGAGAAAATATTGGTCGTGGGGTAAGCACCTGTGCGACATGCGATGGATTTTTCTTTAGAGGAAAGAAAATTATCGTTGTCGGGGGCGGAGATTCTGCTATGGAAGAGGCAAATTTTTTAACGAAGTTTGCTTCGAAGGTTCGGGTTGTCCACCGCAGAAAGGAGCTTCGCGCTTCCCAAATTATGCAAGATCGTGCCAAAAAGAATCCAAAAATTACGTGGAGCTTAAATTCCATTCCTGAAGAAGTGATCGCAGGGGATCGACACGTTACTGGCTTGAAAGTGAAAAACAGCGAAACAGGAAAAGAGGAAGTTCTGGAAACTGATGGTGTTTTCATTGCCATTGGGCACAAACCGAACACAGCATTTTTAGATAATCAAATCAAAACGGACGAAATGGGTTATATCATGGTGAATCCTGGTACAACCGAAACGAATATCCCAGGTGTATTTGCATGCGGGGATGTTCAAGATCATAAATACCGCCAAGCCATTACGGCTGCGGGAAGTGGTTGTATGGCTGCTCTGGATTGCGAAAAATATCTTGATGCAAGTGAATTATATAGTGGAAACAATCAATCTATCAATGAGAATCAAATATGGGGAGGATTTTAATAATGAAAGAGATTAAAACAAAACAAGAGTTTGAAGAGGCGATTTTATCAACAAAACCAGTTATGGCCAAATTCTATGCCGAATATTGCCCAGACTGTCAGCATACCGATTTATTTATGCCCATCTTGGAAGAAGCGTTTAGAGAAAAAGTGGAAATGATTGCGGTAAATCGTGAACATTTTCCAGAGGTATTAGAGAAGCTGGATGTGTACGGAATCCCAAGCTTTATTGCTTTTAAAGAAGGGAAGGAACTGAACCGCTTTGTAAGTAAACTTGGAAAAAGTCAGGAAGAGGTTGAACAGTTTCTTAATCAAATTGTAGAGGCAAGTGGAAAACTAGGATAGAAAATCCTTGCATGGAGCCAATAAATATTGAGCAGTCACTCAATATTTATTGGCCATCTTTTTAGTCTCAACAATCTTATCAACTATTTTTTCATAGAAACTATACAGTTTTTAGAGTTCGAATAACACGCCGACTTTGTGCCGGTAGTAGTTGAGTATTGTATGACCTTTTTTGCTTCAAGAGGAGAAGAAATTGAACTTATGAAAAATGTGAAGGAATAAAATGATCTGAAATCCAAAATGGAGACATCAGCATTAAAGTATGGACTGGTGATTCATGAACGATTGAATATAGACAGGAATTAGATCTATTACTTAATAAAGTTAGATATACAGGATTAAAACAGTTTACACGTCTTAATGGTTTGTCAGGAGGAACGGAGGATGCAAACAACAAAACGATTCCAAAAAGGCGTATAAAATTTGGAGGCAAGAGTAAGCTAACATACATATACAAAGCTGCCGCGGGAGGTGAGTAAGTATGAGTAATGATGCAAGAGGTTCTAAAAAAAATAAACGAAATGATGCAAACCATGTGAATGCTGAGACGAAAGCCAATCAAAGACGAATTTCAGAAAAGAATAACCAAGAGAATAATGATAAGAAAGAATAATAAATTTCTTCTCATATAACAAAAAAAGAATATAGAAGATTTTTTTACTAGAGAACTTGATATTTCGACATCAGTTCTCTTTATTATTGATTTATCACTCGAAAAAGAAGGTCATATCCAAGACCATACACCTCGTTAGAATATATATTAAAAGTAATTTCTATAAATATAAGTTCGTTTCCTTTTGTCCTAGAGTTACTGCCTAATTAAAACCATCTTTTACATAAGCTCTAGTTGACGAGCGGGACAAAAGTCTGGCATTGGGTGGCTTATTATAAAGAACATGGTATAGAAGGGCTGTGATACTAACAAAGTTGATTGGTGCGTCAACTGATGCAAAACTGGCTGGTTTTAATTGGAATATTTCATTAGGTATAGGTTCAGCAATGGTTTCCAGGGGGGAAGTGGCACTCATTATTGCTGCAATTGGCTTTGAAGCCAATTTACTCACTCAAGAAATGTTTGCTGTTGTTATTGGTTACAACGATTGTTACCCTTCCAATGATGCAATGGTTCTTTAATCAAGCTAATAATTTACATAAACAGAAATTATATCGCCATCTTTAGCTGTCAGAAAGGGTCTTTCTAGGTCGCAAGGATTCTTCTAATCAGCTTAATAAAAGATAAAAGCGTCGTTGCATTATGATTTATTTTTTAGTTATTTTTTTAATGTTGTACATCACATTATAATAACCAGTATCTTTACACTCCCTTGCCTATGAATATTCACAAAATTTTTGTTCATAATAAACATGACTAGTGGTTTAGACTTTCGTAAAAATGGTGAATAATGAAGGAGACTTATAACATGACACATAAACAACAATATCAGCAAGCTATCATTGCGGCTCAACAAGCACAACGGGCTTTTCAAACTGCTCAAGCTAATGCAAACCCACAACAATATCAACAGGCACAGCAACAACTTGAACAGGCTCAACAACATCTTCAACAAGTCCAACAGTCTTGGTTCTAATTCAACTAATAAAAATTTTCTGAATCAATATGAATAAAAATACATGAAGAAAATAAGAAAGGTAAATTGAAAAACATTTACTTTTGGTTAAACTAGGCTACGAAGGATGGTTCAAAAATCAATATAGTATTTTAACAAGGCTTTGATTGAAAATATAGGTTTAACGCTTTTAACTAACTAATATCAATGTCTTCACCACTTGGTCTATTAGGAAATCCTTTCTCGTTGTATTTCCTGGCCTTTTATGTTTAATTAAGGTTGATCATAAACTCAGCATCAGAATAAAGCTCATTCATAAGCTTGTTAACAATCCTAATAAAATAAGCAAACTGTCCTTTATACATTTTAACTCCATTCTTAACCTTCATAGCAAATTCCTTGAACGCTTTGGTGTCGATCGCTATTTTTTGTTCCCTAGTGAAGGCTCTTTTGTTAGTAGAATATTACATTGCTAAATAATCTTCCAGAATTCCATTTCGACTTTTTCGTAGAATGACCCTACTAGATTACTAAATACATTTGGAACCCAATGGGCTACAAAATTCGCTTGTTTTAAAGAGTTTTCTAGAGAATTATCCACATGATAGAATTGGGCTACAGCTTTACGTTTAGTGTCTTTAATAATTTGTTTTAAGAAAGTAGTAGTTGTTTTAATGGCCGGACACTTTTTGGACTCTTTCACAAGGTCCTTGCCGGACATTTCATCTTTCACAGGGTTGAATAATGATGGCATTAGCTGTTTGCATCTCCTCTGGTGGGGGGGGAATATTTGGTGGGCAAATCTAAGTTATATAAATGAAATTGATATTTGCCCACCAAATTCAACAAAAAAATTTAATCAATGATTTCCTTGGTGCATTCCTCAAACTGTCTACGTTTTCTTTTCGAGTTTTTTGCTTATATGTGCGTAAACATCAGAAGTTATAGCAACGCTGTCTTTTCTGAACATATTTCATATCCGCTCCAGCTTCAAGCTGGAGCACTGCATGTGTATGACGGAGGGAATGGGTGGGAGGAGAAGTCAACTCAGCCCTTTTTAAGAAATTGCTGAATGCGTTAAATAAGGTAGACTTTGGCATGAAGCTGCCAACATCCCTGCAAAGTATTAGATTTGGATCATTTCAAGACTAGTTTATATTGGTTTTGATGCCGTAGGTGATGTTGGAGTACTTGTGTGAGTGTCTGGCTAATGGACATAACCCGCTTATAAAAGAATCTACTAACATTTTTTTAACGAAGGAGTTTTTCGAATATGATTTTCAGTTAAAATTTTAATTAACTGATGAAGTAGTACTAAATAATGTACTCTCCTTTTATATTTTAATGAACGAACGCACCTGTTAGTTGAACAAGATTTTTTTATTAATGTTCTTTAATTGGCATAAACCCAAAATCTAGATGCAAAAAAACGGAATGGTAGATGGAGTGAATGTAGGTACCTCTACCGCACTCCCTGTTATAACCAACTTTTCCAGGTAATCTGTAACATTCCTCATATTTAAGCCTTCTTTATTTATGCTTTAGGGAGACGGGGATCTAGCTCACTCAAAGCGAGTTGCTTTCCTTGGCAAAAGGACATCCGGAGTTGTACTTGAAGCAAAAACTTTTACGGTATCTCCGGCATTTATTTCACTATGACACTAACTGATACAACTAGAGAGTATCATAGGATACATTTACATTCACAACTGGATTACCTACGTTTGAAATAGTATCGGTATCATTTTGAGCCTGGACCTGAAGTTGAGCTAGAAGTTGAGCCTGAAGTTGTGCCTGGGCTTGAAGTTGAGCTAGAAGTTGCTCTTGTTTTTGTTGCTGTTGTTGAAGTTGGAATTGAATATGTTCTAATTTACTGTTACTATCATCATGATCGCATCGTTTTTTCTTCATGGAACCATCATCATGCTGGTCATGATCGCATCGTTTTTTCTTCATGCAACCATCATCATGCTGGTCATGATCGCATCGTTTTTTCTTCATACAACAATCATCATGCTGGTCATG